>JBLHLB010000214.1:0-7091 GCA_047618505.1 Planctomycetota bacterium
TGTCTGCATAGAGCTGGGCCAGTCCTTCGAGCGACTCCAGAGTCATGGGGTTGCTCTCCCCAAGGGCCGCATTGCGCAGGGTGAGACACTCAAGATACATCCCCTCTGATTCGCCAATGCGGCCTTGCTGGTGATACAGGGTCGCCAGGTCGTGGAACAAATGGAGGGTATCGAGATGCTCTTCCCCCTGATGCGCCAGATTCCTATCCAACAGTCGAGCAGAAGCGCTTCGGCCTCCGCTTCTTGATTCGAGTTTGCAAAGAAGATCGCCTGATTGCGCTGCGCCGTAAGGGTAAGTGGGTGGTCCACACCGTGCTCTTCGAGCTGCGCTGCGAGCAAGCGTTCGTGTAGGGTACGGAGGTTTGCTCGCGCCTTAACCGTGCTGCGATGATCATTCCCCAGCACCCGGCGCTCCCCCTCAAGTGCCTCGGTGGAGTAGGGCAGGGCTTCCTCGAATACAGAGATTGACTCAGCTTGTTCTTGAAGCCGCAGGTCGTGCGAATCCTCGCGGCCCTCGACCCGAGCAAGACCCCAGTCCATGACGTAGACCGCGCCATGCCGACCGACCATTACGTTGGCGGGTTTCAGGTCCCTGTGCACGACGCCTTTCTCGTGCGCGTAGGACATGGCCTCACAGACTTTAGACAGGACGCCTAGGACGCGCGTACGGCTCCAGTCCGGGTCGCCTTCGTGGACCTTGGCAAAGACCTTTGAGAGGTCCTGCCCTTTGACCAGGCGCATGGTGAAGTAGACCCGGCCATCGGCATCGACGCCCAACTCGTGTACGGGCACTACACCGGGGTGGTCGAGCTGACCCGTGACTTGAGCCTCTTCCAAGAAGCGCACTAGCTGTTGGCTTTCGAGCTCAGGTTTGTTCCCGCCCGTCTGTCCGCTACTCCCGAGCACAACCTTCATGGCCAGATGGCGACGAAGATCCCTATCGAAGATTTCGAGGATCGCCCCCATGCCACCTCGCCCGATCTCGCCCTTCAGTGCGTATCGCTGCTTCGAATTGCTACTGGATCGAAGGCTCTCAATTCGAGCAAAGCCTGACCCCTCCACCGAGCCGCTCCTGCCACCACGCAGGTCCACCTTGGGATCGCGGCCTTAACCGTGGGCACTAGAGAGAGCGTCTCCAAAGGTGCTGACGCACTTGGGGAATTGCGCGTCGCCTTCAAGGGACCCTGAGGCGCTATCCGTTGGTTCATGGTCACGTTCACTCATTGCAGGTGATTGTACCGAACCCGGGCCACGGAGACGATGGTGGGTGGAGGCGTGGGTCGTTGGTTCATCGTTTGTGATAGATCAACCACAAGTTCCTGCGCTGTAGCGTGGCAAGAGCGACAGCATGCCCCGGCGATCACAACAGCTGTCACTAGAGGAAGGGTTCCTAGTGGAGAGCGGCGGGCCCTACCCAGGAGTGTCTGCGCGACGGGCGCCGGTCGGCGGGGGCCACAGCACCGCGCGCGGCTTTTTGAAGGGCAAGAGGGGGGCCTCCTAGCAACAGCTGCTGAAGGAAGCCCCGTTCCTGCGCCCAAGACAAACCTCTTCGGTTGCCGTTCACCCGACCCGTTGACTAGAGTCCTATCATGAAGATGTTCATCAACGCCGCTATGGTCAGTCTGCTTCTCTTTCCCCTGGCCTGCTCCGAGTCAGCCGTCGAGATTGAGGTCCTTGCTGCACCGTCCCGCGAGGGCTGGGATAGCGCTGCTGCTTCTCCCGGATTCACATTGGTTCGGTCGCTTAGATCCAAGCGTGCACACCTGGTGGATATGTCGGGTACGTCGGTGCACAGCTGGACCTCATCGGGGGTGCCTAGCGGCGGCAGATATCTAACGGAGAGGGGAACGCTCCTCCAGGGTTTGGAGGTTCAAGATCAGGCGGTCTTCCGCGGTGGCGGCAAGAGCGGGGGAATCGAAGAACTCGATTGGGATGGAACTCTGCTCTGGACCTTCAACTGGCACTCTGAGGAAGGGCTCAGCCATCACGACATCGAAGAGCTTCCGAACGGGAATGTGTTGATGATCGCCTGGGACAGGTACACACGCGAAGAGGCCTTAGCGTCTGGTCGTGACCCTGAGTTACTTGGGGGACAAGAGTTTTGGCCCGATGCGGTGTATGAAATCAAGCCGACAAGACCTGAGGGTGGCGAGATAGTTTGGTCCTGGCATGCTTGGGATCACCTCGTACAGAACTTCGATTCAAAGGCCCCCAATTTCGCCGAGCCGTCCTCCCGGCCGGAACGCATCGACATCAACGGTGACAGGAATCCCGAACCGCCCAGCATGGAGGAAGAGAAGAAGGAGCAAGACCAAATGGCGGCGCTTGGGTACATCGGAGATGAACCGGACGATGCCGTTGAGATGGACGCAGAGCAGATCAAAGAAGCAGCTTTCAAGGCGCGCATCAAGGACGCCGATTGGATGCATACGAATGGCATAGACTACAACGCCTCTCTGGATCAAATCGTCATCAGCGTGCGGCGCTTTGACGAGGTTTGGATCATTGACCACTCGACCACCACCGAAGAGGCGGCGAGCTCGAACGGCGGGCGTTATGGCAAGGGCGGCGATCTGTTGTACCGCTGGGGCAATCCCTATGCCTACGGCATGGGATCGTGGGAGGATCGTCAGCTCCTAGGACAGCACAACGTACAATGGATTCCTGAGGGGATGCTCGGTGGGGGAAGCCTCTTGGTCTTCGACAATGGCACTGAAAAAGACCGCGCTTGGTCCGTCGTCAAGGAGTGGTGGCCGCCCCGGGATGTCCAGGGAAACTATCTGCGAGAGGAGGGGCGCCCATTTGGCCCCGTGCAAACAAGCTGGAGCTACACGGCCGAAGAGCCGACGGATTTCTTCTCCAGCTTCATCTCCGGCGTACAGCGACTCCCCAACGGAAACACACTCGTCTGCGCGGGAAAACAGGGCTGGGTATTCGAAGTCTCGCCCGCAGGGGAACTCATGTGGGACTGGCTCAATCCCTATGGCCTAGACCCTGAAGTGGACGAACCGAACGAGGACCCTGGCAGCTCGGAACTCAATCCGACAGCCCTCTTCCGGGCTGTACGCTATGGCAGCGACCATCCAGCATTACGCGCCCTGCGTGAGAAGGGCGCCTTGATCCCCGGCGACCCGGGGGCGGGCCCGGCCACGAATCAATTCGTCAAGCCCGAAGAATCGCCTGAAGAACTTCCCGAAGAAGCTTCTGGGGAATCGGGCGAAGGGGACTAGCCCTAGCGTCCGGGATCTAGACCTCTTCTAGCATTCTCTCAAATGAGGCTCAGGCTAGGGTGGTGCTCGTGTTTGTGGAGGACGGTCATTCCCACGCGGACATGTAGCCACTACACCCTAAGCATGAGGCGAGGTTAGAAAGAAGACCACGCCTAGGGTCGGCGTGCCTGGTTCTTGGGATCCATAGTGAATTGGAATCTTGCGCGGTGTGTGTGTTCGTCCTCGAGCCGGACTAGCGACTGTCATGTCCCGCAACAATGGTGGCTCAATTGCCACGACATTCACGAGCGTGACGCTCCCTGTGCTCGGCACGAACGGGGAGACGGATCTCGACTGCGCCGGTTACTCCACCAGTTTCGCCGGGCTTGCCGTATACGCGAGGCCCGCCAGTGGCTTCTTCCTAGATGGTGGCGAGGTTCTTGTTGATCTGACTAGTTCGCAGGTGACGCCTACCGTGCTCCCTCACACTGGCGCCATCTGTCGCTTATCCCTTGCGGTTCCCAACGACACGGCTATGTGTGGCTACAGGAGCTCTGCGCAGCTGAAAGTCCTATTGCCGTCAATCTTGAGCAGGTGTCAGCCCGTCCTTTAGGCACAGGGAGGGAGAACTGTCGCGTACGACACGACACGACACGACACGAAGCAATGGAGCATCGCCACAAGTGGATGCCAGTGCGATCTTTCAGGTCAGCGCACTTCCAGGTTCACAACGCGCCACTCGTGGGCCTTCAACCCTAGCGGCCCGCGTACGTGCTCCACGTACTCAGTCGGGAAGGCGTGCCCATTCACGCGCACCCAGGTGAGGTACGTCGTATCCGCGTGCGCGCCGCGCGTGCTCTCTAGACCTTCCAGGGTGAAGTGGACTCGCAAGGGCATGTCGGTCTCGGCGTCGACCCAGAGCACGACGAAGTCCTCTTCCGAGAAGCCTAGGCCGGGGGACAATCGCGCGATCAAGCGCTCGTAGGTCCGTCCATCCTCCACAACCGCATCCAGAGCGCGTAGCCCGACGGCGTGCGTGGCCAGATAGCGGGGCCCGAGCAGGAAGAGCTGATAGCCCTCGGCCACGAGCGCAGCCGCCCGCTCCTGGGCTTCATCCGCGGGCTCTTCGCCGTTGTAAACGGCTTCGATCGTACTGCCGTCCCAGCGAACGATTTTCTCTCCGTCAGGCCCCACGTGCAGCTGTTCGATGACGTCCTCCTGCGGCCGCAGGATCTCGGTGGACGTGCGCCGATAGCCAGCGTCGGTCAGTACGGGCTGGAAGCGCTTGACCCAGAATCCCCAAGTTCCCTCGTACTGGACCCGCAGCTCGGTTACGGGGTTGGGGCCCTGGACCGCGCTGACGCTACGCTCCAATAGGGCCTGGGCAATACCCTCTGAATCGGGATCGGCGTCTTCCCATTGCGGCATTCCGGACGCGCAAGACGTGGAGAGGGCGATCAACAGGGTGGGGCAGAGCAGTCTCATAGCAGGAACTTCGTGCCTCGTGGGCCAACGGATGCAAAGCGAGCATTTTTCTAGAACCTCCAGCTTTGATGTTCGGTGGGCGTGGCACAGCGAAAGGAGGTTGTAGTGACTGGCTTGGACTTCGAAAGGGACCCGTCGCTCCGCGGTGCTTGGGTCATCGACTTTGGTAGATCGGTAGCATATCCCGACACAGCAGAGTGGCTACAATGAGATCAAGCCCCGGCGAGCACAGCAGGTGTCAATTGGGGAACGGGCTAAAACGGGGAGCAGCCCGTAACAACGTGGGCTATAGTTGCCACGTGCGTCAGAATGGGTGGGGGCTTGGCTCCGGCGCGCCGCATCTCAAAGGGTAGGTCGGGGACCAGTTAGCAACGCCTGATGAAGACTGAACTCGGGGCGCCTATCCGTCGCTCTCAGAGCCAACGGCGCCGGGTGCATTAGGCTCGGGATCCTGCGAGCGGCCAAAGGCCACATGGAGCAGCTCAAAGATCGAGGGCAGCGCCGCCTGTACCACGGTCAGGTGCTCGGCGTCCTTGGGAACGACGAGGTTCGTCAAGCGCGCATCGCCTCGATTGGCGAGACCCGCGTGGAGCGCGCGTGCGCCCGGCAAGCCGAAGTCCAGCGCGCCACCTCCTGCCAATACGTCCAGTCCAGCGTAGCGTTCCAGGTTACGCGGTGCTCGGCCCCCTCCGAGCGCGACGAGGGCGCAGTAGCGTCCGGAGCCACTCTCGACCGTCGCGATCGCGAGAGCCGCGCCCATGGAGTGTCCAACGAGTGCTACCCGACGCTCATCGAAGCGATATGCCTTGCGCACCGCAGTCACAACTGCGGACACATCCACGGCTTTGCCGAGTTCGACACGCGGAGCGAGCACGGACCAGCCGAGCCGGCGCGCCTCGCTGATGAAAGCTCCCGCACCGAAGCCGTCGAAAACCATGTGTTCACTGCCGCCAGCACCGTGCAGGGCAACGATCAGCGGAGGCGGCGGCTGGCCCTTGCGAGCTGCATCAAGAAAGCGGCAGGGGACAAGTTCGCCCGAGGAGACACGAACAGAAAGCCAGCGTTCTCGGAGGGTCGCTACATCCATCGGTGGCGGCCGCGCATCCAACTCCGTGCGCCCCGGGGCCAGCTCAACCAAGTTGCTCTCGAGGTCTTGCAAGAGCGCAGCAGCCGGCACGTCTACCTCAAAGACGGTGCCCGCATAGAGTTCATCGAGCCAGACGACGTTTGCAACTGCGCTATCCACCCGTAGGTCGATGCGAGAGTCCAGCGAAGCGTTGGCCAGCGTGGCACTTATCGCGGCGGCGTCGAGGCGCGTTTCGAAGTCCGGAATTACGCTCAAGCCGACGTCGATGCCACCGCACACCTGTCCGTCTGCGCCCAACAGTTCGAGCCGTAGTCGACAGTCCCCGGTGAGAGCCATATCCGGCGGCAACTCCCGCTCTAATTCGAACGGCAGGCGCTCGAGCGCAAACGACTCGCCCAAGACCACCGGCGCGTAACTACCCTTTGTAGCGTGAAGCGCAAGCCGACAGGTCTCCCCAGCGGGAGCTCCTTCCCCACAGAAGCGTTCGAGTACGACGCGCAAGACGCCGGGCGCTTCGACAACGCGCGACTCCGGCAGCAGCGCCAACCCATCGAGCCATGTGGGAACCTGCGTCTCTTGCATCTCACCCCTGGCCTTGTCGAGCAATGCACCCGCGGCAGCCGGGTCGTTGCGAAAGAAGGCCGCGACAGAGCGCTGAAGCGTTGGCAGGGCATCGATGCGCTGCTCGAAGGTCGCTGCGGCGTAGGCGCGCTCCATACGAATCAAGCGCTGCCCTAGCTCGTGACGGGGTTCAAGTTCCTGTGACGCCGCCAACGGCACCGTGAGAGTGATAAGAACAAGGCTCGCGAGCGCGCGCCGGAGGGCTTGAGTCTGCATGCGGTGAGTCAGGTGAGGGCAAGGAGGAGACGGCACAGAATGGATCATGCGCAATCCGGGCTGCTCCGGGACAGGGCGTCGCCATCAGCGCTCTGGATAGGTAACTCAAGTTGGCCTTTCCAAGGTAGCCTCAATCCAAAGAGTCAGTACGCCCGAGAATTCGTTCATCACATACAGTCGGTTGAACACATGCCCCTAAAGTGCATAGTGGTTGCAACCAGCTCATACGCCGGCAACCACAACTGGTGCCATTACAGTGATTTAGGGGGCGGGGGATGGGGGCCTGACCTGTTGGGATATGTAACAGTCGATGGTTCAAGCGACCAAGCATCTGTCCGGTGCAACTTTGTTCTACACAATGCCAGGAAGAGCGGTATCCAGGCCCGTTTTACGATAGAGCTTGGAGCGGGCAGTGAGTTGCTAGAAGAGTTTCTAGACGGCGACCCACACGGTCAGGGGGTTCATCTCTCCCA
>JBLHLB010000215.1:0-7068 GCA_047618505.1 Planctomycetota bacterium
GGTGGACTACCGCGGCAGCAAAGTTCTACTGGTCTTCTACCGCGGTGATTGGTGACCATTTTGCCTTTCAGAGCTGCAAGGGTTGCAGTCTCGCATGGAAGATATTCAGCGCTTGGACGGGCGCGTTCTTGCGATCAGCACCGATTCGGTTGAAGCGAATCGCGCGCTGGTCGGGCGCCTGGGCCTCGACTTCCCCGTCCTTTCCGATCCAGAACTATTGGCGATCGATGCCTACGGCCTGCGCCATTCGGGCGGAGATCCGATGAAGGGGGCGGACATCGCTCGCCCAGGTGTCTTCGCAATCGATCGCGAAGGGCGCGTTAGCTGGAGCTACTTGACGGACAATTGGCGCGTCCGGGCGCGACCAGAGGGCATCGTGGAACGGCTGAAGGCTATTCCCTGAGTCACGCGAGCATTGTCCTAGCGTGCCCTGATCTAGCATCCTCTGCCGCTCGCCATCGCAGCTCCCGCAGCTCGATCGATTTACATAGCCAGGGGCAGTTCCTCGCCACCACTCGGGAAAGTGCAGGGCGGTCCAGGGACAGCAGGTACCCTGGGCCCATGCTGACCCAGACCCTGTTCCTTGCGTCCGTATTCTTCCTGTTGCCGAATTGCGCCCAGTCCCAGGAAGTCCAGGGCTTTACCGACCCCGCTCCCCCTGTCGTGCAGACGCTCGATCCGGTGGATTCGCCCTCCCCCCGGAGGACACCCGGGTTGACAGCCCACGGTGGGCCGCGCGAATTGGCCGCCGATGCGATCGTCGAGGATTGGCCAACGCTGCTGGGTCCCAGGCGCGATGGGCACGCGATCGAAAGTCCGCTTGTGACTGAATTCGATCAAGCAGGACCCAAGCTTGTCTGGGAACAGACGCGCGGCGAGGGCTACGCGAGTCCTTCGATCGCGGAGGGCCGCCTGGTCTTCACGCATCGAGAGGCGCAACAGGTTCACATCGATTGCCTCGATCCGGAAACTGGTCAGCGCTATTGGCGCCGCACTTTCCCCTGTGATTACCGCGGCGACTACATCAAGAACAGCGGGCCGCGCTCGTCTCCCACGATTGTGGATGGAGTCGTCTACGTGCATGGCGTCGACGGCCGCCTTGCATGCTTGGAGCTCGACACGGGGCGTACCCTTTGGACCCGTAACACCACTGTGGACTTTGGGGTAGGCGATGATTTCTTCGGTGTCGTTTCGACTCCCCTGGTGGTCGGGGATCTCTTGATTCAGAACATCGGCGCGCCCAAGGGCCCGAGCGTCGTGGCCTTCAATCGACACACCGGCGTTTTGGAATGGGGAGCTGGCACCAAGTGGGGACCCAGCTGTGCGTCGCCGATTCTCGCGACAATGCAAGGCAAGGAGCGCCTCTTCGTGATCGCGGGTGGCAAGTCGCGACCGCCCACCGGCGGGCTCATGGTCATGGAGCCCGAGAACGGAAAACTGCTCTTCGAGTACCCCTTCCGGAGCAACATCTTCGCTTCGGTCAACGGCGCGAGTCCCCTGGCCTGCGGGGACAGCCTCTTCCTGACGGCAGCATATGGAGTCGGAAGCGCCGGGGTCGGACTCGACGAATCGGGCACCTTCTCCGAGCTCTGGAAGAGTCGCCGCGGCATCGCCCTGGAGTTTCCCACACCGGTCTACGTGGACGACCTCGTCTACGCCATCGACGGAGTCTCAGGCCGCGCAGGCGCAATTGTCTCCATCGATCCGAGCAGCGGCGTGGAGAAGTCACGGGAGTCCCTCAGCTTCGAAGCGCAGGTCATGATCGACGGCGAAGCCCAGACCCGTATGCGGAGCGTCGGAGCTGGTTCTATCCTTCACGCTGGCGGCGTCTTCTTCGTCCTCGGCGACACGGGCATGTTGGCAACGATTCGTGCTACCGAGTCGAGCTTCGAGGTTGTCTCCTCAGCTTCTCTGTTCCACGCCCCCGAGACCTGGACCGCGCCCGTCATCTCCCAGGGCCTGCTCTACGTCTGCCAAAACAACCCAAGCTTCGACGGCAACTCGCCAGCACGCCTCTTGTGCTACGACCTGCGCGGGACGAATGGGAAGTAGCAGTGCGGTTCGGCCAGGGCGTGGGGACCTCAAGCTAGCTCGAGGCGAGCGGACCCGGTTGTCTAGGCCTCACCGTGATTAGCCGGATCCTGAGGCGCTAGGGAGGGACTCATGACCAGGATGCGATTGGGAAAATCCAAACGCAGCCAGCCGACGGCGTCTTCGGTCGGCAGCATCGAATTCCAGTCGAGGTGCTCGGGATCCGACGCGTCCCCCGGCAGCGCCAATTCGAAGCGCACTCCTGCTGCTCCTGACCGAAGCAGATCCATGCAGTGCCACGCGCTTGGGGCGCTGCTGCCTTCAGATCACATACACCAGGGATGAAGCCGCCGCACCACAGACCGAGCCGCATGTATTCGTCAATGGCTTCAAGCTCTGCCGTGACTCGATGTTCTAGGTGGTCCCAGTACTCCGCCTACTTCGTGAGAGTCGTCGACGGGGGAGAGACTCGCGCTGCATTCCAAGTGTCAAACACCGACCGTGAGCTTGAAGAGTCGCCAAAGCCCAACGGCATGCCAGATCATGAACCCGACGACGTGAACCCAAGGCTTGACTCTTCCGAGCGGCGTGAGCGCGCACAGGGCTATGTAAATGCCCCAGGGGATCAGGGCAAGGAGAAGCACCACATGGGGAGAAGGCATCCGTTCGAGTTCACCCGACAGGGGGGCGCAGGCACAAGCCGCAATCCATAGGCCCGGTGCGACCCAGGTTCCGGTGGCGATGGCTGGAATGCTCGTTAGAACACTGGCGACAACGAGAGCGACGAAGATGCGTACGGCCGAACTTTGGCGTACGGCGAGCGCAGCTCGCGCATCGATCTGCTGTTGCGCATTCAGCTCGTCCATTTGACTCATACTAAGTCCGGCAAAAATCCCATTGGAGGGGGGGCAGGGCTGCCTCGGGGGGCACAGCCTAGCACCGGGGCTCGGGTGCGGCTGTTCGCGGCGCGGAACACCGAAGAATCGAGACTCACTCACACGCCCCCTTGGCGTAGGATCCCAGCGGCATGCAGAACGACTCCGAATTGATTGATCGATTGAGCGGCTACGCCGCTCAACTTCCCACGCCGCTGCTGACCTTTTCCGAGTGCCTTGGGCGGCACCGGGATCGATGTGAAGACGGTGTCTTTCGGTTGACAGAGGCGCAGCGAGAACAGGCTCTTGAGATTCTGGGCGCCCTGGCAGACGGCCTGGAGGGCAAGCAGCTCCCAGGTCAGATCGAAGCATCAGAGCGCGTTGAAGCCCTGGCCCAGCGCGTGCGCGAATTGCGCGAGCGCAAGAAGGCCCTTGATGAAGAGCTCGGGCTCGCCACCGACGATCTCGTGCGCGAGGCCGGGGTTGGCGTTTCCGCCAGCACCGCAGCCTTCGGGGTTCGCATCGGCGAGCCCCGCCTGAGTGTCAAGGTCAAGGATGCCGACCAGCTCCCGCCGGCCTTCCTCAGCATGCAACCCAACCGCAAGGCCATCCTCGAACACGTGCGTACGGCCGCCGAGGTGCCCCTGGGGGCGGAGATTTCAGAGACTCGGCCGACTGTCTATTTCAGCGCGCCGAAGAAAGGGTGATACTGCCGCCATGCCCGACGCACCCGAGCAAGTCCTCTCCGCCAGCGCTCTGTCGACGTACCTCCTGCGCTTCGTCCTGCCCTGGTTCTTCCTAATCTTCGCTGTGACGGCTGCATCCCAATCGCGTCGGCGCAAGGTCGTAGGCGCGCTCCTGGTCAGGGACCGTGGTGACGCTCGCCGCACACGCATGCTCCTGGGCATGATCGGATGTGGCATGTTGCTTGGCCTCATCAGCCCGGATGGTCCTGAGCTCACCGTGTTGATCTTTGTTGGTCTCGTAGGGGCGGGCACCGTCCTCGAAACCCCGCGTCCAGGCGAAGGCGCGGCGGGGGAGCAGGGGCTGGCCATCGAATGGGAAAGCTGGTTTTGGCCCGAGATCAAGGGTTGGAGATTGTCGGGCGATCACCTGCGCGTCGACGTCGGCTTCAAGGGAACTGCCGAGGGTGAACGCTGGCTTGCCATGCGCGTCCCCGAATCGGAAATGAAAAGCCTTGATGGCTTCCTACGGCAACGCTTGCCGGATCAGCGTAGTTCGCTGTCCTAACCGTTGCCCTAGTCGCCGGCCCAAAAACTTGGACTCCAGGTCGGCTGGATCGGACCTGTGCTGATGCGTTTGCGCCGTACCTCTTTGGGAGCCAGTTTTGCTCGCGCGCGGGCTGCACTCTGGAACAGGCGCCCGGCAACAACCTTCGAAAGGTCGCGGACGTGTCGGTAGGACTCGAGCAGTAGCTCTTCCTGTTGCACCGATATCAAACCGGGAAGATGAACGAATAGACAGCCGATGTCGTAGGCGCTTGCGCGACCGAGCAAGCGCGCCCCCAGAGACCCGGCCTGTCCGGGACCGCCGCGCCAGCAGTCGATCATCCCCAGGCGTGTTTTTCCAGCCGTGCGCTCGAAGAGCAGGTTACGCAGGTAGAAATCACGGTGCACAAAACCGGCGTTGTGCAGTTGTCCCAGGGTTCTTCCCAGGACTAGGGCTAGCTCCCGCCGATTGTCATCAAGGGCTTCATTCTTGGCTTCGAGAAGCACCGGCCCCGCGTCCTGCGCGTTGTCGAGCTTGACCGTCACAAGGCCCTGCCAGACTGGACGGTGGGACTCCCAGGTCGTCAGGGCAGCCAGGGGTTGAGCGGCTAGGAAGCCCGCGTTCCGAAGCCAAAGTAGGTTGTCGAACTCGTTCAATCTCGGCAGGCCTCGGCCGAGGAGCGCTCGCCAGCCATGGCGTCTCTGGGCCCGTTTGGCGATCGGACTCCCCTTGGTGAACTCCACCGGTGCAGCGGACCAGTGCGCGGCTGTGGCTCCTGCCCGCGACAAGTCTCGTAACCGCTCAAGAGCTGCCCGTCCGGCGGGATTGTCGATGACCCGCTCCCGGAGAATCAGAGCTTGCTCCCTGGGATTCGCATCCATGGGGCTCACGGTAGCGCGCCGTCCAGGCTGCCCCCTGTGGAGAATGGAGGTCTTTCTTCGAACTTAGGCGGAGCGCATCGTTGATGCGTGTTCTTGCCGGAGAGGAGGGGAGTTAGACTGGCGGGCATGAGACCTTTGGATTGGATGGACGCCCAGGGATTGCTTGCCGGCGCCGATGCGGTTGGCGCTGAACCCAAAGTCGCGGACAGCGGAGCAGATGATCTTCTCGAGGGACTAAACGAGCCGCAGAAACAGGCGGTCGTGCAGAGCGAAGGCCCGCTGTTGATCCTAGCCGGTGCCGGCTCCGGTAAGACGCGGGCGATCACACGGCGGATCGCATGGCTCGTGCGCACGGGTCGTGCAACGCCCCAGGAGATTCTGGCGATCACCTTCACGAACAAGGCGGCCAAGGAGATGCGTTCACGTATCGAAGCCCTGCTGCCCACATCTGGCGCCTGGATCGGCACCTTTCACGCGACCTGCGCGCGCATCCTGCGCAGTGAGATCGAAGTGCTCGGAGGCTGGACGCGTGACTTCTCGATCTATGACACAGCGGATCGCAATGAGATGCTCAAGCGCATCGTCAAGGACCTTGGCTATGACGTGCAGCGCTTCCGACCTGGACTTGTTGGCGCCTGGATTAGCGATTGGAAGACAGCCCGCGCACAGGGCGACGACACGGGCTCCCTCGGCGGTTTGGCAGGTATCGAAGGCGAAGTTCTGAACGCGGTCTGGGAACGCTACGAGCGACAGATGCGCGCCAACAATGCCCTCGACTTCGATGATCTTCTGGTGCGCACCCTTGAGATCTTTGACCGCCACCCCGGCGTACGCGACGCCTACGCCAGTCGCTTTCGCTACGTGCTGGTGGACGAGTACCAGGACACGAACCGCGTGCAGTATCTCCTGGTACGGCATCTGGCGCATTGGCACGGGAACCTGAATGTCTGCGGCGATCCCGATCAATCGATCTACGCCTGGCGCGGCGCAGACATCCGTAACATCCTGGACTTTGAGAAGGACTTCGGCGACGGCAAGAAAGTCGGCATCGTCAAGCTCGAGCAGAACTACCGTTCGACGCCCTACATCCTCAAGGCGGCCCAGGGCTTGATCAAGCGTAACAGCGGTCGACGCGACAAGGACCTGTGGACGGAGAAGGACAACGTCGACAAGGTGCAAGTCCTGCATTGCGGGGACGAGGAGGACGAGGCCAACGCCATCGCTTCGCGAATCCACGGCCTGCGCGACCAGGGTGTGACCTTGGACCAGGTCGCGATTTTTTACCGGGCGAACTTCATGCAGCGCGCCCTTGAGCGCGGGCTGCGTCTCTCCGGCGTGCCCTACCAAATTGTCGGCGGCGTCGAGTTCTACCAGCGTAGGGAGATCCGCGACCTAGTCTCTTACCTGCAGTTGATCGCAAACCCCGTCGACGACATCTGCTGCCGGCGTGTCTTGAATGTGCCCCAGCGCGGGATCGGTGAGAAGAGTCTGTCGAACCTTAGCGGATGGGCAGAAGACCGTCGTGTCTCGCTCCTGGATGCGGCCCGTTCGACGGAGGCCCGCATGCTGATTCGCGGTCGAGCCAAGGCAGGTCTGGCGGCCTTTAGTGAGCTGATGGAGCGGCTCCTTGACATGCGTGAAAAGCCCGCTTCCATGGCTCTGGAGTTCGTGATTGAGGAAACGGGCTTCGAGGCTTGGGTCGCCCAAAGCAAGGAGGACAACGCCGACTCACGACTGGAAAACATCGAAGAATTATTGGTTCACGCGCGTCGCTACGACGAGGAAGAACCTGAAGGGCTGCTGCGCGGTTTCCTCCAGGAAATCGCCCTGGTTAGTGACGTGGACGGCTATGACGAAGAGGGCCCCAAGGTCACCTTGATGACTCTGCACGCCTCTAAGGGTTTGGAGTTCCCTGTGGTCTTTGTGACCGGTTGCGAAGAAGAACTCCTGCCCCACGGACTGGCCGTTGCGGAGAACGGTGAGGCCGGCGTCGAAGAGGAACGTCGCCTCTTCTACGTCGGAATGACGCGAGCTGAGGAACGCCTCTTTCT
>JBLHLB010000216.1:0-7038 GCA_047618505.1 Planctomycetota bacterium
GGCAAGGCGTCGGGTTCTCCGCGTAGCTGTACCTACACGGGTGGTTCCGACAACGCAGCCAGGCGATTTGTGGGGGCCGAGCGAGGAGTTGCTGTTTTTCAACGGGCTGCTAGTGCCCCCTGGGTTCGGAAGGTTGAGATCTAGCGTTGTTGTTTGTCCAGGGATCACCGTGCAGTTGCTGGGGAAAGACCATTCCGGTCCCAGTTCGCGGGTCCTGGAGAAGAAGCCCGATGTCAGTTCGGTTACAGGCCGCACATTCCAAGCTCCGGGGGGGTAGGCCTTCGAAGCTATAGCTTCCGTCTCGCAGGGTTTGTGTCCCGCGTACGGCATGTAGAGGGTGGTTCAAGACGACGCCCATGCCCGCCATAGGATTGCCGCGGTGGTCGCGCACGATGCCGTGCAGTTCTCCACCCGCGCTGACTTCGATCACTAGGTCTTGAATACCTGCGTCGGCGCGCTAGTTGGGAAGCTCGACAATGCTGTCCGCGAAACCGCGGCCTGATACGAGGAGCACGCAGCTCTCATCCGCATCCATGTGCAATTGAAAACGTCCGTCTCGGCCGCTGCGGGCCCCTGCGGCAACGACGTTACCCACTGCACTCAGGCCATCACCCTTGGCGGAGTACTCTCCTGCCGGGAGTTTAAGGCGCAGCTCAAGTCGTGCACGGGAGACGAGTTCACCGGCACGTAGAACGATGCCTTGAATGCCGCGCTGTGACTCTAGGCTGATGCGCCAACCCTCCGGCAGTTGCCCCGGCGGAGAGGGCTTCCAATACGGGAACGGCTTTCATGACGCACCTGAATGCAGCGGGAGCCCTGGAGTTGGGACAATCTTGAGAATAGCTGGCTTGGGGAATCGCCGCCATCATCAGGGTCGCTCCGGGTCCGTGGCCCATCCTGTGGCCGACCCTGGGCGTGGTCTGGGCCCCGGGGTGAACCTGGCGACGCCTGCCCGAGCCAGCTATCGTCTCCGCCGTGACTATTCCCCCCAACGATCTCTGCCCCTGTTCATCCGGGTCCAAGTACAAGCGCTGCTGCCGGCCCCTGCACCAGGGCGTTCCCGCGGAGACGCCTGAGGCACTGATGCGCTCCCGTTTCTCGGCCTATGCCGCCGGCCTGGTCGACTATGTGATCGACAGCACAGATCCCCGTGGCCCCCAGTGGAAGCAGGACCGCGCCGCCTGGTCACGCGAGATCGGAAGCTTCTGCCGTGGGACGGTTTTCGAAGGCTTGGAGATCCTGGACTCCCGTGAAGAAGGCGACGGAGGACGCGTTCGATTCCACGCTAAGCTTCGCCAAGGTGGCGGTGATGCGAGCTTCCTGGAGGACAGTACCTTCGTGAAGAGCGAAGGGCGTTGGCTCTACTCCTCGGGCCAGACGAGCTAGGAACTGACGAGCTAGGACTAACCCTGAGTTGCTGCTGACTCGGCCACCGTAATCGGTGGTGCGGAGCTTGGTTCCGTATAGCCGACTACATCACCCGTCGTGGCGGGAAGATCACGTTTGCGGCCAGGGTCCCCGCGACTAGGGCGGCGGCGACCATGCCGGTTTGGAAGGCCCACTCCATTCCCGCCAGAGCCTCGCGATCCAGGAACGAGGTCAGGCTGCGATAGCCGAGACTGCCAGGCACGAGCAGTAGGATACCGGGGGTCAAGGGCACTAGGGCTGGCCGGTTGTAAACACGCGCGTAGGCGTTACTCGCGACGCCAACGACGAGTGCACCCAGGAGGGGGGCGAGGTCGGAACCGAGGGATGTCGCGGCCCAGCGCACTGTGCAATAGCCGCTCAGGGCGGTCACGTAGATCACGAGGAGTTCGCGCACACGAGCTTCCAGCAAGACCGTGAAAGCGAAGGGCGTTACAGCCAGGGCCAACCACTCGGTCCAAAGAGGCGGTGCTACACCAGTGGACTCGAGGGGTCCGCGCGGTCCACCGCCTATGCGCCAAGCTAGGGCGACGCCCAGGAGGATCGTGAGGAAGACGACCGCAGATCCAGCAAAGCGCGAGACACCAGAAACCAGGTGACGTGTCGCCAACTCCGTCATCGCGATTGTTAACGAGAGACCGGGGATCAACACGATCAGGGTCGCAAGGGTCACAATGCGATCGTCGACCAAGGGCCATTGGATCGTCGCGAGCAGCGCAAGCATGGCGGCAACAAATGCGGCCAGCGGTTCGAACATGCCCTGTTCGACAGTGCGTGTGGGAAGGCAGCGGCTCAGGAGATAGAGCAGTGGGCCGATGCAGAATGAGAGCCCAATTTCGGCATACCCACCTCCGAAGAGTCTCGCCGCTCCACTGGAGGCGAGCCCAAAGGCCAGGGCTTTCCACCAGGCGTTCCAGCGCGGGCTAGCAGCTTCAATCTCTTCGAGTCGAATGAGCCCAGTTTCTAAGTCGAGGCCGTGGTGCTCGACCGCCTCCATGACTTCGTCGAATTCCAGCAGCTTGCCCAGGTCCAAGTCTCCGAACTCGACGCGCAACATGTGCACGTCGTTCGTGGGCGCCTCTCCAAAGGATGCGAAGACAGAGGTGGGGGTATAGAGGAAGCTGGCGGGCAGCCCGATCGCGCTCCCCACCTTGGCCATCACACGCTCCAGGCGGTGGGCAGGGGTGCCATGGGCATGCAGCAGCTCCGCGCAGCGCATGAGGAACGCGCGCTTCTGGAGGTACTCGGAGGGGAAGTCTAGGGCGCTCATGCCGGGACAATACCCAATCGCCGGAGTTGCGCTAGCCAGGGATCGGGCTCTCCACCGGGAGACCTTCGCATGCGCTGGAGCTTCACTACCCCGGCTAGGCCCAACCCGATGACGAAGGGCACCAGCATCTGGCCCGTCAGGCGCTGGAACATCGCGGGGTCGGCCTGCCCACCAGCAGCGGAGATGAAATTGAAGCCCGCGTCTTGGATGATGACTGCGGCGAGCAAGCCACTCGGGGGGCTGCTGTCTTTGAGGCGACGCTGATCATTTGCCGAAACCCGGGGGGTGGTCTCCACAGCCCGCAGCGCTACGCCGCCCTAAAGAGATGCATCCCCCGTAGGTCCTAGGGCGTAAGATTCCCGGGTGCAGCCTGACCTGAAACGCAGCCTGGGGCTTCCGCTGCTCGTGCTCTACGGTGTGGGCACGATGGTGGGAGGAGGCTTCTATGCCCTGCTCGGTGCGGTGGCCCACGAGGCGGGGGTTGCGACGCCGGGCGCGTTCCTGTTCGCGGGGCTCCTGGCCCTTCCGAGTGCGCTTTCCTTTGCCGAGCTTTCGGCCCGCATTCCCGAGAGCGCGGGGGAGGCCCGCTACGTCGAGGCAGCTTTTGGTTCGAGGCGACTGGGCGTTGTAGTCGGGTTGCTCGTGGCCCTGACCGGGGTTGTATCCGCCGCCACATTGTCACGCGCCATCGGCGGTTTCCTGGAGGTTGCCGTGGGAGCGCCGCTGGTCCTGGCTGCCCTCTCTGCCCTGGCCGTCCTGACGGGGCTGGCGGCCTGGGGCGTGGCGAAGTCGACGCTCGCAGCCGCGGTGATCACGGTTGTCGAAGTCCTCGGGCTAGTGCTCGCCGCTATCTATGCTCCGACCGATTTCGGGACGGTCCTAGATGGGACCAAGGCCTTCTTCGTGCCCTCTCTCGACACCACCATGATCGGTCTGATGGCAGGCGGACTCTTGGCCTTTTATGCTTTCGTTGGCTTCGAAGACCTCGTCAACATGGCGGAGGAGGTCCGTAATCCCGTGCGCAATCTGCCACGCGCGATTCTCGGGTCCCTGGCCATCACGATGGTGCTCTATGTGGTTGTTGCCGCTGTCGCGGTCACGGCGGTGACGCCGGAGGAATTGGCGACCAGCTCGTCGCCCCTGGCCACGATGGTGGGGGACAATCGTGTCGGAACCACCCTCACGTGGATCGCTATTCTAGCGGGGGTAAATGGAGTTCTTGTGCAGCTTGTGATGACGGCGCGGGTGCTCTTTGGCTTGGCCCGGGGGGGGAGTCTTCCCGCGGCGTTTGCTCGCGTAAACGAACGTACCCGCACACCCCTCCTGGCCACGGCGGTGGCCGGGGGGCTTGCTGGGTGCCTGACTCTTGGGCTGCCGCTCGGGACCCTGGCGAAGATCGCGAGCGGGGTGCTCCTGGGTGTCTTCGTGATCGTTAACGCTTCCCTCGTGCGCCTGCATAGGAAGGAGCCGGCTCCTCCCGGTGTGCTACGCGTTCATCCGCTGGTCCCAATTGCCGGCATGCTAGGGAGCGCGATAGCCCTGGTGGCGCACCTGCTTTCCTTCTGATCTTTGGGTGTTGAACAAGCCGGAGGATTGAGGGGCGTTGGTCCTGGGCATTGCCTTGAGGAATTGGCGACGGCGGCCTATTGCGCAAAACTGAGCCGCTGCTTGACCTAGGATGGATTGGGGTTGTCCGTTCGGAGTAGCGAACCACAGCGATCCGTTGTTCCAGCCGCGACAGGTCAACCACTTGGCGATGCGATTATGATGCAAAGGCTTCAACGTCTCTGTTTCCGTATGCCCTTTCTAGGTGGGGACGGGAACTTTGACGGCGACGGGGACTTGGATGTCTTCGTCGGCGTGCCCGCTGGTGCTCCCCACCACGTATGGCGCAGCAGACTGCGTCAGCTAGATTGGCGCGCCACGCCACGTATCGGAAAGGACTTGGTGCAGGATGTCAGCGGTCCGGCCCCGACGCTGTGGATGCTCGGAAGTACCTTTGGGACGGACGCTATTCCGACGAACAACGGCCTCCTTCGGCTTTCACCTCTGACTCTCGCGATTGAAGACGAGGGGGTGTTGGACCTGCGCGGAGAAGGCGAGATAACCTGGAGCATTCCTAACGATCCCGCAAGAACAGGAGTCGTGCTCTATACGCAGGCGGCAGTGGGAGCACCGCTGCGTCTGACGAATCTTGTGCGCACCACCCTGACGAATCTGTAGCGCTGCGGGCATGCTCGGGCACTAGTGCCAGCGACGGAACCGTCGGCGCGGGAAGACCCTCTGAAGGGAAAATCTGATTGCCAGGTGGGATGAATACGCGCCCGGTCCTAGAGGCAAGATGCGATACCGATCCCACGCACTCTCGACCCTTGAGCGCACTCGACCTCCCGCACTATGGGCACCGTCGGTGAGGGCACGAGGGTGGCGGATGATCCGTGGGACCGGCTTCGCGAATCGCGTCCGAGGTGTGCCCACTAGGGCTAGTTCCACGGACGCTGGCGGCCTGGTATGGCGAGTGGTCGGGCGTGCGTCATGGTCGGCGGGTTCAGCAAGTACGGCGGCGTCTCCTATGTCGAAGAGACAGACTCGTGCTGCCAGGCCAACTGCAGCCGTTCATCAGGCGAAGCCGGCCTGATGAGAGGGAGCCTTGAGGGCCCGGATCGATGGTCTAATTGGGAGTCGAGCCTGGCGACCGACCTGCCAAATGCGTAGCTTTCACCTGTGCTACTTGATGTCTTAATCGCCGCCGAGGACCTCGGCCGGCTTCAGGAAATCACGCGCATCCTGATCCACTTTGGGTTTAAGGATGTTGTGCAGCGCATGGGGATCATTGGGGTCTTGCAGAGGGCCGGAAGGTTACTGCACATCGAGGCTGCGCTGAGTATTGCTGAGGAGTCCACGGAGCGCCGCGCGCGTCTCTCACTTGAGGAGCTGGGTCCGACCTTCGTGAAGTTGGGCCAGTTGCTTGCCAGCCGTCGCGACCTGTTGCAGGCGGAGTGGATCGAAGAGTTTTCGCAACTGCAGTCAAAAGTAGGGGCTCTGCCCTGGGAAGACTTGCAGGGTCAGTTGGCCGAAGACCTGGGGGAATCGCCTGATGAGGTCTTCGTTGACCTAGACAAGGAGCCTTTGGCGGCGGGGTCCATGGCGCAGGTGCACCGGGCAAAACTCAAGGATGGTCGTGAGGTCATCCTGAAGATCCAGCGGCCGGGGATCCAAAAGAAGGTGGCCGCGGACTTGCGCTTGCTTGAGAGACTGGCGGAGATCCTCGAGCGGGAAATACCCGAGCTACGCCGCTTCCGGCCCCGGGGATTGGTGCGCCAATTCGGACGATCGATCAAGGCGGAGCTCGACTTCGCCTTGGAGGCGCGAAACACCGTAGCTGCCGCCAGCAACATGGCGGGTTTCCCCAAGCTCATCATTCCCGAGGTCTTCGGGGAGTATTCAAGGAAGCGCCTCCTGGTCATGTCCTATCTCGAAGGCGTCTCCGCGGTCGATTGGATTCGCGGGGCGCACAAGCAGGGGCTGGATGGCGTATCCCTAGCGAGCCAGGGCGCCGACGCAGTCCTGCACATGGTGTTTCTCGACGGCTTCTATCACGCGGATCCGCATCCTGGCAATGTGCTGTTCCTGCCGGACGGACACATTGGATTGCTCGACTTTGGGATGGTGGGGCGACTGTCGGATGCGCGGCGGGAACAGTTCACCCTGTTACTTGTGGCGATCATTGAACGCGACGAGGACGGCTTGGTCGACACTCTCCTTGAATGGTCGGACGGCGGCGACACGGAAGTGGAGGTGCTCAATCAAGAGTGCAGCGCCTTCCTCGACACTTACACCTCACGTGAGCTCAAGGATCTAGATGTGTCGGCGATGCTGCTCGACATCATGTCCATCGTGCGGGAAAACAACCTGGTGCTTCCGGCGGATGTGGCCGGATTGATCAAGGTCTTTCTGACCCTGGAAGGTCTTGGGTGTGCCTTGGACCCAAACTTCAATCTCGACACACGCCTGGAGCCCATCGCGCGCAAGATGATGCGGCAGCTGCGCTCACCCCGGCGAATCATGCTGCGCAATTGGCGCGACATGCGGCGGCTAGCCATTTCTCTCCCCCGCGACACGCGCAAGCTTGTTCAGCGAATGCGCCGCGGGGGATTCAAGATCGAGCTAGATCTGCAACGCCTAGAGGAATTCGGCCGTCAGCTAGACCGCAGCGCCAACCGCATCACGATGGGGTTGATCACATCCGCCTTGATCGTCGGCACAGCCATCGCCATGACAATCGACAAGGGCCCCCTGTTTCTGGGCATGCCGATCTTGGGATTCTTTGGCTTCATGACCTC
>JBLHLB010000217.1:0-6950 GCA_047618505.1 Planctomycetota bacterium
GGTGACGAGTGGTGACGAGTGGTGACGAGTGGTGAAGGGGGATGAAGGGGGATGAAGGGGGATGTGTGGTTGGGGTGGGGCTTTTGGGGGGGTATGGTGGGGAGATGGATACGGGGGAGTTTTTGGATGTGTTGATTCTTCGAGATCCGAAGGAGTCGAAGGCGAAGTGTTCCTTGACGCCGCTTCGGGGGATGGATGGTGTGCGCTTTGTGGAGTACAACGCACAGAGGCAGGTGCAGGTGGGCAAGCGAGTGCTGCTGCATGCAGAGGGGCCGGTCATGAGTCCTCTGGATTTGGAGGAGGCACAGGATGGCTTGTTGCTGATCGACTGTTCCTGGCGGCGCGTTTCGAAGCTGATGCGGACAGTGGAGGGGGAGACGGTGGCGCGGCGGTTGCCTCCACTCAAGACGGCCTATCCGCGCAAGAGTCGCACCTTTGTGGATCCCGAAGAGGGTTTGGCCTCCGTCGAGGCTCTGGTCGCAGCGCTTTCACTTCTGGGCAAGCCGCGTCCGGAGTTTCTGGACGCCTACCGCTGGCGCGAACGCTTCTTTGAACTCAACCCGGGCCTCTTTGACTAGCCAGGGACCGTGGCCCGCTGCCCGGGCCATGGCATCCCGCCCCCGGGGAGATGCGGGACAGAGAGACTTGGTTTGAGGTCGGCGCAGAGCGGCTGCGGTATCCTCTGGAGTCATGGGGCAGTTGGCGCACCTTCGAAATATCGGGATCATCGCGCACATCGATGCGGGGAAGACGACCGTCTCGGAGCGCATCCTTTTCTATTCGGGTGTCGAGCGACGCATGGGGGAAGTGCACGAGGGCAGTGCGACCATGGACTGGATGGATGAGGAGCGACGACGCGGAATCACGATCCAGTCAGCGGCTACGGTGGTTCCCTGGCGCGAATATCAGATCAATCTGATCGACACTCCGGGGCATGTGGACTTCACCGTTGAGGTGGAGCGCTCCATGCGTGTGTTGGACGGAGCCGTACTTGTGATCAACGGCGTCGCAGGCGTGCAGGCACAGACGGAAACGGTTTGGCGCCAGCTCAAGAACCACGGTGTCCGCGGGCTTGCCTTTGTGAATCAGCTCGATCGCCCAGGGGCTGACTTCATGGCTTGCCTGGATAGCCTGCGGGAACGACTCGCTGCGCATGTGGTGCCGATCATGTATCCGGTGGGGGAGGGGCGTGCCCTGCGCCAGGTGATCGATCTTGTGACCCGCGAGGCCTTGGTCTTTGACGAACGCAAGCTCGGTCGCGCTCCCCAACGCGTTGCGGTGCCCGCGGATCTTGCCGATGAAGTCGACGTCCTGCGAGCCGAGCTACTCGACGTCCTCGCCGAGGATGACGAGGAGCTCCTTGGGGATGTCCTCGAGGGTCGAGAGCCCTCCGCCGCTTCAATACGCCGCGTTCTGCGGGCTAGAACCTGCGCCGGAACTCTGATTCCGGTCCTCTGCGGTAGCGCTCTCAGGAACGTGGGGATTCAACCCCTGCTCGATGCAGTGGTCGACTACCTGCCCGCCCCTGACGAAGTGCCACCGGTTGTAGGGCTGGATCCCGCAAGTGGTGATGAGATCACCTGTTCCCCCGACCCCGATGCGTCGCCCTGCGCCTTGGCCTTCAAGTTGCAGGCTGATCGGGTGGAGGATCTTCTCTATGCGCGAATCTACTCCGGGACGATGCGTCCGGGGCAAGTGCTCTTGAATCCACGCACCGGCTGTCTGGAGACCGTCGGCCGCGTCCTCAGGCTCCACGCCGACATGCGTTCACCGGTCGAGCAGGCCGGGCCGGGCGAAATCGTCGCCCTGACGGATTGTCAGGCTACGGTGACCGGCGACACCCTCTGTGGTCCAGATCGTCCCCTGGTGCTGGAGGGGCTGCGCATTCCCCAGCCGGTCCTAACCTTGACGGTGGAGCCGGACTCCATGGAGGACCAGGAGGGCTTGCGCGCGGCACTGGGGAGGTTGACCTTTGAAGACCCCAGTTTTCAGGTCCGTGAGGACCCCGACACGGGGCAGTGGCTTCTCCAGGGGATGGGGGAGCTGCACCTGGAGATCAAGGAACAGCGCTTGCGAGACGAATTCGGTCTTGCGGTGCGTGTGGGGCAGCCCCGGGTTGCCTTTCGCGAGACCCCAACCAGGAATGCGCCTGGCAGTGGCGTCGTAGATCGTGCCATGGGGGAAGGCCGTCTGCGGGGCGCGATCAATCTTGAGGTTCTGCATCGCCCGGGGGACAAGAAGGACGTCTTGGGGCTTCCCTCGAAGGATAGTGCAACTCTCCCCGGGGTCGGTGAGCCCGCGGTCGTCCAGTGGGCTGAGGGTTGCTCCGTGCCGGCTCACCTGCGAGCTCCCGTGGCCGAAGCCCTTGTCTTAGCCCTCAGGGAAGGCCCGCGCTTCGGGTACCCGCTGGTGGGTCTCGATCTTCTGGTGACTGGGGGTAACTCCGGTCCTGAGGAATCCGAGGAGCTTGGCCTAGTCCAGGCGGCTCTAGTCGCCCTGCGAGAGGCCCTGCAGGCGGCAGGCGTCCAGATGCTGGAGCCGGAGATGACCTATGAAGTCGCCGCCCCCGCTGACTTCATGGGCGGAATTTTGGGGGAGCTCAGCTCGCGGGGTGCCCACGTTGCGGATGTGCAAGCAGAGGGCCAGCTGCGGCGTGTTTGGGGCCGAATCGCCCTTGCTCGAATGTTCGGGTACGCAAGCAGCCTGCGCTCTCTTTCCCAAGGTCGAGCCTCATTCTCTTTGGCTCCAGCGGGATTTCGCCTTCTCCCGGAGGGGGAATACGGGGATCGTGGCTTGCTGTAGGTCGGCGTAATACCCCCTAGAGGCCAGTGAGCCAAGAATTCGGACGGAGGAGACGGAAATTCAAGCTTCCAAATTCTTTAGGTTCGAGGCGATTGACCACCTGGGGGGCCAGTGCTATTGTCTCCGCCCCCAAACCGGTTCTGGGCCGCTTCAAGGGGCGTAGAAAAGGGTCGCCCCGAGCACCCGATTCGCGCCTTGCAAAAGCACCTGAACCGAGGCGTGGACGTCTGCATTTCAGAGACCTCGAAACCCTGCGACAGCGAAACCCCGGCGACGGGGCCCCACCATCGGTGGGCATTCACACACCGTCATGAGCGACAAGATTCAGATCCGGATGGAAGCCTACGATCACGAGGCTCTCGACCAATCCGCCATCGAAATCGTTGAGACGGCCAAGCGCACCGGCGCCCGAGTGAACGGACCCATCCCCTTGCCGACACGAATTGAGCGCTACACAGTTCTGCGCTCTCCGTTCATCGACAAGAAGTCCCGCGAGCAATTCGAGATCCGGACCCACAAGCGCCTGATCTACATCAGTGAGCCCACCAGCCAAACGGTGGACGCGCTATCGAGTCTGAACATGCCGGCAGGCGTGGACATTCGAATTAAAGCCTAGGACGACAGAATCCTGGGACGACCGCCTGACTTGATGTGGCCCGCCAAACTCGGTGGGGCCTGCAGCAGCGGTACTTAGCTAAAACTACATTCAGCAGCGCAGCCGGGAAACCTGCCTTGTTGCTGAACTTTCCGCGCGCAGCGCGGTGAGCCCTCGGGGTCACCAGCCGCGCCTTCTTTTTCAATCTCGCCCAGTTCGTCGAATCGGATCCACAAGGGGTACGTCGGCGAGAGGGCAACCAGCCGCAGCAATCGCGTGGCCAGGCGTTGGGTGGACGAAGAGCAGGTCATTGCCTGCTTCTTCCGACTCCTACTGGTCGAACCGTGCGCCGCAGTTTTAACGAACCAGGCTGTTCGAGGCATCATGACGCTGATCCTAGGACGTAAAGAGGGGATGACCCAGTTCTTCGCCGACGACGGAACCCATGTAGGGGTTTCTGTTGTGACGGCGGGGCCCTGCGTAGTTACCCAGGTCCGCACCGAGGAAAACGACGGCTACAACGCCGTCCAGCTCGGATTTGGGGATACGACGCCCAAGCGCACTCGTAAACCCCAGCAAGGACACTTCGAAAAGGCCGGATCCGGCCCCAAGAAGTTGCTACGCGAGGAGCGCATTGCTGCGCCCTCCGACAGCAATCTCGGGGATGTGGTGGATGTGACTGTCTTCAAAGTGGGGGACATCGTTGATGTCGTCGGCACGACCAAGGGTCGTGGCTTTGCAGGCACGATCAAGCGACACGGCTTCGCCCGTGGCCCCAAAACCCACGGTAGTATGAACTATCGCGCACCCGGTTCCATTGGAGCCGCGTCCTCGCCCTCAAGGGTGTTCAGGGGTAAGCGCATGGGTGGTCACTACGGAGCATCGCGCAAGACGATCAAGAACCTCGAGATCGTGCGCATCGACACCGACCGCAACCTGCTCTTCATCAAGGGCTCGGTTCCGGGGCCCAACGGTGGCTATCTCCAAGTTCGCACGGCCAAGACCGGTCTCAAACAACCCGCTAAGGGGAAGGCCTAGGCTTCACAGCCCACGGTAACTAACGATGAAGGTCAAAAGCTACGAAGCGGGTAACGTCGGTACTGTCGAGTACGACGTGCAGCCCTTTCACGACAAGGGTGATCGCGCCCGGGTCCTCTATCGGACCCTTAAGGACGCCGTGGTCATGTTCCAGGCGAACCAGCGCCAGGGTACGGTCAAGACCAAGGGGCGTTCCGACGTCAAAGGCACGAACGCCAAGCCCTATAAGCAAAAGCACACCGGACGCGCCCGCGCCGGCGACCGCAAGTCGCCCATCTGGCGCGGCGGCGGTACGGTCTTCGGCCCGCTCCCCCGGGACTACAGCTATCACATGCCCGCCAAGGCTCGTCGAGTTGCAACTCGCACCGCTCTTCTGGGCAAGCTGATCGACGAAGAGGTTGTGGTGGCGAATCTCGGCGACTTCCCCGCGCCCTCCGCAAAGGCGGCGCGCAAGGTCTTGGGCGATCTGGGTAACCCCCGGCGCACCCTTGTGGTCTTGAATGAGCCGAACGAGAACCTCTGGAAGTCATTCCGCAACTTTCCCGGCGTTGTCGTGAAGACCGCCGTTGACATCTGCGCCTACGACGTAGCCAGCACGACCATCGTCGTCACCGAACACGCCGCCCTGGACGCACTCGCTGCGCGCGTTGGCCAGGCGGCTACCGGTAAGAAGGCTAAGGCAGCCGCAGGAGGCAACCAATGAGTTCCCTAACCGAAGCCTACACGCTCATCAAGAAGCCGGTCATCACTGAGAAAACGACCGACCTTAGTGCAGCCGAGAACACCTACACGTTTCGTGTGCCTAAGGCGGCCCGCAAGCTGGAGATAAGAAAGGCCATCGAACAGGTCTTCTCCGTCAAGGTCACCCGGGTGAACACGATGAATATCCGCTCCGAGCCCCGCCGCCGGGGCTACTCCGTTGGTAAGACCCAAGCTTGGAAGAAAGCAATGGTTACGCTCGCCGACGGTCACACCATCGACGTTCTGTAGGACCCAGACGAGCACCTAACACAAGCTAGATCATGGGAATTAAGACCTACAAGCCGACATCTCCGGGGCGCCGCAACGGCAGCGTTCTAGACTTCTCGGAACTCACGAAGAAGAAGCCCGAGAAGCGGCTGCTTGCCCCGCTGAAGCGAACCGGTGGACGTAACAACACGGGACGCATTACGGTGCGCCACCGTGGTGGCGGCCACAAGCGGATGTACCGCATCATCGACTTCAAGCGTCGCAAGGATGGTATCCCCGGTGTCGTCAAGGCACTTGAGTACGATCCCAACCGCTCGGCGAACATCGCGCTGATCTGGTACGCGGACGGCGAGAAGCGCTACATCATCGCGCCCCTTGGATTGGAGGTCGGTCAGCCGATCTCCTCCGGGAAGGGCAGCGACCCCGTGACGGGAACGGCCATGGACTTGGCTGACATCCCGGTCGGGCTTCAGATTCACAACATTGAGCTGCACGCCGAGAAGGGCGGGCAAATCTGCCGCTCGGCGGGTTCCTACGCTCAGCTGCAGGCGCGCGAAGGTAATTATGCCGTCGTTCAGATGCCCTCGGGCGAACTGCGCCGCATTCACATCGGTTGCCGTGCGACGATCGGTCGCGTCGGTAACACAGATCACCAGAACGTCAAGCTCGGCAAAGCCGGGCGTCGACGTCACATGGGACGGCGCCCGACAGTCCGCGGCACCGCAATGAACCCCGTCGATCACCCCCTGGGTGGTGGCGAGGGTCGGACAAAGGGAGGGCGGCACCCCTGCTCACCGACCGGAGTTCTCGCTAAGGGTGGCCGCACGCGCAGTAAGGGCGCGGTCACGGACAAGTTCATCCTGCGACGACGCAAAAAGAAGAAGTAACGGAGACTACTCGTGGGACGCAGTATCAAAAAGGGGCCGTTCATCGACCCCAAATTGGCCAAGAAGGTCGAAGCCACCGGTGGCTCGAAGCGCAATCCGATCAAGACGTGGGCTCGTCGCTCGACGATACCCCCCGACTTCATTGGATACACCTTCCTCGTGCACAACGGACGCAATCACGTCAAGGTGGCCGTCACCGAAGACATGGTTGGGCACAAGTTGGGCGAGTTCGCTTCGAGTCGACTTTTCCGTGGGCATACCAACAAGAAGGAGGGGGTGAAGAAGGGCAGGTAGCGCTAGCGCGTCACCTCTTGATTCACCGGACATCCAATGGCCGCCACTCAACAAACCACCCGCGGATACACCGCAAAGCACCGCTACGCTCGCCTTACGGCTCGCAAGGCCCGCTTTGTGGCAGATGCAATCCGAGGACTCGACGTCAACAAGGCGCTCGAAATCCTCGAATTCTCCCCGCGACGTGCATCAGCCTTCTATCTCAAGGTGCTCAACTCCGCGATCGCAAATGCGAGCCAGGACGAGAGCGTCAACGTCAACCGCCTCTTCATCTTTGATGTGCGCGCGGATGACGGCCCCCTCCTCAACAACCGCATGCGTTGGCGTCCCGGCCCCCAGGGTCGCGCGATGCCGTTCCGCAAGCG
>JBLHLB010000218.1:0-6918 GCA_047618505.1 Planctomycetota bacterium
TCGCCCTGGATCACATCGATGAAACGGCGCGAGCGCACCATATCCACCAGGTTGCCACCCCATGTCGAGTTGATGCGGGAGGACTTGACGAAGACGTGGTCTTCGACTTCCTCCACGCGCTTTGAGGCGTAAATGCCGCAGACCTGGGACTTCTTGCCAAAACTGACGACATCGGGCGCGACGCCCTGGTGCTGCCAAAACCAGGTCTTGCCTGAACCGAAGAAGCCCGTCTGGACCTCGTCAAAGATCAGCAGTGCTTCGTTTGCGTCAGCGTAGTCGCGCAGCTTCTGCAGGAACTCCGTACGGAATTGCTTGTCCCCGCCCTCGCCTTGCATGGGCTCGATCAGGATGCCTGCAATCTTCGTATCCGAACGAGCAAAAGCTGCTTCGATCTCGGCGCAAGCGCGCGCCTCGAGGGCAGCCACATCGTTCGCGATTCCACCGTCCAAATCGAACTCGATACCCGGGCTCGAAACCCGCGGCCACGGGAACTTAGGAAAGAGCCCGACCTTGTCCGGCACCGTGTTGGTGACGCTCATGGTGTAGCCCGAACGCCCGTGGAAGGCCCCTTCGAAGTGCAGGATCGACAGGTCGTTGCAGTCCTGCAGGAAGTCGGTGCGCCCCAGTTTGCGCGCCTTCCAGTCAAAGGCCACTTTCATGGCGTTCTCAACCGCCAGAGAACCGCCGGAAACCCAGAAGTGATGGGGATAGCCTGCGGGCGTCACGTGCTTCCCAAAGGCCTCGACGAAGGTCGCCATTTCGCGCGTGTAGAGGTCGGAGTTAGCCACCTTGGTCTTGGCCGCTATCAGCAGCTCCCGCTCATACTCCGCGTCGGAGAAAGCGGGGTGGTTGTACCCCAAGGGCCAGGAGGCAAAGCACGTGAAGCAATCGAGATACTCCTCCCCGGTGGCCGCATCGTGGATCCAGGATCCGTGGGACTTCTCCAGATCGAGAACCAGGGGATAGCCGTCGGCGAGTTGGTGGCGGCGGAGGGTCTCGTGTACTTGTTTCGCGTCGATCATGGGTCGTGTCTAGGTCAGCGCGGAAACTCCCGCGGAAAAGGCAGCCCCACATTCTAGGGGGCCTGCCTGCCGCCTCAAAGCACAAGGAAGAGCAAGTCAGACTGGGTACGTTTAGGGCGTCTAAACACGTATCTACCCCAAAAATTGTCGTGCGCAAGCACCGACTTCCTACGCGGAAGCCTACTCGTCTTCGACTCGAACGACCCCACGCTTGCTGCGTTCTCGACATAGGAGCAGGACAGGAGTCGGCTCCACACGCCGCGCGATGCGCATGTGCGCCGCACCGTTTGTCATCAAGGTCGGCTGAATCTGGCGGCCTCCGGCGCCACGCACTTCCCCGCCCAGCACTAGGGTTGCGCCCTCATCCAGACCGAGGGTCCAGGCCTTGCGCGCCTTCGCCGGCCCCTCGCGATCGAGGAAAGGCAGGGGCTCGAGATACGCGCGGTCCTTGGACATGACCTCGACCAGGGCTTCGCTGAAGGCAGAGAAGTCACCCTCTGGCACAAAGAGTGTGGAGAGCTGTCCCCCACGCGTTCCAGAAAAGGTGGAGCAGCGTCCGAAGGCGCGCTCTAGGACTTCGACTGCAGCGTCTTCGGGATCCGCGCCCCGGGGCAAACGATCGGAGCAGGCTCGGTGCAAGTGTAGGGCCTGGGAGCTGACCGAAGCGCCGGCGGCGACACGCCTCAGACTCGCGATCCGATCCAAGTCGCCCCAGGCGCAGAGGCGTTCAATACCGCTGCTGACGGCTACGGAGCGGGCTTCGTCGTTGGGCGCGTGCAGTAATGCCAACGAGTCTTCTGGCAAGCCCACGTCCAACAACTCTTCGATCAAGAGCTGGGGAAGATACGGGGCGCGTTCGTCGCTCGTCAGGAGCAAAACGCGGCCTTCCACCAAGATTGTCGCCAGGTTCGTCAGGAGCGATTCGGTGTGCACGCGCCAATCGGGCATAAGAAGAGCGACTCCGGGCGGACAGGGGCGTGCTCGACGAGCGGCGGAAGTCCCGGCGGTGACCGCACGGCGCAATTCCAGCTCGAATTCATCCGCATCGAGCCCAAAGCCTGCGGCTAAGCGCGAGCTTTCCGACAGGGCCGCCGCGCGGAATCGAGCCAATCCACGCTCCACGAGTTGGCGCCGGTCTACATGTCGACGCTTCCACCATGGCCGAGCGCCGCGGGCCAGGGAATCGCGGGCGACGTCAACCTCCTCGGGACCGCTACGTGGGAAATCCCCCAGTTCCTCACAGGGCGGCAGGGCTGCGCGCCAGGTGAATCGACCCGCACTCCGGGAGGGGTGCAGGCGACCGTTGATTAAGTTCTCGTGTTGCATCGTCTCATCCTCAGGAGACGCCGGAGCAGAAAGTCCGAAGGCCCGCGCCCTTAGCGCCGCGTCTTCCAAGCCAGGCGCTATGCTACGCCCAAGCCCCCGGTGGGCCATCACAATCGAGATGGCCCAGCACCCAAGACCCCCAGGGCTCTCTCATGTCCAGCGACAGCCCTATCCCTAAGACAAGCCCCACGGGCGGTACGGCAGAGTCTGTGCCGGTCTATGGACGTCCCAATCGCATCGTCAGCGGGAACGACTTTCAGCGGGCCTACTCAACGGGAAACCGGGCTCGCGGCCGTGACTTGCTTGTGGTGGTCGTGCCCAATGGCCTGGCCCATACACGTCTAGGCCTCTCGGTGGGCAAGCGCATCTGGAAGCTCGCCGTCGACCGGAACAGGGTCCGGCGCGTCTTTCGCGAGGCCTTTCGTCTGGCCCTCTCTGAGCTGCCCGCGGGTATCGACCTGGTCATGATTCCGGCCCGGCCGGCCCTCAAGGTCAACGCCCTCGAGGTGCGCGCGGAGCTGCTTAAACTCAGCGCAAAAGCCCTGCGCCGCTACAACGACAAGCTCCAATCCCAAGGGGCCAAAGGGGAAGAGACCTAGCTGTGGCCTGGCTTTGGCGTTGGCTCCGCACCCTAGCGGTCCTGCCGATCCGCGGCTATCGCCGCTGGATTAGCCCTTACACACCCCCCACCTGCCGCTTCCACCCAACCTGCAGTAGCTACGGCGAAGAGGCCATCCTGCGCCACGGGTTGATCAAGGGAGGGCTACTCACCTCTTGGCGCATTCTGCGCTGTCAGCCTTTCTCCAAGGGCGGGGCCGACCCGGTTCCAGAACAGGGCGATTGGAAGCCAAAAGCAGGGCAGAAGTGAGCGGGCACCGGGCCTCCGTTCGGTATGGTGCTGGATCGACCGCAACCCCCCCTGCGGGCCCGGCCCAGACGAACCATGACCCTATCGATTCTTCTCGCTTGCTCTCTTTTCGCCGCTCCCCAGGAGACTGCAGAGAACGCAGCCTTCAACGCCCTTCCGGAACCGCCGCTGGCGGGACTTGAGAGCTGTGACAACCTGATCCTCGAAGGCGAACGCCACTTCAATCGGCTCTGGCGCATAACCTCGGGCGGTGAGAACGCCGAGGGCTATTGGAACTCCGCTGGGGATCAACTCAGCTTCCAGCGCCGCTCCGAGGAATGGGGTGTTAGCTGCGACCAGGTCTACACCTGGAGTCGCCCCGATGCCCCGGTGATGGTTTCCACCGGGCGCGGCGTCACGACCTGCGCGTACTTTCTGCCGGGTGATCGCTCGATCGGTTTCGCATCGACACACGGCGCCGTAAGCTCTTGCCCCCCGCCCCCGGATCACTCTGCCGGATACGTCTGGTCTCTGTGGCCCGAGTACGACATCTGGGTACGCAACCTCGACACCTGGGAATTGACCCAGTTGACGGACACGCCTGGGTACGACGCGGAACTGACCGTCTCCCCAATCGGCGATCGCATGGTGTTCACTTCTACGCGCTCCGGCGACCTTGAGTTGTGGACCTGTGACCCGGATGGCTCGAACCTATTCCAGGTAACAGATACACCTGGTTACGACGGCGGGGCCTTCTACAGTCACGATGGGAAGCAGCTCGTGTTCCGCACGACGCAATTCACACCGGGTAAGGAAGCGGAAGAGCTCGCCAGCTATCGCGACCTGCTCACTAGCGACCGCGTGCGTCCGGGTTCCATGGAGATCTACACGATCGATGTGGACGGGAAGAATCGCAAGCAGGTGACCTCCCTGGGTGGTGCCAACTTTGCGCCCTACTTCTACCCGGACGACAAGCACATCATGTTCTCTAGCAACCACCACGAGCAGAGGGCGCGGAATTTCGACCTGTTCACCGTCAACCCCGACGGCGAGGAGCTTGAGCGCATCACGCACTACCAGGGCTTCGACAGCTTCCCCATGTTTAGCCCCGATGGAAAGTGGCTCGTCTTCGCCTCCAACCGCTGGGGCGACTCTCCCACCGAAACGAACCTATTCCTGGCCGAATGGCGCTGATTCGACTCGGGGCCGGCGCATGGCCGGCCCGTTGAACTGCTCCACTGAATCGGTCCTGTGAAGGGCCCTACCGGAGAGCCCTGACCCCATGGCGAAGAAAGCCACCAAGCGCAAGGCAACCAAGGTCGTGCGCAAGAAGAAGGCAACGGTGCGCAAGAGCACAGCGCACAAGAAGAAGACTGTCCGGAAGAAGGCCCAAGAGAAGGCCCAAGAGAAGACCCAGAAGAAGACCCAGGAAAAGACTCAGAAGAAGGCGACCACCAAAGCTGCCACAGCAGCCAATGCCGGTGAGAAAGCCAAGACCGTAGCCAAGACCGGTGCCAGGAAAGTCATCAAGAAGGCGGCCAAGTCCCGGCGCGGGGCCAAGGGTAAGAAGAAGTCCAAGAGCCCCGAGCAGTCCGCGGTCGAGCTGCAGGCCCGACGGGAGCTTGATAAGTCCCTGCCGAAGGATGCGATGATCATTCTGGCGGCCAGGGGAATGGTGCTCTTCCCGCGGGTTGTCCTGCCTATCGTCGTGGGGCGTGAGCGATCGGTGCGTGCTATCCAGCACGCGGTAAACACCGAGCGCCCCATAGGCGTTCTCTTGCAGCGTGACGGGAACACCGAAGACCCAACTCCCCCGGAGTTGTATGAGGTCGGAACCGTGGCTTCGATCGTGCGCTACGTCACGGGACCCGATGGCACACACCACGTGATCGCCCAGGGAGACGAGCGTTTCCGTTTGCTTGAATTCATCCGCCGGGAGCCCTTCCTCGTAGCTCGGGTGGAACGCTTCAAGGAGCCCGAGGTTGACACGGAGGAGACAGAGGTCGTGGCGCGCATGCTCAACCTCAAGGCCCAGGCGCGCGAAGCCCTGGCTCTGCTCCCCCATCGTCCAGAGGACCTCGATCAGGCCATCGAGAACGCAGACAATCCGTCGACCTTGACGGATCTGGTCGCGACCTTCATCGACATCCCCGTAAGCGAGAAGCAGGAGATCCTCGAGACCTTTGAGCTGCGCGAGCGCATGGACACTGTGCTCGAAAAGCTCAGTCGCTTAATCGAAGTCCTTAGCTTGAGCCAAGAGCTACGCGAGCGTACTCAGGGCAAAATGGAAAAGGCCCAGCGCGAGTACTACCTGCGGGAACAACTGCGTCAGATCCAGACAGAACTGGGCGAGGGACAGTCCCTCGAACTACAGGAGTTGGGCGTGAAGATCGACCGCTCCAAGATGCCGGCTGAGGTTAAGAGCGAGGCACGCCGCGACATGCAACGCCTGGAGCGCATGCCCGAGGCCGCGGCGGAGTACGGCATGCTGCGCTCCTACCTTGAGACGTTGATCGAGCTTCCCTGGGGCAAGCACACACGCGACAACCTCAATATTCCCCATGCCCGCAAGATCCTTGACGAGGACCATTGGGGCCTCGTCAAGATCAAGCGACGCATCCTCGAATTCCTCGCGGTCCAGAAGTTGACAGCGAAGCGCAAAGGTGGAGCACGCAGCCCAATCCTGTGCTTCGTCGGCCCCCCCGGCGTCGGCAAGACTTCCCTGGGTCGGTCTATAGCGCGCGCTATGGACCGCAAATTCGTACGCATGAGCCTGGGTGGGGTGCACGACGAATCAGAGATCCGCGGACACCGACGCACCTACGTGGGAGCCATGCCCGGCGGGATTATTCACCACCTGCGGAAGACGGGCTCAATGAACCCCGTGTTCCTATTGGATGAGATGGACAAGCTCGGGCGCGGCCTCCACGGCGACCCTTCGTCGGCCCTACTGGAAGCCCTGGATCCGGCCCAAAACAAGACCTTCACGGATCACTACCTGAATGTCCCCTTCGACCTTTCCCGCGTTCTCTTTGTGGGCACGGCCAATGTCCTGAGTGACATCCCCGGTCCACTACGGGATCGCTGTGAAGTGATTGAACTACCCGGCTACACATCAGAGGAGAAGCTGCAGATCGCGGAGCGCTATCTGGTTGGGAGGCAGCTCTCTGACAACGGGCTCAGTGAGAAGCAGCTTGTGATCGGCGTCGATACTATCGAGAGGATTATATCCAGCTACACGCGCGAAGCCGGGGTGCGAAACCTGGAGCGGGAGATCGGCGCCGTAGCACGCCATAGCGCAACGGCCATCGTCAGCGGAGATGCCAAGAAGATCGTCGTCGAACCCAATGACCTACAGGCCATCCTGGGGCCCGAGCGTTTTGAGAACGAAGTTATCCTGCGCACGAGTCAGCCAGGTGTAGCAACGGGCTTGGCTTGGACACCAGTCGGCGGCGACGTGCTCTTCGTCGAAGCAACACACATGGCCGGCAAGGGTCAGCTGATCCTGACCGGCCAATTGGGCGACGTCATGAAGGAAAGCGCGCGGGCAGCTCTGAGCCTCTTGCGTACCAAGGCCGGAGATCTCGGCCTGACTCCCAAGGACTTCAAGGATCGCGACATTCACATCCACGTTCCCGCCGGCGGCATCCCCAAGGATGGACCCAGCGCGGGCGTGGCCATGTACCTCGCCCTGGCGTCGCTGTTCACCGGTCGCACTGTAGC
>JBLHLB010000219.1:0-6902 GCA_047618505.1 Planctomycetota bacterium
ACTTTGAAGCCGTGGGCACTCGAGCGCAGCATGTGGATGTTCGCGCCCGCGCAGAAGACCCGATCGAGTCCACCAGTGATGATGATTGTGCGCACCGAGGGATGCTCAAAGAGCAAGCGCTGGGTGGCGTCGGCCAACTCGATGTCCACGCTCAAGTCATAGGAGTTGAGCTTCAATTCGTAGTCCTTGCTTTGTCCGCCAAAGGGCTCCACGGACATAGACAGGGTTGCGATGTCGCCGTCGACCTCGAGGGTCCAATGGCGATAGCGCGAAGGGTGGGTCTGAAAGTCGACGCGCGCGGATTCGCGGGCGGGCGCTGCGTTAGCTGTCACGTGTCAGGTCCGTAGGGGGGCCGCCCTTGGGCGGGGATTCGGTCTTCGTGGGATCTATTGGGAGCTATCCTGCCCACAGATCAAGGGGGTGGGTGTTATAATGCTCACATGCGAGGGGCTCCCTAGCCATCTCCTATGCCTACTCCCGAAAAGCATCCCTTCCTGCGTGCCCTCGGCCAGCGCATGCGCTCCCTGCGGGAGGAGCGCGGATTGGCCCTGGCGGAGCTCGCCCGTGCCGCTGATGTCTCCAGGCGCTACCTGACGGACCTAGAGGCCGGGCGCGGCAATCCAAGCGTGCTCGTGCTCCTACGCCTGCTGCGTCCCCTGCGCTGCACCTTCGCGGCTTTGAGCGATGTGCCAGTGCCGACCTCAGCCGTGCGCCGCGTCGCGCTGCTCGGCCTACGCGGTGCGGGCAAGAGCACGGTCGGCCGACTCCTGGGCCGGCGGCTAGAGGTGCCCTTCGTCGAATTAGACCGGCGCGTGGAGGAGGTCGCGGGCTTCAGTCTGGGGGAAGTCTTCGATCTCCACGGTGGCGCCGGTTTTGAGCGCCACGAGCAGGAGGCACTCGAGCGCCTGCTTTGCGAAGGAGAGGCCCTGGTGTTCTCCACCGGTGGCTCGATCGTGGATCACTACGCGAATTTCGAGCGCCTGCTCTCCACCTGTCGCACCGTTTGGTTGCGGGCGCGCCCCGAGGAGCACCTGGCGCGGGTCACGGCCCAGGGGGATCGTCGTCCCATGGCGGACCATCCCCATGCATTGGAGGAGCTCGAGGATCTCCTGGGGCGCCGGGAGCTTTTCTATGCCCGGGCCGAGCTCACCGTGGATACCCACGGGCGAAGCCCAGAGGACGTCGCTAGCCTGGTATGTGCAGGCTTGGGTTTGGAACAGTAACGTCGGGCGTTCGGAAGTTAGGATTCGACCATGGCAGTGCCCAATAGCGAAGACAGCGGTGAGAACAGCAGTGAGGAGCAGGAGGCGAGAAGCACGGCGGCGAACCAGGACGTCCATAGCCTAGGCCGAGGCGGTATGATCGCGATGGCTGTTGTTCTCGGCCTGGGGCTGTTGCTGCGCTTGGCCTACCTCGCGGCGCAGCCCGCTAGCGATCCGTTCCTTGAGCACCCCTTCTTGGACGGCAAGCTCTACCTGGAATGGGCCCGAGCCTTGGTTGCAGGCACACACACCGAAGAGGGCGCTTTCTATCACGCGCCTCTCTACCCCCATGTGCTTGCGGTGTTCCTTCGGATCACAGGGGACTCGCTGCGGGGCGTGTTCCTCTTGCAAGCACTTCTATCCCTTGGAACAGCGTGGCTCCTGGGGTGGATTGGAACGCGACGTTTCGGAGCCAGTGCCGGTGTCGCCACGGTCGCCCTCGTGGTTTTCCATCAACCGGTCCTGTTTTTTGCGGCGACCCCCATGGGGGAAACGCTGGCGCTTTTTCTCTTGGCGGCTGCCCTGGCGCTGCGCGAGCGCAGACACGTTGGCGTGCGCGGCGTAGCAGGCCTGGTGCTTGGACTCTCCGCTCTTGCGCGACCGAACTTTCTCTTCGTGGGGCTGCTACTTGGCCTTTGGGATCTCGCGCGTCGCGATTGGAAGCGTGCCGGCGGCTTTGCCCTCGGTGCAGCCATCGCGCTGATTCCCGTGGCAGCGCACAACTACAGCGCCAGTGGTCACTTCGTTCCCGTCTCCTCAAACGGTGGCGTCACGCTCTATCACGGGAATGCTGCGGGCGCGCGTGGTATCTACCGAGGGATTCCCGGGACAAGCGGAAACCCCTCCCTTCAGCGGGCAGAAACGACGGCCCTGGCGCGGGGCAAGACCGGCGATGATCTTGATCCCGTGGAAGCGGATGCATGGTGGGGGGCAGAGGCGCGCCAAGCTCGCTTGGATGACCTCGGCGGAACCCTTGGGCTCTTGGCGCGGCGCGTATTGTTGTCCCTTGAGAACCAAGAGTTGTCCCTGGACTATGACCCACTGCTAGACGCGAATCCCTGGCGACCAGTCCTGCGCTTTGGAGGTGCTGATGTGCCGGGCGCCGGCTTCCAACTGTTCGTGGTTCCCTTCGCGCTCATATTTGGCTTGGCCGTGCTTGGCTTGTTCGCACGCGGCTGGGCCGGCAGTGGTGGATTGCCCGTTTGGGGCCCGATCCTGGCGTGTCTTGCGACACCGGTCCTGTTCTATGTGTCGAGTCGCTACCGCCTACCCTTCGCGGTGCTCCTGACCTTGCCTGCGGGAGTCGGTGTGGCGTCGTTGATGCGCAGCGGGGATGCATCCCTGGCGGCCCGCGGCGCTGGACTGTTAGCGCTCCTGATTTCGATGCTTCCAACGGCAGGCGATCTACCGGACACGGGCCGCAGGCAGAGCCTTTCCAATCGTCTGGGCGTCTTGACCCAGGCCGGTGAGTTCCGGGCCGCGGAACGCTCTGGTCTGGCGGCCTTGGAATTGGGTGAGACCTACGAGCTGCACTTCAACATGGGCTACCTACACGCCCGCATGGGGCGCACTGAAGAGGCGCTCGAGGACTACGGCGCATCTTTCCGTTTGGACCAATCACGACCTGAAGCGGCACGCGAATTTGGCCTGCTCCTGACGCGCGGGCGCCGATTCCAAGAAGCCCTAGGGCCCCTGGAAGTAGCACTGGCAAAGGCGCCGAAGGACCAGGAGCTTTGGAGTGCCCTGGCAGCCTGCTATCGGGAAATCGGGGATACGGACGGAATGAACGATGTCCTGGAACGTGCCGGACGCGCCGGCGTACGTCTGCGCTGACTAAGCAGCTCAACCGGCGGCCAGCGAGCCGCCGCAAGCCTAAAGACTGACTCTGACTTCGAGGCCCCGTGCCCGAATCTCCAAAGCGAAGTCATCCATCCATTCCTGTGACAGGGCCGACAGGCTTTCGGCTTCGGGCTGGTGGGATTCGCGCGCCAGGCCGTAGAGCAATACACCTTGCAGGGGGATCTTGTCGGCGACGAGACGCTCGATCAAATCGAGGTAGGCCGCGCGCTCCGCCTCGCTGGGGTCGAGTCCGCTGCGCCGTAACATCATCGTTTGTAACCAGGTCGGGGCAAGCTCAGCGCAGAGGCGCAGGTTGCGTTCCTGGTGCTCTTGCCCGAGCCTGGAAGAGTTGATGTCCTCGATGCCTGCATCCGTGGCGCTGTCGACTTTGAACCAGACCTCACCGTTCGCCGCCGCAAGCTTCGCAATGCCGGTGCGCGCATCACCCAGATGAATCAAGGAGCCGTTCGTAATCAACACCATCTTCGTCTCCCGCAGCGCCTCGTATTCTGAGCGTACGGCTAGCACCGTCTTCACGGCGGCGCAGAAGTTCGGCGAGCTCGTCGACTCTCCGTTGCCTGAAAAAGCGATGTCGTTTATTCGCCGCGATCCCTCGGGGACCACGCGCGTCATGAAATCGCCGTGCACGACGTCGTCCAAGAGCAGGCGCAGCTCCTCCTCCAATTGATCTAGGTCGATCGTGGGTCCCTTGCCCATGGTCAGACCTGGGACCTGACAATAGACACAACGCCAGTTGCAGGCGTCGTTGGGATTCAGGTTGATGCCCACGGACACCCCCTGGGCACGGCGGGAAACCACGGGGTAGACGTATGTAGCGTCTGCGGAATCGCGATCGTGGTTCTGGGTCGTCAGTCGCATGGTGAAGTTGCTCCGAGGGGGGCTCCGAGGAGGGCTTCGACATGGGCTTCCGCCGAGTCCGCCAGGGCTTCTAAGTTGTAGCCGCCTTCGAGGATGGAGACCACCCGGCCCCCGGCAACTCGTCGGGCCAGCTCCAGGGCGGAGGAGGTCAGAGAGCGGAAGCCAGCCGTGCTCACTTCGCATCCGGCCAGGGGATCCTGGGCGTGCGCATCGAACCCAGCGGAGATGAAGAGCATCTCCGGTTTGAACGCTTCCAGGGCCGGAAGCACGCGATCCTCCAAGGCCCCGCGCCAGGCCTGGTCACCGCTTCCGGCCGGCAAGGGCACATTGAGGGTCGTGCCTTCTCCTTCACCCTGGCCGCGTTCCTCCGCTGCTCCTGTGCCGGGGTAAAGCGGTGCTTGATGCAAGCTGGCATAGAAAACGCGTGGGTCGGCTTCGAAAATATCCTGGGTGCCGTTGCCGTGATGAACATCCCAGTCGAGGATCGCCACCCGTTGAAGTCCCTGCTGCAGAATTCCGTGGGCTGCGACGGCGACCGAGTTGAAGAGACAGAATCCCATGGCCCGCTCGCGTTCTGCGTGGTGTCCAGGGGGCCGCACGGCGCAGAACGCGCTGGACCATGCACCGTCCCGTACGCGCTGCGCTGCCGCAAGGGCCGAACCTGCCGCTAGCAGGGCAGCGTCCCAGGATCCTGGGGAGACAAGAGTGTCTTCGTCAATTGCCCCGGGCGCGTTGTCGCAAGCCCTGCGCACGCGTTCCACATGGGCCAATGTGTGAGCGGTAATGAGGTCCCCGTGTGTGGCCGGCGGTGGACTCCAAGAGTCCAGTTCGGATGTCAGACCAGACTCCTCCAGACGGTCCAGTACAGCTCTCAGGCGCGCCGGTCGTTCGGGATGGCCGGCACCTGGATTGTGCTCCAGGCAGGCAGAATGAGTAACGAGACCAACGGGTTGCATGCCCCGATCTTACGGCACCCGATTCAGAGGGTTCAACGTCCAGCGACGTCGAACTGGGGAGTGCCTAGGCTGCCGAGGTTTCCTGGAGCCCCTTGGAGTGCTTCCGATTACGACGAGCTCCCGTGCGCTTCGGCTGTGACTCTCCATCGGTCACCGGCTCCTGGATCTCAGCAGCCATGAGGGGCGTCTCCTGCTTGGCCTGGGCGACGGCATCGGGCGCAAAGCGCCAGCCGCGTCCACGCAGCATCCAAACCCCCGTGCGCAGGAGGATCACCACATCGAAGAGGAATGTCATGTGCAACCGGTAATACTCATCACCAGAGAGCTTCTGAGCATAGGCTGCATCGTCCTTGCCAGCATAGCCCTGGGTGATTTGGGCGTAGCCGGTAATGCCGGGGAGCAGCGCGTTGCGTGTCCGAAAGTTGGGCACATGGCTGCAGGCCCAGCGGTCGATTTCCACCATCTCGGGACGCGGCCCGATGATGTCCATTTCGCCCAGCAGGATGTTCAGCAGCTGGGGCAACTCATCGAGGTGCGTATTTCTCAGCAGTCGCCCAAAGGGCGTCACTCGCAGACGATCCCCGCCGTCGCCCCAGGAATCAAAGTCATCCTTAGGTGCTTCCCGCATTGTGCGGAACTTGTAGATGGAAAAGGTCTTCCCGTGTAGACCGATGCGCGGTTGGCAGAACAGCACCTGGCGTAGGTCGCGGAACTGAATCCAGTTGACCAGGGTGATCGGAATCGAGAGCAGTAGTGCGAAGGGCAGAACCAGGCACATCAGGCCCAGGTTGCAGGCCCGCTTCCCAAAGCGCGCATAGAAGCCGTTGGGAGCCAGTGCCTCCCAATCGAGTTCGGTAGCCTTCGCCGACGGATCAGCTGAGCAGGCCTCGGAATCCGTGGCATCAGCGCCATGGGACTTCGACTGCGGCATGGCTTCCTGGTCCTGGGTGACAACGTCGCCTTTGGTCAGGGTGTGCGCGCACGCGCTGCCCTGGGCTTCGATGTCCTCGGCAAGGAGGGGAAGTACGTTCGTAGGGAGTGTCTCGGTCATCGCGTCCAACCCGGCTAATCCTTGCGGATTCGTTCGGGGTCGGTGGGCCAGGGGAATCGAAGTCGGGCGACTGGAGTGTCCTCCAGTGACGCCTGAATCGACTCGGTGGGCTCTGAACGTGAGGGTTCCGTGGTCGCGCGTCCCAGCTCCAAGAGCCCCCGGGGGCGGGGGTTGCAGGGAACCGGGCACCCCATCGCAAGGGCACTGGGGACTGCCGTGGGTGGCAAGGGACGACGGATGATCGGGAGTTGAGTTGCGGAGCGAGCCCCTCCGGGGGGGCTCTGTGGGGTGAGATTGTCATCGCTTGGGGCCGGAAACAAGGCCCTTGCTGGGGAAGCGCTGTACATGTGAGTCGCCCGAAACTCGCAAGCCACGGGTTTTCCGCCTCTCGAGAGGCAGATATCGTCCTGAGATCGCCGGAGAACCGCCTGGATTGGCCTTCGACAGGGCACCCTGTTCCCCTGAGACTGATCTTGGCTACCCCCACGAGTCCGAACTTCCCCGCCAATCTTGACCCACGACAGTAAGACTATGACCCAGCGTAAGATCGCAATTCTCGGCCTCGGCTACGTGGGACTGCCCGTGGCTGTGGCCTTTGCGGGCCGTTTTCCCGGAACCCTGGGCTTCGATATCGACGTCGCCAAAGTCAAGCGGATCGCTGCGGGGGATGACCCTGCGGGGCAGCTGGATGGGGAAGAGCTGCGCAATTCGGAGTTGGTCGTCTCACACGACTCCTCGGATTTGGCGGATCGGGATTTTTTCATTGTCGCCGTGCCGACCCCCATTGATCGCCACCGTCGCCCGGATCTGAGCGCCCTCGAAGGGGCCTCGCGGACAGTGGGAGCTGTGCTGAAGAAGGGCGACATTGTTGTCTTTGAATCGACGGTCTATCCCGGTGTGACCGAGGAAGTCTGC
>JBLHLB010000220.1:0-6868 GCA_047618505.1 Planctomycetota bacterium
ACTGACTCAGGGCGGCTCGATCGATGCGGAAGTTCAGGTAGGGACCCGTGGCTTCGACGCTGATGCCATCGAGGGCGGCGTCGACCTTCGGCCCTAGTTCCGCGGCGATGGCCGGCGGTGCCTTCTTAAGGGTGCGCGCCAGGGGAAAGCACGGGAAGGCGAAGTCGCCCAGACTCGGATCGCGCGGTAGCTCGATCTTCAGGTCTGCGGCTTCCAGTCCGGATTCCGCCGCCAGGGCGATGCGGATGCGTTCGACAAACTCCTGCATAGTTATCCTGTCCCTAGTTGAGAGCTAGCTGATCAGCTCTTCCCACTCGCTGTTCTTCTTCTCTAAATCGCGCTCGACTTCCGCCATCTGAAACTGCACGTCGCGTGCGAGTTCGGCGTCCTTGTAGGTGTCCTCGGCGGACATCTTCGCGAGGAGCTTCTCGCGCTTCTTTTCGAGTTCCATGATCGCGTTTTCGACCTTCTCGAGTTCCCAGGGGTTGCGCGGTTTACGCTTGGGCGGGGCGGGCTTGCGCTTGCCGGGTCCCTTCTGCTTGGCCTGTTGCTGAGGCGCGGTCCTCTGTTGGTGCGCCTTGTCCTTCTCCGCCTTGCGCTTCTTGTCGGTCACGGCCTTAGACGCGTTTTGCTCCTCGAGAATAGCGTTGCGGTAGTCCGTGTAGTTGCCCTTGAAGGAACGTAGCTTGCCGTCCTTGACCTCAACGATGCGCGTGGCGAGATCGTCTAGGAACTGACGGTCGTGACTGATGAAAAAGAGTGCGCCGGGGAAGGCCGACAGCATTTCCTCCAGCGCCGTGCGACCGGCCAAATCCAGGTGGTTCGTCGGTTCGTCAAGGGCAAGCCAGGAGGGTCCGCTCAAGACGAGTCGTGCCAACGAAAGTCGCGCCCGCTCTCCACCGGAAAGCCCCGCGACCTTCAGCTCGACCTCGCGATCACCGCGGAAGAGGAACTGCGCCAGGTGCGAGCGAATCTCCAGGTCTGTCATCTGCGGGTGGTCGCGGCGGATCTCGGTGTAGACCGAATTCTCCTCGCGCAACTCAGATGTTTCCTGGTCGTAGTACCCGCAAACGGCCTTGTAGCCACGCTGCAGCTCGCCGCCTTGGATCTCCATGAGTCCGGCCAGGGCCTTCATTATGGTGGTCTTGCCCGAGCCGTTGGGTCCCACAACTCCGATGCGATCGACGCGCGACACGCGAATGTCGACTTTGTCAAGGACACGCACATCCCCGTATCCGACTGAGATGCCTTCGCCAATCAAGACCTCCTCACCGCCGCGTGTCACTTCTTGGACCTTGACCAGGGGCTTGCGGACATCGTCAAAGGGTTGCTCCAGGCGCACGACGCTTTGTAGGCGCTTGCGGCGACCCTTGGCTTCGGCGGTGCGTTGGCTGCCGATGTGCTTCTTGATGAAAGCTTCTTCCCTACGGATTTGATCACGCTGGATTTCCCAGGCGCGCTGCCCCACGTCGAAGCGCTCCTGTTTCAGGGCTACGTAGCGCGAGTAGTTCCCGGGGTAGCGCTGCAGCTGACCGCGCTGCACTTCGATGATCGTATCGACTACACGATCCAACATACGACGGTCGTGACTAACCATCACGACGGCGGAGTTCATCTCACGCAGCCAATTCTCGATCCACTCAATCCCGGCTAGGTCTAAGTGGTTGGTGGGCTCGTCCAGGAGCAGAAGGTCGGGAGAGCTCACCAGCTCACGCGCCATCTGCGTGCGCGACTTTTCACCGCCGGAAAGCTTGCCGGCTTCACGATCCCAAAGCTTGCGCGGCAGGCCTATGCCGTCGAGTACCGTCTCCACCTTGCGTTCTGCTTCCCAGCCACCCAGGAATTCCATGCGCGCGATCAACTCGCCGTGGTGCGTCACGACTTGATCGAGCTCCTTTCCATCGACCTCGCCCATCTTCACACCGAGCGCTTCGATCTCTTTCTCCAGGCGATGCACTTCGTCCAATCCGGACTCGACATAGGAACGAGGCGTTACGCCGGGCTCATACACGGGACGCTGGGAGACGTAGCCCATGCGCGCTCCCTTGGCCAGGTGAACGGAGCCGACATCGGGCTCCATTTCGCCGGTCATCAGGCGCAGGAGAGTGGTCTTGCCGCCGCCGTTGCGGCCCACGATTCCGATCTTTTCGCTGTTGTCGACGGCTAGGTCGACCCCACGCAGGATCTCGTGGGCGCCCAGGATCTTGCGCAGCCCTTGTATCTGGAGAATGGTCATTGGGGAGGGGGCCGGGCAGCTTTTGGCGCGCACCGGCGAGCCGCGTAGGATAGCGACGCGCGGCGTCTCGGCACGGGGACTCGCCCGAATCCCTGGATGCGGCGGCAATCTCTGGGCCCGGTTCTCACTTTGGCCGCCTCCGACGAGCCCCACCGATTTCCACGAGACAGTGCATGAACACCACCCCAAGCTCCCTCCGAATCGCCCTTCAAAGTGGGCTCCTCCTGGCCCTTGCCGCCGCGACCGGCCCCGGCTGCATCGTCAAGACCGAGGTCATCCGGCAGGGTCCGGACCTGAATGGGACGACCGAGCGCCAGAACGTGGAGCATGCCCTCGACACTCTCCACAGCGCCGCCTCCAGCGCCGATGGCGAGACCTATTTCGCCCTCTTTGACCCGGGGGCGACCTACTACGGGACCGATGCAAGCGAGCTGTGGTCTGTCGAGGATTTCAAAGCCTTCGCCGAACCGTACTTCTCGAAGGGCCGCGGGTGGACCTATCACGTTACGGAGCGCCATGTCCACTTCTCGCCCAGCTACGACACGGCCTGGTTCGATGAGCGCCTGGAGAACGAGTCCTACGGCGAAACCCGAGGCACGGGCGTGCTCATCCGCCGCGGGCCCCCGGGATCGGCCTGGCACATCACGCAGTACAACCTCTCGTTCCCGGTCCCGAATGAGCTGGCCGGGGGCCTCGTGGAGCAGATCCGGGGGCTCGCGAAGGACGGTCAGCAGGATAGGTGATGGCGAGGGCCAGATTGAGCACATGCCGGGATTGAGCCACGGGCCCCGCGCGGTATCCTCAGCATGCCATGCCCGCCCCTCCCCCTGACGCCCGCTCAACCCGCGCCTTTGTGACCCGGGTCGATGCCTGTGGCGACGATGCCGTTGTCCTGGCCCTGCGTCCCGAGTTGCCCGTCGGCCCCGTGTGCGCCAGCCGCTTCTTCATGTTGAAGCGAGCGGATCGCCTGTCGCCGTTGATCCCGCGTCCCTTCTCGGTTTATCGCCAGGTAGGGGATGAGCTTGAGTTTCTGATCAAAGTGATGGGGCGTGGGACACGCGCCCTGGCGGAGGCGCAGGTGGGGCAGGAGTTGGTTCTTGTGGGGCCCCTCGGGAATGGTTGGCCGGAGTTGGATGGGGACGGCGCGCCCTGGGTTTTCCTGGCGGGTGGAGTTGGGTCGGCGCCGTTCTACATGGCGATCGAGCAGGCCCTCGCGGGTCGGGATGGGGTGAACCCCTGCCGCCCGGACCAGGTGCACTTCTTCTTCGGCGCGGCGACGAAGGGCTTCCTCTACGACCTGGACCGTTTCCGTGAGCTGGGCGTGTCAGTGCACGCGGCGACGATGGATGGAAGCGCGGGGTTCAAGGGCAACGTGCTCGAGCTGCTTGCGTCCCTGCAGGACTCCGGGGACGTGCCCGCGAAGGTCCGCATCTTGGGCTGTGGCCCCGATCCCATGCTCGCAGCTGTGGAGCGTTGGACCGCAGAACGCGAGCTCGACTGCTGGCTCTCCCTGGAAACCCTGATGGGCTGCGGCGTCGGGATCTGCAACGGTTGCCCCGTGCCGACGCGCGAGGACGGTCCCTTGGGCGACTGGCCGAACGCCAAGTGCTGCGTTGAAGGACCTGTGTTCTCGACGCGTGCGATTACGCTGCAGCACTAGGGCTGCGCGGTTGCGGAGTCGACCACTCCTTTGCTGGGTATTCGTTCCCGGGCTCTTGAGCCAAGTCCTGTCCTGACGACGCCTAGGATTCGCTGGCACCTGCTGATGTGTCCGGCCCAGCGCCCCGATCCGTGGCCTTTCTGATTTGAGCAAGGAGCACGCTCTTCGTCTCCCGAATCCTGTCCGGCAACTTGCCGAGCCCCGCGTCGAGTTCGTCGATGATGCGCAACACCTGCGACTTCATCTCGACTGCGCATCCGCTTCGAGCCTCGCCAACCAACCGATCATACTCCTGCCTTAGGGAGTTCAGTCTTCGCTTTTTTCCCCGGCAGTCGATGCAGTGCTTCGGGCATGAGCCGATCCAGAAATCGTACTCCTCAAACCACGTCCGCTGTTCCTGGGCAGACCAAGTAAATGCATAGCCGCAGTCAGCGCATTCGAACTCCGCGTCCATGTACCAATGCCTGGGGCAGACCGTGTAGTTCTGCTTATCGGGATCGCCCCGGATCGCCGATTCGAAATCAATCTGCACTGCACCCGAGAACAGATGCCTGGGGACGTCCCGGGGGCTTGACTTGCCGAAGTAGTCCATGGTCAACGTGTCGGATACGGAGTTGCACGGCGTCGCCGTATTCTAAGAGCTCTCGCAGGCACGCGCTGACGTCAGTCGGTGGTGTGTCGACCTGTCTCGCAAGGGCAGCTGCGAGCCCGATCCCGCATCGTCACAGTCGATGCAGCTAGCGTCAATCTCACTGATGTGAAACGAATCACTTCCTTCTCCGAATGAGGGGTCACTTGGGATTCTTCCCCTAGAATTCTAGGGGCCCAACCCCCAAAGCCACCTGAAGTGGCGCCGATCGTTTCCATTCGAGTCCTGATGAATCACTTCCGTCGCTCGTTGGTCCTTGCTTCAGTCGCCGTGCTCTGCACAGCTCGGCCGGCCGGGGCGTCATCGGCCGCTTACGAACCGGTTTCCTTTCAGGCGGACTCGACCGCGATAGAGGAATACTTCACGGGAAGCTGGCAGGGTGAACTGCGCGTCCCCTTCGACAGCAAGCCCCTAGCGGTCCGCTTCGGTATCGAGCTCGGGGAGGACGGCAATTGGCGTGGCGGTTTCGATGCGGATATGTTGGGACCGGGATTGTTGAGGGGAGTGGCGACCGAGACGGGTCTGGAACTTGAGTGCGACCTGGGCGGGGGCGTAAACCCTCTGGTTCTGAGTAGGGATGGGGATGGTGGTCTTGCTGCCCTGTTGAGCTACAGCGGGATGCAGTTCTCGGTGAAGCTGGACAGAACATCCCTAGTGTGGACCGAGGACTTGCACTTTGAAGTGCTGCTGCCCTCGGAGCGTCCGAGTCAGGTGGCCCTCGAGGGATTGCCTGAATTCTGGTTGGACCCTATCGAAGAGAAGGTGTTCGAAGCGCTGGACACGGGTCAGTTCGTCGGGTTGTCCATGGCCATCGCCGTGGACGGGGAGCTCATGGACTCCCGCTCCTGGGGGTGGAGCGATGTGGAAAGCGATCGGGCAGTCGACGGTCAGACGCTCTTCCGCTGGGGGTCCATCTCGAAGAGCATCACCGGCGTCGTGGCTGCGAAGATGAGTCAGGAGGGAGTTCTGGATTTGGACCGCAACGTGATCGAGTTCGTACCGGAGTTCCCCAAGAAGAAGTACGCCGTTACAACCCGGCAACTGCTGGGACACCTGGGGGGTATCGCTCACTACCAGCACATGCCCGTCGTGACGCGCAGGAACAACGATGTCGAGTTTCCGTTCCGTGATCCCGTGCGCGCGATCGAGATGTTTCACATGGCGCCTCTGATTCACGAGCCGGGGGCGAGCTTTTCCTACAGCACCCACGGATTTGTCCTGGTGGGGGCGGTCCTTGAGCGAAGCTCGGAGCGCGGATTTCTTGGGGAAGTGGAACGCCTGGTTCGCTCACCACTGGGGCTCTCGAGCCTCGTTCCGGACGATCCGGCCGCTCCCCTCGGTGACCGCACCTCGGGCTATCGCCGCACGAGTGACGGGCGCATCTTCAACTCCGGGGATACCAATGTGGCCTGGAAGCTAGCGGGCGGTGGATTCCAATCGAGCATATCGGATCTCGCACGCTTCGGAGCGGCCCTGGGGCATGAGTCTTTCATCGATGACCCCTTGCGAGACCTACTCTTTGAGAGTCAGCGAACCGATGCGGGACTAGCAGCCCGTTGAAAAACAGCAACTCCTCGCTCGGCCCCCACAAATCGCCTGGCTGCGTTGTCGGAACCACCCGTGTAGGTACAGCTACGCGGAGAACCCGACGCCTTGCCAGGCAATTTGTGGAGACCAACCGAGAAGCTGCTGTTTTTCAACAAACTGCTAGAGACGGGCTACAGCATGGGCTTCAACATTGAGCAGCGGAACGGTCACCTGATCGTCTCCCACGGTGGGGCACAACGCCGCACTCGTACGCTGCTTCTTTGCGCCCCTAACGAAAGCTTAACGGTGGCGCTGATGTGCAATACCGAGGGCAGTAACTTGATGGACCTTGGGCACGGCGTCCTGAAGGTTCTGTTGAACGAGGATTAGGGAATCCTAATTAAGCAGCGCTGGCGCCCTTGATTCGCCTATTCAGAGACCGGAGCTATCCTCCCCCGACATAGGTCTAGTGCTCGTATCACGATGGGGTCTAGATGCACCACCGCATCCGATTTCCGTCGCCCGAAGAGGAGCTCACCGTTGAAGCGAACATTTTCCGGGCGAGTTGCGTCCAAGCAAGGACGGATCGTTTGCCTCCGCACGATCGAGAACACCTCGTCGTCGCGGAATCCCTGGAACCCTGAAATCACGGATTCCCTGGAACCCTCAAGCCTACGCCCTTTGCAATGTCAGATGCTTGTCCCCCCGGGTGGTTCGCCGCCGGAAGCCACCCCCCCGATTACGCCATGGGGATGGATCCGGATGTCTTCTGCGGCACGATGCCCGCAGTTCGCGT
>JBLHLB010000221.1:0-6864 GCA_047618505.1 Planctomycetota bacterium
TGCCTTCTCGAAATACCAACGGGCGATCCGGGGGTGATTCATCTCAGGACACGCCCGCCCCTCGCCTTGAGCGAGAGGCCGGACGTAGCACAAGAGTGGGAGCTGGCTACGGCCAGTTCGCCGGGGTTGGCCTGCACTTCGCTGTCACAATTCTGGTGTTCGCCTACGGCGGATACCGCCTCGATCTCTGGCTCGACACATCTCCCTGGTTCCTCTTGGTCGGCGTATTCGTCGGCTTTGCAGGCGGGCTCATCTCCATGATCAAGAAGATCTCGAAGGTGAGCGCCTCCCTCGGAACCAGTGGGAAGACAGCCAGCAACTCGGGCCCTGCGTCCGACGACAGCCCCAGCGACGACCTCAGCGACGACCTCTCCAGCCGCCCTCCCTCATGATCCGCACATCCATAGCAACAACCCTCGGCCTTGCCGTTGCGGTCTTGGTTGCCTGGCAATTGGGCGGCCCCTTGGGGGGAGGAGTCTTGATGGGCTTTGTTATGGGGGCAGGCATGTGCGTCCTCGGGGTTCTCTACCAGCGACACGCCCTGATTCATCGCCCGGAGACGGCACTGACGGCCACGGGAGTTTCCTTTCTGGCCAAGTTCGCCGTCCTGCTTTGTGGCGCCCTGGCCTTCCACTCCATTGAAGAAGCAGCTGCCTGGGTCAACTGGCGCAGCTTCCTGGTGGCCTACGCGGCAGCCGTTGCGGTGATTTTGCCCCTGGGCGTGATCGACGCAACCCTGGCGCAGCGCCGTCATTCAAGAGATCAAGGCGGTTCCAACCGAGTCGATGCCGCAAGCGCTTCCGTGAGTCCTAAGCAGATGGAGCCTACGGAGGCCTGAGGCTTTTAGCCTCGCCCCGTAATAGCCGATCCTTCCATGCGTACGATCATCGCCATAGCTGTCATCGCGGCCGCGCTCTTCGCGAGCTACACCTACACCCCGCACCACACCGGATCGAGCGTGTTTGAGACGCTCTATTTCCACCTGGTGCCGGCGCCCTTGAAACTTCCCGCCAAGGATCATGCTGCTGATGAGGAGCATGAGTCCGCCGACGAGCATGCCGGTTCCGACGAGCATGCCGGGGCTGATGGGGATGCGGCTGAAGAGGATCACGCAGCTGCGGGATCGACCGAGCATCCCAGTCGAGAGATCATGCTTGAGGTGCCCCTCCCTGGCTTCCTCGGCTTTATGGATTACCGCGGGCAGACCCCCGAGGGTGAGAGCCCGAAGACTGCACTCTTCAACCTGCAGATCTTCCAGGTTGCCGCTGTCCTGCTGGTGCTGATTCTCTTCTCGGGTATCGCGGGCTATGTCCGCACCGGTCGTGGGAGTCGCATTACTCGGATCCTGACCGGCTGGGCCATGTGGGTGCGAGACGACATGGTCTACCCGGCCATGGGCAAGGAAATGGGCCGCAAGTTTCTGCCCTATTTCCTGAGTATCTTCTTCTTCGTCCTCTTCATGAATCTCATGGGATTGATTCCCTTGAGCGCTACGCCTACGGCCAGCATCTTCGTGACTGCGGCCCTGGCCTTGACCACGTTGATGGCCATGGTCGGTTGCGGTATGGCAGCTCAGGGTCCCATCGCTTTCTGGAAGAACCTGGTTCCCCATGTTCCCCTGGCGCTCTGGCCCCTGATGTTCGTGGTCGAACTCCTGGGCCTCTTCGTGAAGCCCTTCGCCCTGATGATTCGTCTCTTCGCGAATATGAGTGGCGGCCACATGGTCGTGCTCTCCTTCATGGGCTTGATCTTCTTCATGGCCGGGATCTGGGGTGATGCCGGTGGCTGGGGTACGGCACCGATCGGTGTCGCCTTCGCCGTCTTCATCATGATCATCGAGGCCTTTGTGGCGATGGTGCAGGCCTTCATCTTCACCCAGCTTTCAATCCTCTTCGTGGCAGCTTCGGTTCACCCCGAGCACTAGTTCAAAGAGAACATCAAAGCCCAGGCAGCGGTACTCGCTGTCCACAACAAGCACCCCACGCGCCACCTGCGTGGGGCACAGTCCCAACCTTCAATTCCCAGTCTTCATTCCGAAGATTCGAGCGGCCATCTGGTCGCACTAAAGAGAACGAGATAACGACATGATCCTCCCCATTCAGGAAGGAGCCGAGGCTGTCCAGCAGGCGGTTCAGCTCATCACAGACAGCGGCCTTAAGGACATGATGGATGCCACCGGGTTTACCCCGGACTACGGCAAGTTCGGCGCCGCCATCGGCGCTGGCATGGTTGCCATCGGTGCCGGCCTCGGCATCGGCAAGATCGGCTCCTCCGCCAACGAAGGCATTGCCCGCCAGCCCGAAGCCGCCGGCGACATCCGCGGCGGCTCGATCATCCTTGCGGCGTTTGTTGAGGGTGTTTCCCTCTTCGCAGTCGTCGTGACCCTGCTGATCGCGATCGGCTAGACGGCTCTCCAGGTCGGGACCAACACCCCCTTCCCCGTTCTTTGACGGGGGAGGGGATGAGCAGCCCAGACCATCCCGTTCGCGCCTAGGTGCGACCGGGTGTGCGTGAAACCGGCCCGCTGGGTCGGCCTTGTTCTCCCATGGGGTTCCCCCTTGGGGCCGAGTGCATCACGCCAAATTTAACGGCATCGATCCCCGCTTTAAACACACTCGAGCAAACGCGCTCTGAAGTCATGCTGCTGTCCATACCTACCCTGGCTGTCGCCTCCGGTGGCGGTTTCAATCCCCTCGCCCTAGAAGGAGGTGGAAACCTCCTGTGGACACTCGTGATCTTCGCGATCGCTTTACCCCTCATGTGGAAGCTTGTCATGGGACCGGTGACGAGTGCCCTTGAGGAGCGCGATGCACATGCATCCCGCGCCATCGAGCGCGCAGAAACCGCAAGCCGCGACGCGGAGAGGGCACGTGCTGATATCGAGGTCAAACTCGGTGAAGCCCAGGCCGGAGCCGCACAGCTGATGTCCGATGCCCGCGAGCGGGCTGAGGTCCGCGAGCAAAAGATTGTGGAGGCAGCCAAGCACGAGGCTTCCTCGATGATCGAACAGGCCCGCGGTGCAATTCAAGCCGAGCAGGACAAGGCTATCTCGACAATCCGCAACGAAGTTGTGGAGCTGTCTATGAACGCCGCCAGCAAGGTCTTGGAACGCAATGTCGGTGGTGAGGATGACCGTCGCATGGTCTCCGAACTCGTCGCGCGCAGCTCGAAGGGCTAGGACGCTCTTCACCACAGGATTACCGTCCCGGGACTCTTCCCTGGGCAACCCCTGACCCTCCCGTTTATCGATGCACGATCTGGTCACCAACCGATACTCCGAAGCGCTCTTCGCCCTGGCGAAGTCGCGTGGTGCCCTGGGTGATGTCTCCAATGACATTGCCCGCATTGGCCAGGAGATGGCTTCGCCCGCGGTCGCCAGCTTTGTCGTCGATGCCCGTATTCCCCAGGCCACACGGCGTGAGAAATTCGGGTTGGTCTCGGCGGACTTCAACGAGATCACTCGAAACTTCGTGGGGCTCCTCTTTGAGAAACGTCGTGAGGACGTCTTGCCCGGCATCGCCGAGGCATTTCGTGCTCGCCTGCTCGAGGAAGACGGTGCCGCAGAAGGCTACGTTGAGAGCGCCCGCCCCCTGGACGCTGCTCAGGTCGAGAGCCTTGCGGCCGCCATTGGCCTCAAGATTGATCGCCGCGTAACCCTTGAGAATCGCGTTCGCCCGGAACTGATGGGGGGTGTTCGAGTCCTTGTGGGCTCGCGCATGCTCGACATGTCCGTGCAGGGTCGCCTTGACGGCCTACGTGAATCGATGCTCCAGGCCGTTATGCCTTCGGGCACATCCTCCTCCGGTAGCGCTTCCGCGGACGCCTAGGCGCCCACACGCTTCCGCACCTTCTTCATCCGCACCAAGCGCCTCTTCTAGTCTCCGGCAGTGCCACGTGCACTCCGCACAGAACAGCGCACCCCTGTCCTACCGCAAGCTGATCCCACGGACAGCGACTCCCAGGACACCTGATACCCAACCAGAGCCATGGACCTTCGACCCGCAGAAGTCACCTCGATCCTTGAAAAGGAGATCGCCGGATTCGGCACGGACGCCTCGCTTCAGAGCGTTGGTACTGTCCTTTCCGTCGGTGACGGCGTTGCCCGCGTTTGGGGCCTCGACGAATGCATGATGAACGAGCTCCTCGAGTTCGGTTCCGAAGGGGTGCGTGGTATCGCCCTCAACCTCGAGGAGGACAACGTCGGTTGCGTGCTCCTCGGCTCCGCCAGCAAGGTCATGGAGGGCGACCAGGTCCGTACTACGGGTCGAATCATCTCCGTGCCCACCGGCCCGAGCCTTCTCGGCCGCGTGGTCAACGCCCTGGGCGATCCCATCGACGGACGCGGACCCCTGAGCGTGACCGAAGCCGACTATCTGCCCATCGAGCAGCCGGCGCCCTCCGTGGTGGAGCGTCAGCCGGTGGACACGCCCCTGCAGACGGGGATCAAGTCCATCGACGCCATGATCCCCATCGGTCGCGGCCAGCGCGAGTTGATCATCGGCGACCGTCAGACGGGTAAGACGGCGCTCCTGATCGACACGATCATCTCCCAGAAGAACACCGGTGGCGGGGATCCGGACGATCCCAAGCAGGTTCTCTGCATCTACGTCGCCATGGGCCAGAAGCAGTCCACGGTTGTGGACGTTGTCCAAAAGCTCGAGAAGTACGGTGCCATGCCCTACACCATCGTCGTCTCGGCCAGCGCCAACGACGAAGCTTCCATGCAGTACCTGGCGGCCTTCGGTGGCACGACCATGGGGGAGCGCTTCCGCGACGAAGGCCGCGATGTCGTCATCTTCTATGACGACATCTACAAGCAAGCCCTGGCCTATCGTCAGGTCATGTTGCTTCTGCGTCGCCCCCCGGGACGCGAGGCCTTCCCCGGTGACGTGTTCAACTTGCACTCCCGTCTTTTGGAGCGCGCCGCGCGCCTCTCCGATGACGCCCCCAAGATCAACCCGCGCTTCAAGAAGGGCGGTGGTTCCCTGACGGCTCTGCCCGTTGTGGAGACCCAGGAAAACGACGTGTCGGCCTACATTCCGACCAATGTGATCTCGATCACCGATGGCCAGATCTTCCTGGAATCGAACCTCTTCAACGCCGGTATTCGTCCCGGTGTGAACGCCGGTATCTCGGTCTCCCGCGTTGGTGGTGCGGCCCAGATTCCCGCCATGAAGAAGACCTCCGGTGGTCTGCGCCTCGACTTGGCTCAGTTCCGCGAGCTGCAGGCCTTCGCCCAGTTCGGCTCCGATCTCGACAAGGCTACCCAGAAAACCCTGGCTCGCGGCGAGCGCCTGACGGAGATCCTCAAGCAAGGGCAGTACGTGCCCCTCAAGGTCGAAGATCAAGTCATGATCATCTACGCCGGCACCTCCGGTGGCCTCGACGTGATCGACGTATCCAACGTCAAGGCATTCGAGCCCGCATTCCTGCAGCACATGGCGGATGCGCACCCCGAAGTCTCAGAAGAGTTGGCCACGGAGAAGAAGCTCTCCGACACCTCGAAGGCAACTCTCGACGCAGCCATCAAGGCGGTCATCTCTCAGCTGGGGTTCTAGGAACTCAACTCGAGTTCTTAGCAAGCATCCCAACTCCCACCTGACCAGCACCCCAAGGACACCTAAACGATGGCCGGCATACGCGAACTGCGAGGACGAATTAAGTCCATCGGCAGTATCAAGCAGATCACGCGCGCCATGGAAATGGTCGCGACGACGAAGCTGCGCAAGTTCCAGGACCGCGCCCTGGCGTCCCGTCCCTACACCGAGGAGATCTCGGGGTTGGTGGGGCACCTCGCGTCGGTCCTAGGCTCTGAAGTGGAGTCGCGCCCCCTGTTTCAAAAGGGACCGGGCAAGAAGGTCGCCGTGCTGTTGGTCTCCTCGGACCGCGGTCTCTGTGGCGCCTACAACTCCAACATCTTCAGGCAGTACGAGACCTGGTTCCGTGGTCTCGACGAGGGCCTTGAGGTCGATCACTTCGTCTACGGGAAGAAGGGTTACTCCTTCTTGAAATCCCGCGGCCGCAAGATCGAGCGCCTCTTTGTCGAACCGATCCTTGAGAAGGTCGATTACCGCGCGGCAGCGCGCACTGCTTCGGCACTGGCGGAGGCCTTCCTCGGCGGTGAGTACAGCGAAGTGCGCGTGATCTTCTCCGCCTTTGTCTCCATGGGGAAGTTCGTCCCCACCTGGATTGACTTTCTGCCCATCCAGTCGGAAGCCCTGGCTTCGCAGAAACTGTCCTCGGGCGCCGAAGAGGGAACCGCAGCCACCACAGGTGGCGACGTCATCCTTGAACCGGATGCGGCCACTATCTTTGACCGCTTGGTACCCCGTTATCTTGAGACGCGCATCTACAACGCGCTGATCGAGGCCATCACCTCTGAGTATGCCAGTCGACGCATGTCGATGAAGAACGCGACCGACGCGGCCGGCGACATGCAGAAAGAGTTGAAAGCAATCTACAACCGGAAACGTCAGGAAGGGATCACTAAAGACCTCCTGGATATCGTGGGCGGCGCAGAAGCCGTCAAATAGTCAACGCTGAAGACCATGACCACTCTCCTCGCATCAGGATCCATTTCTCAGATCTTCGGCCCCGTTGTCGACGTCCGTTTTCCGGCCGGCGCACTGCCTCCCATCTTCAGTGCGCTGAAGGTGGACGGCACCGCCGGGGGAGCCGGGCGCGTCGGTGACGTGACCCTCGAAGTTGCCCAGCATATGGGTAACGACGTGGCTCGCTGCGTCGCCATGGCGACCACCGACGGTTGCCGCCGCGGCATGGCCGTGACGAACACCGGCGCGCCCATTTCGGTGCCCGTTGGTGATCGCACGAAAGGCCGAATCTTCAACCTCCTCGGCGAGCCCT
>JBLHLB010000222.1:0-6860 GCA_047618505.1 Planctomycetota bacterium
CCGCCGTGGGCGAGTGGCGGTGCTCTATTGGTTGATAGGTCTGCCCCCCTGGGCTGCGTTTAGGCCACGATCCTACGAATGGACAGCACGAGATCGGAACCCTCTACCGCGAACAACGAGCGTGGCGGAGCTGTCATGGTTAGCTATGATCGCGCGCCCATGACCAATCCGACGTCCGACAGCTCGTTCACCGAAGACGTAGCTGCCTTCTACGAATCGAAACTCGTCCCGCTCATTTTTGAGCCCTACGCCAACGACCTCGCAGCCAGAACGCGGGCGCTCAACCCAACCTCCGTTCTGGAAGTCGCGTGCGGAACGGGCGTGGTCACGCGCGCTCTCGCCTCGTCTCTGCCCGGGGCGTGCACGATCACAGCAACCGACCTGAACGAGGCAATGGTCGCGCACGCAGAACGAGTGGGCACGTCCCGCCCCGTGACGTGGCGACAAGCGGACGTGATGGCGCTCCCGTACGCCGACGAGTCCTTCGACGTCGTCGTCTGCCAGTTCAGCGCCATGTTCTTCCCAGATCGAGCTGCCGCCTACCGAGAGATCCGCCGTGTGCTGCGCCCAGGCGGCACGTTCCTGTTCAACATCTGGAACAGTATCGAGGACAACGAATTCGCCGACGTCGTCACCGATGCTGTCGGCTCGCTCTATCCAAAGGACCCTCCGCTGTTCCTCGCCCGGACTCCCCACGGCCACGGACTCCCCGCTGAAATTGAAGGCGACGTGAAAGCCGCTGGCTTCGACCAGTGTTCACTCAAGCAACGCGATGACGTCAGCCCAGCCTCAGGCCCCGAAGTACCGGCCATCGCCTATGTACTGGGCACGCCCTTGCGTAACGAGATCGAGGCCCGCAATCCTGATGGTATCGAACGTGCCACGGAAGTCGCTACCGCGGCCCTTCGCGCACGCTACGGGGACGGGCCGATCCAGGGGCGAATTAGTGCCGTGGTGGTTACCGCCCGCTGAATGGGCTCCCGGGTGCTTCCTTCGTCCGCTGTTAGTCAGGCCGCGCCTTTGATTCGTTCTCCACCTTCGTGATACGTCCAAGTCTGCGGTCGCGCAACGACAAAGAGCAAGGAGGCGATCCGGGCGGTCTTGCCACACTCTTCAAAGCGATACCGGCATCGGTCTCCCCCACTTCACCTTGGAGAAGCCATGTAGCATGACGTTGCCCTGGTCCTGCTGGGCATGGAGCCCGCAACGCTCGTTGGGGCACGCCGGTCTCCGGTTGGATCCTTTCTTCAATAGACACTCGCACTGGGCGCTGAGGTACGATCTGGTCGTGACCAGCTTAGGCCACCAGGGCTTAGGCACGTTTCCTCACAGGCGATGAACGAAGTACCCTCATTTCCGTTTCGCAACTTCGATTCGAATGAATTCTGGCAGGTATGAGGGTACGCAGTTCTTGGCGACTGGATCGTCTTTGTATAAGCCCGTTTGTTTTCCGAGCTTGATACACCTCGATCGGAACTTCGGTTCATGAACACCGATCTGCCCAGCGCAGAAGTTCATAGCCCACTGCTCTTCTTGCGGCGCATCCGCCATGTCGCGTTCCAATGAGTCAAGAAGTGCGCCGCTGTTTTCAGGAGGTGTATTGCCGGTCCACCGCAAACGTGCCTGGTGATACCAAAAGAGCCGGCGGAGAATCGGTGAATTACTCCCTTGCCACGTAACGATAAGAGCGGCGGTCTTCTTGTCCTTCATGAGCTGGTTGGCCAGGAGCCAGTCAGCCAACTGGCTCCGTTCATTCTCATCGTGGCCGAGCATGTCAGCGGCTAGCTTCTCGATGACGTCTTGAGTTAGGAGCTTCTTGTCGAAGATCAAAGTAGAGAGAAGGCGAGAGTGATAGTTACCAATCGACCAGAGTTCCATGGCGAGTCTGTGGTCCTTCTTGATCTCTTTGCCGTGTCTCTTGATGTCTCCTAGTTTCGTACCCTCGCCGTTGATTGCGGATGCGATTTTCTTTGCCGTTGTGGATGCCATCGTTCTTCTCTCTGTTAGGACAGCCTCAGTGATCGCCTGGTGCTCCGGTGCTTCATTCACTCGCTGTTAGTCAGGCCGCGCATTTGGTGCTCTTTCCTTCTTCGTAATACGTCCAGGCTCTCGGTCGTGCAACGACAAAGAGCACGCGAGACGCCCTAGGCCATTTGGGTCCGTTCTTCCATTGACACCTGCAGTGGCCGCCAGAGTATGATCCGCTCGTAAGCACCTTACACCACCAGGGCTTGTGTACGCTTCCTCACAGGCGATGAACGAAGTACCCGGCGCATGAGCAGGATTTGGGCCACGATTCTATTTGTGGATAGCACGCGATCAGTTTGGGTAGAACGTCGGGGTTCCCGGTCCCACCGGCAGTCCCAACACAAACACCCAGACATAGAACAGGATGATCCAGCCGATCAGGAAGGCGATCGAGTAGGGAATCATCATGGCCACCAGAGTGCCTATCCCGAGCTTCTTGTCGTAACGCATGGCAAAGGCCAGGATCAACCCGAAGTAGCTCATCATCGGGGTGATCGTGTTCGTCGACGAGTCGCCGATGCGGTAAGCGGCCTGGATGACCTGCGGGCTGTAGCCGATCGACATCAGCATCGGCACAAAGATCGGCGCGGTGACGGCCCATTGCGCAGAGGCGCTGCCCAGCATCAAGTTGACGCAGCAGCACATCAGGATGAAGGGCAAGAAGACGCCGGGGCCCGTCAGGTCCCAATGCTGAAGTAGGTCAGCGCCGGCGACGGCCGTGATCGTCCCCAGGTTGGTCCAGTTGAAGAAGGCCACGAACTGCGCGGCGAAGAATACGAGCACCATGTAGAGCCCCATTGAGCTCATAGCCTTGCCCATAGCATCGATAACGTCTCGATCGTTCTTCATCGTTCCTGCGATGCGCCCGTAGACGATGCCCGGGATCACGAAGAACACAAAAATCAACGCGACGACGCTTTTGAGCATCGGCCGCAGGTCTTGCACTAGGGTGGCGTTCTCTGCGGGGTCGCGAAACCAGCCGTTCTCGGGCAGCGTCAATGCGAGCAGGCCGAGGGTGAGCAAGCCGATCGTCGCGAGCGCCCACTTCAGCGCCTTTCTCTCAATTGCCGAGAGCGCCCCCATGTCCTTGGTCGCCTCCTCGACACCCTCTTCGGCATCCTTGGGATCGTAAGCCCCCATTTTAGGCTCGACGATCTTCGTCGTGATCAATGTGCCGATGATCGTGATCATGAAAGTGCTGACAAACATGAAGTAGTAGTTCGCCGTTGGCAGGATCTCGTTCGCCTCACCCGGCGCAAAGGAAGGGTCGATGATGCGGGCAGCCTCCGTCGTGATGCCCGACAGCAAGGGGTCCACCGTCCCGATCAGAATGTTCGCCGAGTAGCCCCCGGAGACGCCCGCAAAAGCCGCCGCCAGACCAACCATGGGGTTGCGGCCGACCGAATGGAACACGACAGCGGCAAGGGGGATCAGGACGACGTAGCCCATCTCCGAAGCTGTGTTCGATACAACCGCAGCGAAGATAATCACGAAGGTCAGCAGGTTGCGCGGAGCATTCAATACCAACGCGCGGATTCCGGCTCCAAGCAGCCCTGAGCGCTCGGCCACCCCAACTCCCAGCAGCGCAACGAGCACAGTGCCGAGCGGGGCGAACGACGTGAAATTCGTTACCAGCCCCATTCCGATGCGCCGCAATCCTTCCGGATTCATGAGACTGACCGCGCGAATCATCCCGTCGGACGTGCGCCCCTTCGAGCCTTCTGGGCGCGGATCCGCAACCGCAAGGTCCAGCGCTCCTGCGATCCCCGAAGCCACCAGCACGAGCAGGCAGATAAGGGCAAACAGGGTTACCGGGTGTGGCAGGAGATTCCCCAGCCACTCGACGAGGCGGAGAAATCGGGCGAACAGGCCGTTTTGACCCTGCGGGGGTCGCAGGGAAGGTTGAGGTTCTGCTTTGGACATAAGGGGCGTTGTTGCAGAAAGCCGAATGGAGCTTGGACTTCCCCTTCCCCAGGGATGTCATGCAGTGACGGCAACCGACTTCGGTCGTCCGCAGTCTAGCATTCGGTTCAGCACCTTGCAGCCGATAGCGACCTTCGTCTTCTGCGCAGCTAGACCCCGGGCGTGAAGTCGATCCCCGAGCATCGTCTTGTACCGGAAGAAGGCGTTCTCCACCGTCCCCTGTCGGTGGTAGCCAGACTCCTTCTTCCATCTCCTACGGCCGACCTTGTCGATCCTGCGAACCGTTCGATTCCTCTGTGCGGACCGCGGTCCTCTACCTGTTGCTGTCGCCGACTGCACTGGCGGCACTACCACGCGCGCACCTCTGGACGCTGCCCGCGCGTAGATCTGGCGAGTGTCGTAGGCCGCGTCGCCCGTGACGCTGGCCAGCCTTCCCTTGGTCGCCTTGATGATCGCGAGCCCCGTGTTGGCGTCGTCCCCAGTGCTCTCGGTCATGACCTGAGCCAGGATCTTGCCCTGCCGATTGACCCCGATGTGGAGCTTACGCCATCCTCGCTTACCCCGTTTCCCGTGCTTTGCAGCAGCCCATTCGCCTTCCCCTACTATCGAGAGCCCAGTGCTATCGATGATCAGGTGGATCGGCTTCTTGGAACTCACGAGCTCAAGGTGAACGTCCAAGCCCCTGCTTCGTCGCGACATTGTCGTGTGGTCCGGCGCTTCGAGGGACAGATCCATGAGGCTGAGCAGGGATCGAAGGAAGCCTTCAGCTTGGCGCAACGGTAAGCGGAACACGAGCCTCAGGGTCAGAGCCGTTCCGATGGCCAGGTCGGAGACCTTCTGCGGGGCCCCGCATCGGCCGGAGGGCTTCGCGGTCCAACCTTTGATTGCTGCTGGCGAGATCCACATGGTGATGTCGCCGCGCTGAACGAGGGCCTGGTCGTACTCGGACCAGTTCGTAACGCGATACCTCGTCTTGTACTTCGGATGGACTCTGGAGTTCATCGTGAAGTCATCGGGCTCCGCGGCCTGAAGCATGATGTATGCCGACAATCGTTCTCCATGGAAGTGCCTTTGTGCACCAACGCATCACCGTGGCGTGACGTAACTCTTGGGCGCAAGGGCCTGGTCGTACTCGGACCAGTTCGTGACGCGGTAGGGAGTCTTGTACTTCGGGTGGACTCGAGGGTTCATCGTGAAGTCATGGTGCTACGAACCCCGAAGCCTGATGTCGGCCGCCAAACGCTCTCCAGGGACGTGCCCTTAGGCACCAACGCCCCACGACTAGCGCTGGTAGCTGACGAGCCGCCGCGTACGCTCGCCCGGACTAGGTAGCGAGTATTGCAAGTCGCCCTTCTTGCGCAAGTCACCGGGTAGAGCAGCGGCCACTTCGGTATCCGAACTAAGCCAGCACAGTAGGCTTCCACCTTTGGGTAGCAAGGGCTTGGCTAAGATGCCCATTTCGCGGGCAGGACCTACAGCTCTGACCGTGACAAGATCGAATGACCTTCGATAGCCATGAGCCGGAGCTTCGGAAGCATTCATTTGAGTTGTCGAGATTTGCCCGGGTTGAAATCCAGCCGACTCAACGGCGCGTTCAATCGCCTTGAGCTTCTTTAAAGTGCGATCCATGAGAAGTACCTTGGCATTCGGAAAGAGACAGGCGATGGCGATGCCGGGGAATCCATTGCCGCTTCCAAGGTCGAGGCAATTGTGTGGCCTCAAACCAAACGCCTTGTTGCCCATCGCCAGAGAATCAAGGGCGTGGAATATCACTGCTGTTTCTCGATCGCGAACAGCAGTCAAATTTACGTTGAGGTTCTCCTCCAGCATCGCATCGAGGTACGCGAGCAAGAGTTCGGCACGGTCTTGTGGGATCTCACAGCCGATGCCGGTTGCGAGTTCTGTCAGGTCTGAAGCGTGGATCACGGTGTACTTGTAGTGGGGAGAGGGGGCCCGGGAGCCTAGCCTTGCGGGCAGATCGCCACCACGTCCTATTCAAGAATCGGATCGGCCCCTACCTTGCGCGGCGTTGGTGCACAATTCGTAATGAGGCGCGTCTCCCCTACCCAACTGGCTTAGACCCGAATTGCCACTGATCTGGGGTGGCCAATCGCCGTCAGACGGTTCAGCAACTTGCACGCAACTGACGCTTCAGTTTCATGAGCTGCCCAATTCCGCAACCGGAGGCTATCACCAAGGATGGACTTGTATCTGAAGAACGTGTTCTCGACGCGGCCCTGTTGATAGTAGCCAGACTCCTTCTTCCAGCGCCTACGACCGACTCTCTCTACTCGCCGTATGGCCCTGTCTCTTGACGGGGTGCGAGGCTTGCGACGGTTGACTTCTGCTGCTCTCGTCGGTGGAACAATGACATTCGCGCCGCAGGCTTCAGCTGCATTGTAGATGCCCCTCGTGTCATAGGCTGCGTAGCCTGTGACGCTCTTGATCCTGCCGGCGGTAGCTTCGATCAGCTGAACCCCAGTGACTGAGTCCTCCCCTCCGATGTCCGTCAGAACCTGCGCGACGATGACGCCTGCCCGATCGACGCCTATGTGCAGCTTCCGCCATTCTCGTTTTCCTTGTTTGCCGTGCTTTGCAGAGCGCATTCGCCTTCCCCTGCTATCGAGAGCCCAGTGCTGTCGAGGATCAGATGGATCGGTATCTTGGAACTCACGATGTCGTGATTGACGTTCAGGCCTTTGCTGCGTCGAGACAGTGTTGTGCGGTCCGGCGCTTCGAGAGTCACGTTCATGAGGTCCAGCACGGATCGAAGGAAGCCCTCTGTTTGGCGCAGTGGCAACCGGAATACGAGCCTCAGCGTTAGAGCCGTTTCAATGGCCAGGTCGGAGTATCTCTGCGGGGCACTTCGACGACCTGTGGGCCTCGCAGTCCATGCATTGATCGCTTCG
>JBLHLB010000223.1:0-6856 GCA_047618505.1 Planctomycetota bacterium
CTCACTGTCGATACGCGAGGGATTCGAGACGATCATCGTTGAGACCGACATAGGGCTGATGTTCTCAGGCTTTCATGTCAGCGAGGACGACGACATCCTGATCCTCCGGGACACTGCCGGGGGCCAGGAGTTTGAGCTGTACAAGGATGAGCTCATCGATCGGGCAATCCTCGACCTCTCTCCCATGCCCATGGGGCTGGTCAATCAGCTTTCAAGTCGCGATCAGTTCCTAGACCTTGTCAAGTTTCTGATGGAGGTCAACGAGGAGGGACCCACGCGCCAGGCTGAACTCAAGAAACAAGCGATCGACAGGTAGACCTGGGGGGCTGGTTTGCTCGTCCTAATAGGGGAGTGATCGAGACGCTACCGAGGGTTTGCTCGGACCATGCAATTCCGACCGGGGAAAACCACCTGTTGAGGTGTCGGCGCAGCGTCTGCCGAGCTTGCGCTCGGTGGTGTGCATCACCGATATTGTCGCGCTGCCTGGGGGAGCGGCCTGCGCACTGGACTGGCCGGGGGGCTTGTGGTGGACGAGTCCGCAGGCTAGTTTCCAGTCAAAATGCACTTCAGGAGTGCGTACGGGATATTCGGTACCCACAGTGGCGTTCTAGCGAGCTTCGATCGTCACAGAATTGCATGCCGACCGCATTCACGGGGCAGAGCGGCACGAGCCAGAGCCCCAAGCCCAATCAATAGCCATGCTTGATTCACAACACACAACGAAGCGATCGATTCCTCCGATCGACAGGAACCCGCCCGAGAGGTTCGAGACCGCTACATTCGCCCTTGGCTGATTCTGGGGCCCCGACTCCCAGTTTGGGAGTCTCCCCGGAATCATCAGGACGCGCGTTGGCTATGCAGGCGGTGAGTCGCGCAATCCCACGTATCACGACTTGGGCAATCATACCGAAACCTTGGAGGTGGACTTCGATCCGGCAAGTCTCGGCTTCTCCGAGATCCTCGACGAGTTCTTCAAGGCGCACAATCCCTTTGGCGCAGCGCGAGGGACGCAGTACATGACGGCGCTCTTCTGGCACGACGCGGAGCAGCTTGCCTCTGTAGAGAGCAGAGTCGCGCAGATGCAAGCAGAAGCCGGTGGCGCGCAAGTGACGACAAAGATCCTGGCCTTCGACGGCTTTCACCTGGCCGAGGACTATCACCAGAAGTACACCCTGCGACGCCATCGCGAGTTCGAGGCAGCGCTTCTCGATCTCTACCCCAACCTCCTCGAATTCGTGAACTCCACGGCTGCCGCGCGCTTGAACGGCTATTTGGCCGGGCACGGATCTCGCGCAGCGCTGGCGAATAACCTTCCAGAGCTTGGGCTCACCGACGCGGCTCAGGAAATGCTGCTCGCGCTTCGTCGCTGAGCGAAACAATCCTCAAATGATTCGATTCGAAAACAGTTACGCGGTCGAGCTCGAAGGCCTGTATACCCCTTGGCAGGGTGACAAAGTGCCTGCTCCGGCCTTCGTCAAACTCAACCATGAACTTGCAAGCGAGCTTGGCCTCGACCCGGCGGACCTCGAAAGCCCGGAGGGTGCTGCGCTCCTCGTCGGCAGTCAATTGCCCGAGCACGCAACGCCCCTGGCGCAGGCCTACGCCGGCCATCAGTTCGGCGGCTACTCGCCGCGCTTGGGCGACGGACGCGCATTGCTGATCGGTGAGCTGATCGATACCAACGGCACCCGCCGCGATCTGCACCTCAAGGGGTCGGGTAGAACTCCGTTCTCACGGGGAGGTGACGGGAAGGCTGCGATCGGCTCGGTCCTGCGCGAGTACCTCATTGGCGAATTCATGCACGCGGCCGGCATCCCTTCCACGCGCTCGCTCGCGGCTCTCACCACGGGCGAGACGATCATGCGCGAAGGCCCACTGCCGGGCGCCGTTCTCGCACGCGTGGCCTCGAGTCATCTTCGGATCGGCACATTTCAGTTCTTCGCGGCCTCGGAAGACGCCGAGAAGCTGCGCCGCTTGGCCGACTACACCATCAAGCGCCACGACCAAGAGCTTCTGGATAGTGACGAGCCGTACCTGGGGCTCTTGCGGGCCGTCCTAGATCGGCAGGCCGCGCTGATCGCTAAGTGGATGGGACTCGGCTTCGTTCACGGAGTCATGAACACCGACAACACGACCATTTCCGGAGAGACCATCGACTATGGGCCCTGCGCCTTCATCGATGCTTTCGATCCCCGATCCGTCTTTAGTTCCATCGATGCCAATGCGCGGTATGCCTACGAGAACCAACCAGGGATCGCCCAATGGAACCTCGCGCGCTTCGCGGAGACGCTCCTCTCCTTGATCGAACCGGCTGATCCGGAGCAAGCGATACCGGCGGCCACCGCGGTCCTGGAGGAGTTCCCCCGACGCTACGAAGGCTACTGGCTAGAGGTGATGCGAGCCAAGCTCGGGCTCGCTCGTCCCGAGCCGGACGATCGCCAATTGATCGACGAGCTCCACAGCCTTATGGCGTCTCAACAGATGGACTTCACCGGTTTGTTCCGCAGTCTCTCCGCGGTCACGCGGGGTGACAGGAAAGCGCTATACGACCTGGTCGAACAGACCGGCGATCTGGACAAATGGCTCGCTCGTTGGCTCACGCGCCAGGCAAGCGAAGACGTCGACCCTCAAGAACGAGCCGCCGCCATGGACCGCGTCAACCCGCTCTATGTGCCCCGCAACCACAAGGTAGAAGAAGCACTCGAGGCAGCGGTTGCCGGGAACTTCACGCCTTTCGAGACGCTCTTGCAACTGCTCATTAAGCCACACACCAAGATCGACGGCCGTGATGATTTCACACAACCGGCTCCCAGCGGTTTTGGTCCGTACATGACCTACTGCGGCACCTGAATCGTCGTTCCCTCTGGTACTTCGTCCATCGTTTGCGGTAGAGCGCTCGTGGGTCAGGAAAGTTCCGACCGATGAAGGAAGCAGCTGAAGTGTGGGAGCGACCCCCCACAGGGTCTGAACAGGCACAGAGTCTCTTCGGGCTATCTGAGTTGGATTGACGTAGGATCACCCTTGCGGGGTGAACCGATCATCACCACCGACTGGTCACCTGGGCGGAAGGCGAAGTGGCAAGCACCGCAGAGCCGACGACCGGTGTCATCGCGCTCGACCTCTTTCCCTGAGTCTACAAGTAACCGTCGTGGACATCTGGCAAGTACTTCTCGATGTGGTGATCCTCCTGGGGGTTGGAGCGCTCCTCGGTGGCCTCTTCGAGCGCCTGCGTCAGAATGCAATTATCGGCTACTTGCTCGCTGGAGCACTGCTCGGGCCGAACGTGCTGCATCTCATCGACAGCGGAGATGAGGTTCTTGCGCTCTCTGAGCTTGGAGTGGCGCTGCTGCTCTTCACCATCGGATTGGAATTCTCATTGGCGCGGCTGCGCGGCATGGGGATGCTGGCATTGGGGAGCGGTACGGTCCAGGTGGTGGGCACCGCGGCTATCGGCGCTGGGATAGGCGCTATCGCAGGGCTCGGCACTGCCGGGTCGATTGCCTTCGGAGCGATCTGCGCCTTGAGCAGTACGGCCTGTGTGCTACGGGTCTTGACGGCACAGGGCGAAATCGAGAGCGTCCACGGTGACCGTGCGCTCGGGATCCTGCTGGTGCAGGACATGGCGGTGGTGCCCTTGGTGCTGATCGTGAGCGTTCTCTCGGAGGGGGGGTCGACACAGGAATTCGCCTGGGGCGTCCTACGGACTGCTGGCATCGGCGTGGCGTTGGTCGGCGGTCTGTACTTGATCTTCTATCACATCGTTCCACGGCTTCTCGCGGCTGGTTCGATGCACTCCAACCGCGAAATCTCACTGCTGATCGCAATTGTGTCAGGCCTTGGGTCGGGGGTTGTCGCGCACATCGCCGGCGTTTCGCCGGCGCTCGGGGCCTTCGTGGCAGGCATGCTGCTTGCCGAGTCACCTTTTGCGACCCAAGTCCGTGCCGACGTGTCATCACTGAAGACACTGCTCCTAACGTTGTTCTTCACGGCGATCGGGATGTTGACAGACCCCGCCTGGATCGCCTCGAACGCTCTGCTTGTGGGATCGGCCGTCCTAGCGGTAGTGGTAGGCAAGACGGCCATTGTTTGGGTTGCGCTGAGGCTCTATGGCGCGCGTGGGCAGACTGCGCTTGCGGCTGGTCTCTGCCTCGGCCAACTCGGCGAGTTCTCCTTCGTACTCGTCGAGATCGCCCGCGGACAGATCTTGAGCGAACAGGCGTTCATGCTTGTCGTTTCCACAACAGTCATCACGATGGCCCTCGCTCCCTACTTCGTGAGCAATTCTCCAAAGCTCGCCGCACGCTTTTTTCGCAAGAGTGCCTCGCTACGTCAAGAGGTGAGCGGGGAACCCGAGGCGGCCGGGAAGGTGATCGTCATCGGGTACGGCCCTGCCGGTCGCGCGGCTGCAGAACGCATTGCAGAACTGGGCTATCACATCGTGGTCGTTGACCAGAACCCATCGGCCACTCGGGACGCACGCAACCTGGGATATAGCGCCGTCACGGGAGACGCACATTATGCGGAGGTGCTTGATCACGCAGGCCTGCGAGGGGCCGTATGCGTTGTAATAACGGTGCCTGGGGCCGTAGCGGCGCTTCGGCTCGTGGGCGACGTGCGGTCTGGCGCGCCCGACGCTTTGGTCTTGGTGCGGGCTCGCTTCCATCGATCTATGGCCGAGCTACGCGCGGCAGGCGCGCACGTAGTCGTCGATGAGGAACACGAAACCGGTCGGCTGATTGCCAACGCCTATGAGGAGATCGTTCGCCAAGCGGCGCTGGATAAGCTGCCCTGATGCATACGCTGTCGCCTACCTTGTTGTTGCTCGACAACAGGACAGCCCCGTACGCGCCCTGCCCCGCTGTCATCGTGTGGTCCTATCTGGACAGACCTCCGCGACGCAGGTCCGTGTCGCCACCAAGCGGCGGTCCTTACGGGACATATGTTCGGCACTGACTCCTCGCGTGTCCATAGTCCTTGTTAAATATAGGGCCTCTTCGTATCACGGAGCGATGGAGACCGAAAGAGACGAAAGAAGCGCCCCCCTACGACTCACGCGGCGACAGCTTGCCGAGGCCGCGGGGATTGTCACCGCGGCCTGGGGCGTGGGCCAGGCGACAGGCTTAAGCGCCCAGGAAACAGACCAGCCCCCGCTAGATGCCAGCGGCAAGGTCATCCCGGGTTTCGAGGAAGCACAAGCTGAACTGGGCGGGGAGAAAGTCTGACAGCCGTTTTCCGATAGAAAGCTCCGGGTCGGTATCGCTGGATACGGCCTTTGCAAAGAGATGAGCTTGGCACTGACCGGGAACACCGTAATCACCGGCACGATCCTCGAGCCCGACGGGACGATCCCTGCTGTCGCAGGTCAGGAGGTCACGGCGTACGACAAATTGGGTGAGGTCATCGCCCGTACGATCTCGGTCGCGGGCGGGATGTACGTGTTGGTCATCCCCTAACGCAACCGGTACCCCGTCTCCCTCCGCCACTTCCATCCGAGCGGGTATCTCCCAACAAGGGGGGAGCGATTAGACAGCGCGGGCCACGATGTGACATCGTGGCCCGCGCCGCGTTTCACTCAGTTCGGAGGAACTGACCGATCAGGATTCGCAAAGCATTCGAAACGTGCCCTGAAGACGAAGATGAGGGGGCGGGCTCTCTCCGGCTGACCGACGATCAGCGCCGCCGCCTTCGCTCGTATGGGCCCGTAGGGAGCCCGATCGGTTCCACTTAGAAGAACTGCCGAAGCTCCTTCGAGTGTCAAGCGCCGACAGTCAGGTCGTAGGCGTTGTGCAGGGTGATGGATCCGCCCCCGAACCCGAAACCCTGGGTCGCGGCGGTGATCCCGCAGAGTGCTGTGTCGTTTGGAATGCTCGTGCTGAAGGCCACGACTCCGGTCCCCGCGGTGGCCGGAAGGTTCAGCAATTCACCCGCGGGGTCGCCCACGTTCACGAGTAGAACCCCAAAGGAGAGGGACACCTCCAGACTACTGGCGAAGCCCACAACCCCGGCAAAGGTGTTGCCGGTGGATGTGTTGTCGACCCACGACATCCACGTCGTCCCGAGTACCGGCGCTGCAACCTTGAAGCCGGTAGGATTGGTGTTGCCAGCGTCATTGCGGAAAGTGGCGGTCGCGGATCCGACGCCCGCTATGGAGAAATCCCCCAGACTCGTGTCGTTGTAGTCCGTCCCCGTGTTGTCCATTGTGACTCTAATTCTCATCTGGCTCGAGTCGATGTCAGGCACGGTCCAGACGTAGGTGTGAACGCTTCCGACGTTCGTGGCGCCGGGCGGAAGGTCCGTGGCCAGGGGAAGAAACGGTCCGTTTGCGCCGGTGGTGGAATACTCCAAGTCCCAGTTGTTCTGGGTGTGAGAGATGAGGATGGTCCACTGAATCGTCACGTCATTGCCGGCGCAGTAGGACTCTCCTCCGTTCGGAGAGTCCAGCCCCACGTGGCCGAATGTGGGCACACAGAAAAGAGCCAGCGCGATCGCCAAACTGTAGAGGGATCTGCTTCGATTGAATTGCATGATGATTTCCTTCGTCTCTTCGATTTGGCGAATCCGACCGGCGCTTGGCTGGCACTTCGTTCATCGCCTGCGGGGTAGCGATCCGTCGTTCCCACGCTATAGGGTGGTTAGAACTAGACCACACCCTGGCCAAAACAGAGGGTCTCAACTGAAGAAAGGACCCAAACGACGAGCAGCCGATCCAAACAAGGCATGTGGGCTCTGTGGGGACCGGCGGAGCACCAACATAACGCTGCACGACTTCACCTAAGTGACGGGGAGTGAGACGGCGCCGGTCCGCCGTCTGTGATGTGGCAGGCGCCTGCGATACAAGCCGTTCTCGCCACCAAGC
>JBLHLB010000224.1:0-6844 GCA_047618505.1 Planctomycetota bacterium
GACATCGCCCTGGCGCGCCACCTCGTGCGCGGCGTAGATGTGTGGTTGAACAACCCCACACGCAAGCTCGAGGCCAGCGGCACCTCCGGCATGAAGGTCTGTGCCAACGGCGGCTTGAACCTTTCGATCGCTGACGGTTGGTGGCCCGAAGCCTTCGACGGCAAGAACGGTTGGCGCATCGGTGATGAGCGTGTTTACGAGAACCAAGAACTGCAGGATGAGCTGGACGCTGGCGCGCTCTACTCGCTCCTGGAGGACGAATTGGTCCCGCTCTACTTCGATCGCAATAGCGATGACGTTCCCGACGGCTGGATGGAACGCGTCGAACACTGCCTCGCCACTGTGCCGCAGTTCTTCGACACCGCTCGCATGGTGGGCCAGTACGCGGATCTCGCCTATCTACCCCTCGGACGCTCCTTCGTTTCCTTGGCCCAGGGCGACCGCAGCAAGGTCAAACGCCGGGCTACGGAAAAGAAGCGTCTCAAGAACGGTTTCCAGTCCCTGAAGATTCGCGCTGCCCAGGTCTCGGACCTCTCCTGCCTACAGGTTGGGGAACAACTCGAAGCGCGCTTCGAGGTGGACCTCGGCGGCCTCGCGAAAGAAGATGTGGTGGCCGAACTGGTCCTTGGTTCCTCGGATAGCGACGGCAACCTGCACGACGTAGCACCGTCGGAACTGCAACCCACGGGGACCACCGACGACGGCGCCCAGATCTTCTCCGGCTCCCATACTCTTGAGCGCTCTGGCGGCTACGCCTACGGTCTGCGTTTGCGGCCCAAGATGGGTGCGGACTCCTCCCCGGCCCTACGGCAGCTCGTCGTTTGGGCCTAGGTTCGGACCCCTGACTTCCCCGGCGCTTTTGGTCCGGGGAAGTGTTTGTTCACCAGCCTCTCCCGGGGGCCGTGGGTGTCCTGGGAGGCGCACCTGATCACCCACGCCTTGGCTGAGGGCCACGGTTCAGCTGCACCGAGCGGGTTTCGCGCCGGTGGAGGCCGAATCCATGGCATCCGAGGCTGAGCTTGGGCTGGCCTTGGACTGCGCCTGATCAAGTAGTCCTGAGCCCACTCCTAGGCTGCCGGCCGGAAACGGGACACGACGAGATGTTCAGCGGCTATCCTTGCCCCTTCCCATGGGTTCCCTTCCTTCACTCCGAAAGCTGCTGCGGGCATTTCTGTCGCCCCAGATTCCAGAGGAGCGCGAGGCAACGCAGCGAGCCTGGGAGCGCCTGCCGGAAGAAGTGCGTCTGGACAACCAAGTCCTCGGTGTATCCAGTGCGGGCTGCGCCGCGACCCACGGCGTTCACGAACGCTGCAACCTCTGGTGTAGCGCTTGCTACCTGGCGAAGGATGCGAACCAGGCGCCGCCTCTGCCCTTCGAGGATATTCGACAGCAGCTCGACGAAATTCGGGAGTACCTGGGGCCCTGGGGCAACACTCAGATCACCTCGGGCGAGGTAACGCTCCTGGCTTGCGATGACTTGCTTCGCATTCTGAAGTACTGCCGCGACATCGAACTATCCCCCATGCTGATGACGAACGGTACGGTCATCCTTGAGGACCCGCTCTACCTGGAACGCCTTGTGCTCGAAGGCGGCCTGGACAACCTGGCGATCCACGTGGACACCACCCAGGGAGGTCGCGCAGATGGTCCGCGACGGGATGGGCGCTACGGCGGAGACGAGAGTCAGCTCGACCCCCTGCGAACTCGCTTCGCGGAGCTGATTCGCACAACACGCAAGCGCACAGGTCGCAATCTGTCTGCTGCCCACACAATCACGGTGACGGACGAGGCACTGGACTCCGTCCCCGATCTTGTGCGCTGGGCCCTGGCCAACGCCGACGCCTTCCGCATGCTTTCGCTCCAACCGAGCGCAAATGTCGGACGCACTGTAGCCACAAAGATCCGTGGTGGGCGCGAAGTGCTCTGGGCCAAGATCTGCGAAGGACTTGGAATCGATGCCAATCAGAAACCCTGGCACTTTGGAGACCCGGAGTGCTCAACGGTGGTCCTGGCTTTCGTGGTCGACCTCTCTGGCCAGGGTGAAATTGGTCGCCAACGTCTTGTGGAAGTCACACGCAAGGGCAAGCGCATTGACGCTTGGTTCCTGCGCCGGTTACTGGGCGGAGGCCTCGCCGGTTGGCGACCCGCGGGCGAAGGCCTATTCCTGGGGGCAGCGCGATTGCTCGGCCGATTGGTGCGCCATCCACGCCTGGTCTTTGACGTCCTGTTCTTCAGCGCCTACCGCCTGTGGACCGAGCGCGGGCTTCTGCTTTCGATCCTTAGTCGACTGCTGCGCGGTCGAATTCCCCGAGTGAACGCCTTCTCCCTGGTCGTCCACCACTTCATGGACAGCGCCGAGCTCGAAACGGAAAGGGGACGCGAACGCCTGGCTGCCTGTGCCTTCAAGGTCCCCGTAGACGGCGAGATGATCTCCATGTGCGAGCTCAACGGCAGCGACTTGCGCGGGGAACTGAATGATAGGTCACGGGCTGAGAACCCGACAGTTCGCACAACTACGAGCGATCAAGCACAGACCGCCAAGACGTGAAGCCGAAGCTCAATCGAGTTCTGGTTGTGGTCTTCTCCCTGGTGGCCGTCGTTGTGATGTTCGCCTCCCGATTCCGCATTCTGGTTTCGCCTTACCAATACATGCAGGCCGAACTACGGGCCTTGGAGGTCTTCCCCTACGACGATTGGGAGAGTGTCATCACGCATCACGTAGGCGCTGAAGGGCGCGTGGACTACCCCCAGCTCCTTCTGAATCGTGAGGCCTTGGATCGGTTCGTGGCGCTGATCGGCTTCGTGGGCCCCTTCTCGCGCCCGGACCTCTTCCGTTCGGAAACGCAGCAGCGCGACTACTACGTCCGTTCCTACAACGCATTGGTTCTCTTCAGTCGGTTAGATGCTTGGCCAGAGGGGCCACCGGAGGAATCGGACTCGCGCTTCTTCTACCGAACCCGCTTCGTCATCGACGGTCGTAAGGCGAACCTCTATGAACTGGAGCATCAGTTCCTGCGGAAAGAGTTCGCGGATCTCTTTCAGACCGCCGCGGAAGACGCCCAACGCTGGAATTGGAGCCTCGTCGCGTCATCCGCTAGCGCAGACTGAGGAGGCCCGCATTGTTGGGGTAGCGCTCGAGCATTTGCCGGACGCTGCGTACGAGATTCGGGTCGCCGGGTGCAAACAGCGCGATCGGAGCAAGGGCCTCTGCCGCGCGATCTGGGTCTCCGGCGCGGGCATAGATCCAAGCGAGCTCGACGCGCGCGCTCACGCTCTCGGGTTCAAGCTCCACGGCGCGGACAAGATGGACTTTGGCCTCCTCCGGCCGCCCCAGGCCAACAAGCACTTGCCCCAGTTGGTTCTCCAACTTGAACGTGTCGATCAAGGCCAAGTCAGAGGCCGAGCCGAGGTGGTCAGCGATCGACTCCAGCTCAATCGATCTGCCCCCGGACAGTTCCACTAGCAGTCGCTCCCCCTCCTTCGCATGAAACTGCACCAGTCCTGTGTGCGCAACGAGGACTAGTGCGAGAGGCAATAGAAGCAAGCTGGCAAGTCCCGCGCCAGTGAACCGCCCGTTGAGTCGCAGCTGTATGTGCTGGACCAAGAGACTCTTCTCGGTCACGAGCCTGAGGAGCGTTACAGAACCGAAGGCCACTAGAACCGCGAGCGCCAGAGCTAGCAGGAAAGGCACAAGGCCGTAGGCTCCGCGCAGGGACCAAACCGATAGCGCGCAAATCGAAACCAGCAGCAGCTCCTCACCCCATCCGAAATCCCAACGCGAATTCTCCTTGGGCGGACGAGCTAGCCGCGCAAGGAAACCCAAACGCCCCTTGGCTTTCGCCCCTGGATCCAGCCCGAATCCAAAGGAGAGGGCATCCTTAGGGCAGGCGCTGACACAGTCCATGCAGCGCATACAGCCCGCGTCCACAACCTGACCAAAGCGCGCAACCTCTGCGTGAACGCGAACTTCGCTGGTGCAAACCGCCGTGCAATGGCCGCATCCCTCACAGGCATCACTCACTCGTATCTTGCCCGGAGCATGGCGCCCCACAAGCCCAAATAGCGCGCCATAGGGACAGGCGTAGGTGCAAAACCCCTTGGCCCCAAGGACCCAGATAATCAGGCCTCCACAAACGACGACCGTCGCCAGTGTCATCCCCACACCGGGGAAGCGCTCCCAGAAAGCTCCAGTGGTTAAGTGCCACGCTAGGGCCGGCAGTTCTTCCCCCGCGATCCAATGTCGCTCGATGCTGGGCCAGGCGAACATCGAGAAGGCTGCGTAGAAGGGGACCACCAGAAGCAGTCGCGAACGCACCGGCCGTGGTCTCAACCCCAGCCTGCGCAGAAGAAGGGCGGCCAAGTCCTGGTAAGCCACGACATGGCAGGCCCAACCACAGAAGAAGCGCCCCAGCAGCAGAGTCGATAGCAAGGCCAAGGCGAAGAGGATAAAGCCCGCATTCACCACGCCGGTCAGGAGCGTCTCGCCAGCTTCGGATGGCTCCAGCGGACTAAGGGTTTCCCCCGCCACCAGCCAATGCACGATGTGGGCGAGGACCAGTAGATGCACCAGCACCAAGACCACAGCGCGGCGCACGCCCATGCTGGAACGGGGCGCGGGATCAGCACCTTCAGCGGCGACCCGAGTGGACTGCGAATCCTCCCCGGGAAGGACTTCCTTAGGGTGCACTTTCACCACCCCATCCTATCCGAGATCCGCCGCCGATTCGCACTGACACCGGCGGGGACCGGAGAACATCCTAGAGGCCGACGACCAGGTCGTAGGCGTTTGTGAGGGTAACCCCCCCACCAAAGACGACGCCCTGGGTTGAGAGGGAGAATCCACAGAGGGTGGGCTCCGCGGGCACGGCAACGGAGAAGTTCACTAACGGCCCGGTACCGAACTCGTTGAGTAAGACCCCACTGGTATCCGCGACGTTGACCAAGAGCACACCATAGGTCGTACTGAATTCGATGGGAGTGGCATAGCCCACCAGGAACGACCCAACGGTCCCGGGCCGGAAGGTGGTGTCAACCGTCGCGTCGAAGCTCGCCCCAGGCTTGGGAGCATTGAGTGCCGTGTAGGCAATCGGATTGGTCCCGCCCGCATCGTTGCGGAAACTCGCACTCGCCGTGGTGTCCGACGTACGAACTTTGACCGTTGCCGTCATCCCGGGCAGGTGGACGACGCAGTAGTACTCGTAGTAGTTCCCCGCCCTGGGGTTTGCATCCAGGAACGTCTGGTCAAATGTCACCGAGAACGTCGCGGGCGGCGAAACCGGGGCCCCTGATAGGAACGCCCCGTCGGCGCTCCCGTTGACTCCCGACTCCACATTGTGGAACCCAACAACCCAGTCCCACTGCACTGTGTCGCCAACATCAATCACCAAGTCTTGGGGGCTGAAGGAGACAGAACTCAGGCTGACAAAATGTGTCGTTTGAGCTGCTGCGGCTGACGCCAACAGTGCGGATCCAAGGAACGGCAGAATCAAACGAAGAGACATCAAACGAAGAGACGAGGTGCGGTGCATGGCGTGAAAATCTAGTGCTGTCGCCGGTGAATCCGGCGCGGGCGTGCAGCCCCAATTCTAAGGCGCTGCCCCGTCAGCGGGGGTATTCCCTGCTTGTTCCTGGCCTAAGATCTTCGATATCAAGCGGTTGAAAGTGCGCATATCGCGCGTGGTCAAGGGGGCAAAACATTCCTGTCGCAGACCATCGACCTGAGCATCCAAGCTGGCTAGGAGCTCCAGGCCACTAGGCTTGATCCGCACATAGCAAACCCGGCGGTCTTCAGGGCAGCGCGCGCGTTCCACGAAACCCGACTTCTCCAGTCGATCTGCCAACCGTGTCACATCGGGCACTCGGGCCAGGAGACGATCCCCCATCTCCTGACAGCGAAGCCCATCCGGCTGAGCGCCCCTCAGGATTCGCAGGGCGTTGTATGTCGACTCCGATAAGCCCGAGGGTCGCAACAGAGGCTGGATCCCATCAAGGAGCTTCTGTCGGACTTGCATCATCCCAACCAGGGCATTGATCGACAAATCTCCCTCGGGACGGGCTTCACCCGAGGTCATGCGGCAGCTCGGGAGCTCTTGGTTCTCGTGGGCGGAGTCAGACATCACCCTGAGGTTCGGGTAGGTAGGCCTACTGAGACAAGTAACATGTTGAGCCCTTCCCAAAAGCACGTGGGGCCGATAACTGTTTCGACAAGCTTTTACCTAGGTGACGCACAAACTCTAAGTTCCTTCAGATAAAGGGCTTACGTCAACATGATGCATTGAGAGCCTGGTGTTATTCGCCAATTTCATGCACTTTCCGCTCAGAAAAGTTCCCCGCCTACGTAGAGCGCATGCCTGGCGGGGTCCGGACCCCCGGCCGCTGACGCCAGGCAAGGAGACCAGCATGAAGATCCAAGCCACAGAATTCGATCCGATCCCCACCTCCCCCCCGGATGCCTTCCCGATTCTGGAGACCCCGCTCGCCGAAGCCGACCTCGCCAGCCCTGACTTCCGCCAGCTCCTGCACGACCAGGACGAGCAAGCGCTCGCCGCCCTCTTTGACAACTACTTTGGACAGGTCTACAGCTACGTGCGCCGCCTTGTGCGAGACGAGACCTTGACGGAGGATCTGACCCAGGACGTTTTCTTCCACGTCTATAGGGCCCTGCCCTCCTATGACCCGAGCCGACCCTTTGAGCCGTGGATGTACACCATCGCGGCTAACAAGGTCCGCGACCACTGGCGCAAGCGTGCCCGGCGCAAGACGGACCAGGACCGCGCCATCGATGGGGGACTTGAGGAAGTCCTCCCCTCAGATGCACCGTCGCCGGACTTCAACCTACAGCAGA
>JBLHLB010000225.1:0-6809 GCA_047618505.1 Planctomycetota bacterium
TTGCTGGGTTGCCCGCGGATTTCCTGGCTTCCCATCCGCAGCGGGAAGACGGGACGGTCATGTTGACTACCGATCCGGCGGATCGTGTACCCGTGATGATGTATGCCCAGCGCGACGACATACGTCGGGAGTACTTCCGGATTTCCATGCAGCGCGCTGCGCCCGTGAACCTTGACGTATTAGAAAGCCTGATCGTCAAGCGCCACGAATTAGCTCAGCTCTTGGGATACAAGCATTGGGCGGACTACGTTACCGAAGACAAGATGACGAAGAGCGGGCAGGTTGCACGTGAGTTCGTCGAGCGCGTGCTTGACCTGGTGCAGAAAGGAGCCCAGTCGGAGCACGACGACCTGCTTGAAGAAAAGCGCAAGGATGAACCCGGGGCAACCGCCGTGGGGGAATGGCAAAGCAGCCATTTGACTGAACGCGTCAAGCGCGCGCGCTTCGGCTTCGACAGTCAATCCGTACGACCCTACTTCCCCTACACGAAGGTCAAGCAAGGGGTGCTCGACACCTCAGCCGCCCTCTATGGCGTGACCTTCGAGCGCAACACAGACGTGGAACTCTGGCATCCCTCCGTGGAGTGTTACGACGTGGTGGACCGCGACGGGGCGAGTTCGCGCACGGTAGCGCGCTTCTACCTCGACATGCATCCGCGGGACAACAAGTACAAGCACGCCGCTATGTTCCCCCTAGGGGCCGGCGTCGTGGATGCCGGTGTCGATGGAGAAGAAGCCATGGCTGAGGCCTGCCTCGTGTGCAACTTCCCCGAGCCCTCCGGCGATGATCCTGCACTGCTATTGCACGATGAAGTGACGACCATCTTCCATGAGGTTGGACACCTCTTGCATCACCTCTTTGCCGGGCGCAACTCCTGGTGGTCCTTCTCCGGCATTGCCACGGAGCGAGACTTCGTTGAGGTGCCCAGTCAGATGTATGAGGAGTGGGCTTGGGATGCTGATGTATTGGCGACATTCGCCCATCACCATGAGACTGGAGAAGCGATTCCGAGCGCCTTGGTGGCGGACTTGCGGCGCGCCCAGGAGTACGGACGCGGGCTACGGGTCCTCGGCCAGATGCTCTTTGCGAACCTCTCCTTGACGCTCTACGACCGTGACCCGAAGGGTCTAGCGCCTCTAGACGTGATGAATGAACTGCGGCGTAAGATCCTGCCCTTCGAGCTGGAGCCAGAGAATTCCTTTGTCGCTTCCTTTGGCCACCTGCATGGCTACTCGGCCATGTACTACACCTACATGTGGTCCCTGGTTATCGCGAAGGATTGCTTTAGCGCTTTCGAGGGCGATCTGATGAATCGCGAGACCGCGGATCTCTATCGGGGCAAGGTCCTGGCCCAGGGCGGAACAAAGGACGCGGGGGATCTCGTCGAAGATTTCCTCGGACGCCCCTATGCATTCAAGGCCTTCCAAAACTGGCTCTCCTAGCCGTCCGCTGTTCTTGAACGGGCTGCTAGGGCCAGGTTGCCAGGGCCCAATTCACGGCTCGTTCTGCGAGTTCATCGAGCACCGAAGGTACTTCATCGGGCTCCTCGTCGGGGCGACGGAAGCCGTGGTCCGCGCCTGCGATAACCTCCAATGTCGTGTTGCCGCCGTGGCGCGGTAGCTCGCGCCGCAATAACTTCAGGTCACAGAGCGGGTCGCGCGTTCCCTGGAGGAAAAGGGTCGGCTGCACAAGGGTCGCGAAGTGTTCCGAGTAGATGCGCCGCTTGTGTTTTTCGTGCAGGGGATAGCCGAAGAGAAGTAGCCCGTGACAGCGCTCTCCCTTGGCGGCCAAGATTGTGGAGAGCCGTGCGCCGAGGGATTTGCCGGCTAGGACAATGCGTGCCGTGGGGGCGAGCCTGTGCAGTTCCCCGAGGGCCAGGCTATGCACAAGTTCAAGCACCGCCACTGTGTCCATTTGATCGGTGTCCATTTCTTCGGTCTCCATCGCTCCGGAGTCGATGACTTGGCTGTGCCTGCGGTCCGCGCGCGCCCTATAGGCGTAGTCGAATGACAACACAGCGATCCCACGGGAAACCAAACCACTGACAAGGCTGCGGGTCCAGGGTGAGTCCTTGCCGAAGTTGGAACCGTGGGCCATGAGTACCGCGACCTCCGCTGCCTCATCAGGCTCCTCGAACCAAGCAGGGATCGAAGCGAGGCCGGGGAGCTCGACCGGAATGTTCAGAGATGTGCGGCCCATGGCGCAGCGATCATAGCCACAGGCATTGGGCAAGCTGCCCCGGATTTCCGCCTCAACTGGCGACGCGGCGCATGGGAATGGGCTCAGGGTCGCTCAATGCTAGCGAGTTCTCTACCACCGCGGTCGCGTCCACCTGCACCCGGGCGGTTTCAGCAACGGTTGAAACGCCATCGGTCACAGTAAACTCAAAGACCAGTGACTCGCCGCGGGAGAGTGCCGGGGCGGCGAAGGTCGGCCGTGAGGATTGAGGGTCATCGAGTTCCACGTGGGGTCCGGAGACCTGGCGCCAGCGCGTGTCCAGGTTGAGGCCGCTGGGGTCCCTTGCGAAGGCCTCTAATCGCACGAGTTCACGGGCCCGTGCGCGGCGATCCGCAGCCACCAGCGCCAAGGGCGCGTCCTCGTCTACCTCCAGCATGACCTCCACCGTTTCCAGAACGCGTCGAGAACCGAGGTGCGCGTCGAGCTCGAAGGTGACCTGCGTGTTGGCGTAACCATCCGGCGCGATGAACCACGCTCCGGGGGAGTTCTCGTCCATCAATTGGACCGGGGGTCCGCTGACTTGACGCCAGGCGCAGCTCTTCAGATCCTGCAGTTGCTCCTCGGTCCAAAGGCACAGGTGTAGGCGTTCGCCGGCAATGACTTCCCGCGCAGAATTTGCGGACGCCGGAGCCAAGGGGTCCTGTTGGCCAACGTGGACATAGATTGTATCGACGGACTCCAACTCGCCGGCAAAGGCGTGCAGGGCGAAAACTAGGGTGGTGCAGAGCTCTGGCACCCCGGTTGTGCCCATGTCTCGCGAAGGCGCGAGGAAGCGCGGATTCATGGAGGTCGGATTGGAGAGTGCGACACGTGGTCCGCGGACTTGTCGCCAGAGAATACGCACGGGTCGACCCTCGGGGCCGTGCGCGCGGCCCAGGAGTTCGACCTCTTCGCCGGGTGCTGCGACGCAGGCGCAGCCCGCGTCTACGTGGGGCGCGTCTTGATCGCCTTCGATGCTGATCTCGATGGTATCGATAGCGTTCTGTTGGCCTGCACTCGAGACGCAGGCAAGGGTGACCTGGGTGCGTGCGACGTCTGGGGCCACGAAGCTAACAAGGGAGTGCCGCGCTGTGTCTCTGGGGCCGGAGTCAGTCGCGCCGGACTCGGTGTCCGAGTCCTGCTCCGTCAAGATCACAGGGAGACCGTCGAGCTGTACCCAATGGGAGCACCAGGCTCCCGTGACGCCCGGACTAATCACGGCCTCTAGGCAAACAAGATCACCATCGGCAGCATTCGGGCTGCCTTGGATTTCCACTCGGGCGGCTTCCCCATCCGGTTCCACTGTGACATCGACGCGGGCGCTGCCGGCACGCTTACCGTCATGCACCGTGGCTTCGAAGGATAGGTCTACATTGCGCCAATCGAGGGGTAGGTGCACGGTCGGGTTTTGGCTCCTGGGGTTCTCCAACTCTAGGGGAGGACCGTGGACTTGGGTCCAATTCCAAACGAGCGTCTCGTTCTCTGGCGCTTCCACGGCGGCGCCCAGGGTGATGACTTCGCCGGCGGCAATCGCCGCCGGCGTAGTTGATTCGACCGCCAGGCTTGTCTCTGCACCACAGACCAAGATGCTGATGCTTGAGATACTACTGACGCCATCGTCGGGCCCGTTCGTCACGCGCAGTTCGAGTTGTACGTCGGAGGAAACCAAACCCTCGGGCGCACGGAAGGCAGGGGTCAAGGACCAGGGGTCGGAGAGAGCAATGGGCGGTCCGGCGACTTGGACCCACTCCCAGCCGATGTCACTCGCGCTGGCTCCCATGGGGAGTTTCGTGTCACGCCCATTCAAGAGGACGACTTCGCCCTCGGCAACAACTTGGGTCGGGCCGGCCTGGGCCGCCGGGCAGTCCGTGTCTGGGGAAACCCAAAGGTTGACGATGTGCGTTGGAGCTTCGCCGGTAGTGGGGATGGCCTCGAAGGTCAGGCGCGTGTTTACGAGGGCCGCGGGAACTCGAACACGTGGCTCCGGGATGCCAAAGTCGTCCGGCGTTGCCTCGGGGCCCGCGACCTGTTCCCACATGACCTCTGTTCCACCCGCTGCGAAGGGTGGCGGCGGGAGCTTCAGTTCCTCGCCCGCGTGGCAGAGAATGGTCCCTGCCGGAGCAACGGAGGGGCAGGGGTCGGCGCTGCGAGCGGAGCGACTTAATCGAGGTCTTTTCTGGGGGTCCAACACGGGGTGTCCTCAGGGATGCCCCCTTCTCGGACACGCTTGGCGGTAACTTGTGACTGTTCCCGTGGCAACTGACGGGAATGCTCTGACCATGGGAAAAGTGTTCCCGGGTGAGTCGCTGGGGGAGCTGAGGGGCTGCACGATTGCCCCAGCGTGGAAGCGATTGCCCGCGGGCGAGCCCGGTGTCGTCGGTTAGGATCCGCGACAGTTCCTGTACATCTGCTGCTGGTCCACCGGGGCATCCAGAGCACCATCGCACGAATCCCATGAGTATTGATCCAAGGGGTCCCATGAGTACTGATTCAACGGGTCCCGACGACTGGGCACGCGAAGAGGCGGCTAGTCAGCCCTCTCCGCCCTCGGCCGGTAAACTGAGGCGTCCGCAGAAGCAGCGCATCAAGTTGAAGCTGCAAACTTCAACACTGTGGTACTACCCGTCGCAGCAGTACTCCGACGAGGCGATGGGGGATCCTTACTACGAAGGTCGCACTCCTGCCTACGTTATTTGGAATTGCCTGCAGCGCTACACGCGGGAGGGGGATCAAGTTGTGGATCCCTTCTGCGGTGGAGGCACGACCCTGGATGTGGCCCGTTCCCTGGAGCGCAAGGCTAGGGGTTTCGATGTTGCGCCGCACCGCGCTGACATCGAGAGCGCCGATGCACGCAAGCTTCCCCTGGCGGACGAGAGCGTGGACTTCGTCTTCATGGATCCGCCCTATTCCACCCACGTGAGTTACTCGGAGGCCGAGGGCTGCATCGGCAAGTTGGATGCCTCGGAGCCCGGCTACTTCGAGGCCATGAACGCCGTCTTTGCCGAAGCGGAGCGCGTCCTCCGTGACAGGCGCTACCTAGCCGTCTATGTCAGCGACAGCTACAAGAAACGCAAGGGCTTTGTGCCCATTGGCATGCGGCTGTTTGAGCTCCTCGAGAAGCGCTTCCGACCCGTTGACCACGTCGCTGTTGTGCGCGGCAATCGCAAGCTCGAGGACCCCCGCTTCCACAAGGTTGCCGCCGATGAAAACTTCTTCCTGCGGGGCTTCAACCACCTGCTGCTCTTCAAAAAGGAGAAGGGCTAGGCAGGTGCTGCTGGGGCGTGCTACTGGACTTCGAAGGCCATGCTGTACTCGACGCCGCCGCTGAAGACACGGAACTGTTCGAACTCGTGCATGCCGCCTTCTTCGTCTTCGACTTCTTGGCTTTCGCTGGTCTTCATCTCGCTAGTGGACTCGCCTTCCAGGGAGATAGCGTGACCGGCTTTGATGTCCCAGAGAATGAAGCCTTCGAAGGTGCGTTCTAGCGTGCGCTGCACGGTGACGGTGCCGCCTTCATCGAACTCGGAGTCGACGGAAGCTTCGGATGTAGCTTCCATTTCGTAGGTGATCACGGCGATGGAAGTTCCGTCTTCGTCGCGTAGTTCCGAGAGGGTGGCCTCGCCTTCGAACTCCATGGCCTCAATTAGGGCCAGGGTCATTTCCAATTCCGAGGGATCGTTCTCGCCATCTTCCGAGTGCGTTTCCAGGACGCCGCCGGGCCAGATCAGTGCCAGGTAAGCATCGACGTCCAGAGACCAGCTGTCATCAACTTCCACCGCGTCCTCAGGCAGGAAGGAGCGCAGGTCCATGTCTTCGGTGAGGTTTCCGAGTTGATCTTCGTCGGGGTCGGAGTCCTCGGCGCCTTCGACACCGTACTCCTCTTCGTCTTCGTCCCAGCTAAACTCGACGGTGGTTTCATGGAGATCGCAAGTCTCAACCATGGTCTCTTCGGCGTCCTCCGTTTCGGACGAAAAAGTGTTCTCCCAGTTGAGCTCCTCGAAGGTCCTCTGCAGCTTCAGGGGTCGGCCATCTTCGACCGCTCCGATCTTGTCGAGGACCACAATGTGCTCGATGCCGACGATGGACACTTCGGGCTCCGGCATCTCGAAGGGCGGCTCTTCGCCATCCATAAGGAGCCCAACCTCGATCAACTCGAAGCTCGCGTCATTGTGGATCGTCCTGCGGATCACCGTCCCTTCTTCGGGGGCGTAACGCAGTTCGACAGCCTCCGTGGGGGCGGCCGGCTCGATAGAACCGGAAAGGGAGAGAAGGGCGGCGGAGAGTAGAAGCGACATGGGTTGTGGTGTGCTCTTGGTGTCCGCTACCCGCGGCTGGGGCAGGCCGGCGCCGGTCTGCAAGGCATTATCCTAGCTTCGGGTTCAGTGCAGAAAGAGGCTATTTGCCGTCGCCCGTTTCCGTCGCGCCCTGGGGCAGGCTCACGGTAGAGGGATCGATGCCCGCCTCCTGGAGCATGCGTTGGAACTCGGCCTGGTCCATGCCCGGGGGGACGATCTCGCCGCCCTCGGTCGTGGGGTCCTCGAGGGACTTGAGCAGACCGTCCATGCTGTGCGTCAGGTTTGTGACATGGTGCG
>JBLHLB010000226.1:0-6784 GCA_047618505.1 Planctomycetota bacterium
ACAGGCGCAGGGTTCCATCGTCTGTGTTGTAGGTGAAGGTCTCTCCTGTGTGCACAACCAGGCTGTTCAATCCCTGCGGCGTTGGACTGCAAAGGGCTGCGGCGAGGAGCGAAAGGGAAGTAGCAGTTAGCATTGTCAATATGTCCCGTTTAGGTTTCGGAGTATCTACCGAGGCGCAGTTCGCCAGACAAACGAATCAGCATGAGCCTGCGTCAGCTCGGGACTACCTAGGAACCCTTCCCATTCGAGGTTACGCCAAATTGGGCATTCCACTTCCGGGCGCTCCGTATCGAGCGAAAGTGCACCGTGGGGCTCTTGCCTATTCTAGCCATTGGACTCTGTCTTGGGCCTCGATTGGCGCAACAGGAGAAAGACTGAAGCCAGAATGAGTCCAGCCCCTAAAGCGCCTACGGGTGTGAGTTGCTCGTCGAGCATCCACCAACCAAGGAAAACTGCGATGACCGGGTTGACGTAGGCGTGGGAGGAAACGGTTGTCGGCGAGCAGTGGTTTAGCAGGTACACGTAGGAGGTAAACCCAACCAGGGAGCCCGCAATGACCAAGTAAGCGAAGGCCCACCAGGATCGCGCGGAAACCGCTCCCGGGTCGAAGCCCCCGAATTCCCCCAGGAGAAGCCCAACCAAGAGGCAGGCAATTCCACCGCTGAGCATTTGCATGCCCGACTGCAACCAGGGGTTGACGCTGAGCGGGTTGCGCTTGGAGAAGACGGAGCCAAGGGTCCAGGAAACGACGGCCAGGAGAATGCAGAGGTAGCCCAAAGCCGATCCGTCGAGGGCGATGTCGCCTCCCGAAGCCACCAGGAAACCGACGCCCAGAAAACCACCAGCGAGACTTAACCAAACACCGATCGTCGGCCGCCCTTGCACGCCGCCCCACCAACCGAACAGTGTCATCACGAGGGGATTGATGGCGATGATCAAGGCGGCCATGCTCGAGTCAATCCACTTCTCCGCGAAGGTCACAACGCCGTTACCGCCGGTGATGAGGAGGATGCCGACGAGGAAAGCGTGCTTCCATTGGTACGGCGTCGGGCGTGGTACACCGCGCAAGCGTGCCGCGCCATAGAGCACAGCGCCGGCAATCAGGAAGCGCGTAGTCGCCATCAGAAACGGGGGGATCGTTTCGATCGCCACCTTGATAGCGAGGTAGGTAGAGCCCCAGATCACATAGAGGGATGCGAAGGCTAGAAGAATCAGCCAGGGTTTTGAATTGCTGCTGCTTTGCATGCCGATCACTTCTTCCTGCGCTTCACCACGGGGCAAAGTCCGCCCCTATGTCAGACCCCGGGGAGCGGCTTCATGCGCATGATCCCCATGCGAAGTCGCGGTAGGAAGCAAACCAAAACCAGGGCAACAAGCAAGCGACTCCAGGGTGGCAACAGGAAGTACAACACAGCATGTACGCCCGCAGCCATGGCGCACAACCCTGCACTGCCGATAAGCGCTGAGATGTTGCGTGCGTCCATCTCCCCCGGCTGTGGCTGGTGGCTAAAGGGCACATGGAAGCTTGACCGCGGTAGGGTCACCATGGTCAAGCCCGTGACTCCCACGAGAAAGAGCGGGATGTCATAGAGGGCACGCGGTCCCATGAGGAAGAGCTGCGCCAAGATCACAATTAGCAAGCTGGGCAGAACCATGCGAATCAGCAGGGCGTAGATCACCCCGCGTAGGTGCTCGCCAAGGACCTCCTCCGGCAAAAGTCGATAGATCCATCGGGCGTTGGGCGTTTCGGTTACCCAGCTCGCCTCGATCACCATGGCGGCCAACAAGCCCGTGAAGTACGGCGCGAGCAATACTGTGAGGTCGATGGCCGTCGAACCCAGAGAGGTCGCGGAGGCCATGTTGCCCAGGACCGGAGCCAGCAACATGGCGAGCACCGGGAAGCCAGCGCGCATAAACACCTTGTCCTTCATCGTGAGAGACCAAGCCTGAATGAAGCCCGCGCGTTCCACCTCGGTCTTACATATGCGTCGAACCGCCCACTCGCTCAATCCCCTGGGCCAATTCGCCTTCGGCTCCTTGAGGTTTTTTTCACCGCGTAGCGCAGCTAAAAAGTGCTTCAAAGCCAGGAAGACAACGGAGATCGCCAACACACTCGGCAGGGCTAGGGCCAGGCCTGCGAGACCCAGGGACCACGTCCCAAAGTCTCCCGGCTAACCTGCAACAGACCCCCGAAGTGAGCCGGAGGAATGACCCAAACAAGTTCGGGGTGCCCCAATACGAACTCCGTGATGTCCGCCACAGGGAATATGCGCAGGACGATCTGATAGCCGCCCATCATGAGCGAGATGATTGCGAATTGAACCCAGGCAATGATGCGTTGGAAGCGAACCGGCCCGATGATCTTCAGGCAAATGGCATGCAGCACCGCCACAAGGCCCAGGGTGAGTGTGCCGCTTAATAGCGCCGTCAGCGGAAAGACAAGAAGCGGTTGCCAAGCGCGAAACCCGACACAGCTCAACAGCACCGGAAACAACGAATAGGCCGTGCTCAACACAACCACATAGAGGAACGCATGGGCCAGTCGAGACGCAAATAGCGTACGCCCATCCACCGGCAGGGCTGCGATCACGCCGAAGTCCACAGCGTCAACCAGGATCACAGAGAGCTGCAACACTAGCAGCATGCCGAGGCCCCACATCAAGAGGGAGTGGGCCGTCAACATGAAGATCATGGGTGAGGACATCAACGCGGCGACGCCCAAGACAAGACCGCCCAGCCAGGCCGCGAGGATCACCAGGGTCGGTCCGACGGCCGCGCCGCTGGAATGACCGGATTCTGCATCCCCCTTGAGGTCTAGGGTTAGCCGCGTTTCGAGCAGCGTGCGGAACAAACCAATGTCCACCCGTGCCAACCTTAGAAACGGATTCAGCAGCCGAGCGAACGCCATGGCCGCGCTTAGGAGTAACGACTGCTCCAGCTGCGGCCGCCATTCTGCCGGTGCTCGCTTCATTCCAAAGGACGCTTTGCGTCCTCTCTGAACAAGGCCGCCGCGAGTGCCTGGGCCCGCTCCAATTCCTTCCCTTGCCCTGTGAGCTGCCCAAAGATTTCTTCCAGTGAGGCCTCTTGCATGCGTGCGGATAACTCTTCGAAGCTGCCCTGCGCAGCGACCTGGCCATGGTTCAGGATCGTGATTGAATCGCACACGCGCTCGACGACGTCAAGCACATGGGAGCAGTAGAGCACCGCACGTCCCTCGTTTGTGTAGAGCCTGAAGAACTCCTTGATCAAGGCCGCCGAATCCACGTCCAGGCCGGACAGAGGCTCATCTACAAAAAGCACTGTCGGGCGGTGCAGGACCGCCGCGGTGAGCAACACTTTTTGTCGCATACCTTTGGAGAGCGTTATCAGCCGGCTCCCCAACCGATCCCGTAGTCCAAAGACACTTAGGAACACATCGGCGCGAGCGCGGATGACCTCGTCATCGAAGCGGTGTAGTCATCCGACGAAGAGCAGGAATTCAGCGATGGTCAGGGACTCGTACAGCACCGCGCTTTCCGGGAGGTAGCCGATACGTCGCTTAACTTCGATCGGGTCTACGGCTGGATCAAATCCCGCTACTTGCACTTCGCCTTCATCGCGGTCGATCAACCCCGCCAGGATCTTGACCGTCGTTGTCTTGCCCACGCTCTTCGTTAATCACCGCATGCGAACCATGTCGCTTAGCCTACCTGATTGCGGCGGTCTGCCTTTGATGAACGGAGTTCACCGGCAGCTTCGAATCGGCTCTATTCCGCCCAGGGGTCGTAACTCCCAAAGTTCCAAATGTGGCCCTCGGGATCGCTGCAGGTGTAGCACCTCCCGCCGTACTCCTGGGCGGTCGGCGGCATCAGAATTGTTGCCCCGGCCGCCACGGCTCGCGCATGGTGTCCATCAACATCAGTCTCGATCATATAGAGGCTCTGGTTGCACCCGCCCAACTCCATCGGGGGTCTCTGGTTCGGAAGCTCCGCCCGTGTCGAATACACCATCACCATTGAGTTGCCATCCGCTGACTTCAATTGCGAATGCATGATCGCCCCGTCATCCCCGGGAACCACGAGGTGTGCACTAAACCCAAAGGCCGCTTCAAGCCATGCGATTGCCGCGGGTGCGTCGACGTAACAAAGAGACGCAATGATGTGGTTCGTGGGGTTTTCCATGGCACGAGCCCTGGTCGCAGGAGAGTGCTGACGGAGGGTGAGTCGAGTCTAGCCACTGCTTGGGGCAAGACGAACCAGCCAACACAACCTTCCTCATCGAATCAACCTACCTAGGTAACACACCATCATTCGGGAAGTTATCCCCGGCCCCAATGCTGGATCCCCAGCTTGGGCATCGAAGGTGCCGAGGGGCTTCCGGCTGTGGATCGGCCAATGAGCGGATCCGTACCGGGAGGCCTAGTGCTCTACACTCGTGATGCGCACGCCGTAGCGATTGTCAATGGTGACGATTTCGCCGCGAGCGACAACCTTGCCGTTGACGAGTACATCGGCGGGTTCGTGGGCCTCGCGCTCGAGCTCTAGGAGGGATCCCGGGGTCATGTTGACGAGTTTTGCCAGGGGCAGGCTTGCGCGCCCGACTTCGACGGTGACTGTGACAGGTACGTCCATCAATCCACCGAGTCCGACGCTGGCGCCTTCGCCATCACTGCCGGCTAGCTCTTCGAGTTCGCGAGTTTGGATAGCGACGGCTTCCGTGGCGCTATCAATTGCTTCTTCGAGACCTTCGGGCGTTGACTGCTGCGTTGTTTCTTCTTCTGTGTCGCTCATTGGGAATCCTTGCCGCCCTCTTGGGTGGCGGAGAGGCGGACGGCAAAGCGTCCGCGGTGAGTGCCGAGGTGCCCGCGCGCGAAGGGGCGGTCCTCGACTAGAAGTACGGCCGGATCGTCGACAGCCACATCTGTGGGGATGACGTCGCCCACTTCGAGTTGAAGGAGTTGAGATAGAGTGATCTCGGCAGTTGCCAATTGAACACAGACCTCGACGGATACGTCGGTCATGTGATCGGGGAGATCAACCTGGGGAGCTTGTTCCGCCTTCGTATCCGCTTGGATCGGCAGGTAGATGTGCATGGTCGAGCCTTCGGAGCCCGCGCGCGTAATATCCAGTTCGATGTCGAGCCGGTGAGAATCAATCTCTCCTTCGCCGTCGCGCCATGTTCCGGCGGCGTTGGCATCGGCGGCGAAGTCAAAACCGCTTGTCTCCAAACCGAGGACCTGGGCTAAAACGGCGACGATGGAAACCAGGGGCTCTCCCACAAGGCGTTCCTCAAGTCGCGTCAGGGCGCGAGTTTCCGTCTCCCGGGAACTCGACCCCAGGAGCGCTTCCGCAAGGGCAGTCGCCTCCATTGCATCCCAGCGCATCCAACCGGGTTGACCGTCAACGAGGAATTTAAGTAGCAAAGCCTCATCTCCGGTGTCCTCGAAGAGACCTTCGGCGGTTACTTCGCCGATGCTGGCGAGGCTCAACCCAAGCTTGACCCCGCAGGTGCCTTCGAGGGCGTTTGGCAGGGTGAAGAGCGATTTCTTCAGGGCCTGTCCGAAGAGATATAAGGTCGCCGGGGCAAAGCGTTGGGGTCGACGGAAGTCACGCGACTCTACTTGGACGGCATCGCGGGATTCATCCGCGATGCCGACCAGGACGGCCTCTACTTCTTCGGGTTCGACGTTTGCGCTCACGGTTGGGATCGGTTGGGTTAGCGGTTGCCGCTATTGGATGATGAACTGGTCAAAGAGAATCTCTGAGATGCGACCAAAGGTGCCGGTGTTGACTACACCCTGGAAGCCCGGCTCGATCATGGTCGTGTTCACAAAGACGAACTGCCCGAACTCGTTCTCGAGCTGCAGGTCGGTTTCCTTTCCGGTGTAGGTCACCGGCGGTCCCTGGTCCAGTTGAATGGTGTCTTTGAAGGCGTCGATGGTGATAGAGTGAGCGTGGAAGCCAGCACGCATGGTGGAGTGGTTGATGGAGTCGCCTCGCTGGAGACCGCTGTCGTCGTGAGCCTTGCTGGCATCTTTGGGATTGCCGACATGGACGGGGAACAGCAATGGCGCAAGGGCATCGCGTAGCTCGCGCTTGTAGACATCGACACCGATCTGGTCAAGCAGGTCCTCTTTCGACTTTGAGCGAGAAAGAAGCAGGATTACGTCTCGCTCCCTGGCCTGGTAGATCTCATTGGCTGCGCGTGCCGCGGCATAGTCCTCGTTGTAGGCGTGGTACCCTACCTTGATGACCATGGAGACGAAGCGCTTGCCGCCATCGCCTTTGAGGTTGGCTTGGACGTTTGGAGACGCTTGGCAGAGGGTGACGACAAAGGGACCCCTGAAGTTCACATCTCCGGCAATCTTGGGGGTTGCCACCAGGAACAACATGTAGGCGGCGGCGATTAAGCTGGTGATGCCGCCTCCCAGAAAGAGTCCTTTCTTACTCTTCTTGGACGCCTTCTCATCGTCGGTGTTCTCTGTGTTTTCTTGCTTGTCGTCAGCCATGATGTGCTCAGTTGTTCTTCGGGCGATTCGGCTTGATCAAGCGTGCATCGACCCCGTTGAGGGAGAAACCCGGAGAGCTAATTTCAGAGACCCAGGCACGTGCCTGGACACGTGCTTCGGGGTAGCCGTGTTCTTCAATGAGGTAGTCAGCAACTGCGCGTGCGCGCCGGAAGGCGAGCCAGCGATCATTACTGCTGTGGGCTGAGCCTGCGTCGCTCGAGTGGCCTTCGATGACCAAGATCGAGTCCACGGAAGGGCGCAGGGTTTGGGCGATCATGTCGAGGTAACGTTCAGCTG
>JBLHLB010000227.1:0-6761 GCA_047618505.1 Planctomycetota bacterium
TCTGACGCTGCGCCTAAAGGGCCTCGGTGAGCCCGGGGGGAGCGGCGGCGAGGCCGGCGACTTGCACCTGACCCTGCGGCTCCTGGACGACGAGAACTACAGCGTCAGGGGCGACGACCTCGAGACGAGCGTGACTCTCACTCCGTGGGACGCGGAGAACGGCACGAAGGTCGAGGTGCAAACCGCGCGCGGCACGGCCACCGTCGAGGTCCCGCCCGGCTCGCGCAGCGGCAAGCTGTTGCGCCTGCGCGAACAGGGGCTCGCGAAGCGTGGCGGTGGACACGGTGCCCTGCTCGTTCGCCTCCGGCTCGATTTGCCGAAGGAGCTAACGGCTCGCCAGAAGGAACTTTTGCGGGAGCTTGGGCAAGCCGCGACCGCCGAACAGGGAGGTGCCACGTGAGCGTCGAGACCATCCGCGTCGAAGGCCGACTGTACCTCTCGCTCGAGGTCGTCGCCGAGCTGTACCAGGTGAAGAGCGTCCTGCTGCGGCAGGTCTACGAACGCGGCCTGCTTGGCACGGGCGTCGACCACGAGCGCACGCTGTGCATCGCGGCCGTCGAGCTCGAACGCGTGGCGACGATCGTGCGGCTGCACGAGACCTTCGGTCTCGACGTGGACGCGATCACGAAGCGGCTCAAGTAGAGACCCCTTCCGGAGACCACGGTGCCTGCGTACGAACGAACGAAGGGTGAGAGGTCGGTCGAGGGCATACCGCGTGAGTAACTTTCCTCCACCCTCCATTGCCAGGAGGAAACAGCCTCCTCGCTGGCCTCCTCGCTGGCCTCCTCGCTGGCCTCCTCGCTGGCCTCCTCGCTGGCCTCCTCGCGCAGAGAGTGCCCTTCAGGGCGAAGGAGTGGGCTTTCGAATCCCATCTTCGGGTGCGGGTCCGTGGTCGGTCCAGGTGGGGCAGTCGTTGAAGGCGGCGGAGAGTGACTGACGCGGTACGCCGAGGTCGCGGGGAAGTTTGGCCAGCTGATGCCTTGCTGCCCTGCCAAGCTAACGTGAGGATAGCGGGCGAGGATCTGGCCTAGGGCTTGTGTCCCAGAACGACCCCCGACGACGAAATCGGCCGTGAACTCCGCGGTGAACCCGCAACCCACAGCGTCCCCACGCTTGGAGAAGATGCATGATACAAGCCAATCTATTCGCGGCCGCCCTGGTGGCGCTTGGTAGCTTCGGCAGTGCAACCGGTCAGGTCAGTACTGCGACCGGTCAGGTCAGTGGCGAGCCGGAAGCGCAGGACACCGATTGGGTTTCGCTCTTCGACGGTGGGACTCTCAGCGGATGGACCCAGCGCAACGGAACGGCGGACTATCGCGTTGTTGACGGCGCGATCGTGGGCACCACCACAGAGGGCAGCCCCAACTCCTTTCTGTGCAGCAACCGCGGCTACTCGGACTTCGAGCTGACCTTCGAGGTGCTCCTGGACAACCCGCTTAACTCGGGCGTTCAAATCCGTTCCGCCACCCGCGGCGGCCCTACGGGGCGCGTGAACGGGCCGCAGGTGGAGATCGAAGCCAGCGGCGCTGGTGGTGCTGAAGCGGGCTACCTGTATGCGGAGGCGGCCGGCGGTTGGATGACCCCTAACGACAAGCTCACCCCGCACAAGCACTTCAAGGACGGGGAGTGGAACGCCTATCGCGTGTTGGCGGTGGGGTCCAAGATCGAAGTTTGGATCAACGGTGCGCAGGTCTCCGACCTGACCCACGAGGAGATCTACGGAAGTCACCCGCGCGGCTTCATCGGGCTGCAGGTGCACTCCATCGGCGCGGGCGCTGGGCCCTTCCAGGTGCGCTGGCGCTCGATCAAGATCCGCGAGATTCGCACGGCCGAGGCGGGCTGGCAGAAGCTCTACAACGGCAAGGATCTCACGGGCTGGAACACCACGGGCAATTGGATTCCACAGGACAAGGGCGAGCTACTGATCCAGCCCCGGGCCGGCGAGCAGGGCTGGCAACGCTACGGCGCCTATCTGTGGAGCGAGAAGCAGTACGGGGACTTCATTCTCGACCTGGAGTACAGCTACCCCAAGGGCGGCAACAGCGGCGTGTACTTTCGAGTCGGGGACACCGGGGATCCTGTGCAGACCGGCATCGAGGCGCAGATCCTCGACTCCACGGGCAAAGAGGGTCCCATGACCCCTCACGATCACGGCGGCATCATCAGCACCGTCGGCGCCTCCAAGAACATGTCCCTGCCTGCTGGCCAATGGAACCACATGATCATCAGCGTAAAGGGAACGCACCTGGAGGTGGATCTCAACGGTCAGGCCATCGTCAACATCCAGTTGGACGAGAGCGCCATCAAGGACCGACCCCTGCGCGGGCACATTGGCCTGCAAGACCATGGCGAGCCCAACAACCTGCGCTTCCGTCAGATCCTACTGAAGGAACTGTAGAGTCGCGCAGATACAGATACTGAGTCGCACACCACCAGATACTGAGTCGCACACCACCCGCAACTTTCGCCTTCAAGAGTGTCGCACCATTCTTGGCACAACTGGGGCCGGCTAGAGATAGATGCCGCGTAAGCCTCATCAGCGATTCTCGACACCGCTTCGAGGCAAGAACACCCGCTTCCCAGCTCACGCTCACCAGCAATGGCTACGGCATATAGGTCGTTGCGCAATGATGCGTATGCCTGGATGAAAGCGTGCGAGCGGGGCTACGTCTGCTGCGGCACTTCTTGATGGAAGACTACCGGGTGGTGTGCGACTCCGAATGCGAAGTCGTCACTCCTCATGCTCAGCCCTCCTGATCCTCAAGGCGAACCCGCTGGAGGACATCCGCAACACACGCTCGGTAGAGGTAGTGATCAGCAAGGGGCACGTCGTGGATCGGGCGGCCCTCCTGCGCAGAACCCGATGAGAGGTCGCGGCCCGAAAGCTCCTCTCTGGCGAACTACGCGCCTCGACTCTTCGTTCGCCACGAGGCCAAAGAGAAAGATCACCCGCTGCCTTGGCTCTTGACGCTCTCTCACAAGCACAGAGCGAAGAAAGTGGTGAGGGCAAGGTGACACGGTTAGAACTTTTCGCAGAGGGCGTCTTGGTATTCGATCCGCAACTCGCTGCATGGATCCGGGCAGCATTGGCTGGACATTTATATTCCCGCTGCGACAGCCGCTTGGCCCCGGGCTTATCTCCCTGAGATCCCAGGTGCGACGCTCCATCAAGGAGTAGACTGCCCCAATGCTCCCCACTTACGTTCTCCGTCTCCCACTGCTCTTCGCTCCGTTGCTGCTCTCCTCGTGCGCGACGCACTCGGCCTCCACTTCAACGACGGATTCAAGTTCACGACTAACGCTTCACGGCGATCGTGCCCAACCAGTCGTCGTACATTGGGGTGGCATGCGGCAAGTGCTACGCGACGGACACACGGAGGGCCGCGTGTCGCTGTCTGAGGTCATCGGCCCCGACACAGTTGCGGTTGGCGCCTTGGCTGGCCTAGCCGCCGAAATCACGATTGACGAAGGCGCAGCCCACCTGGCCGAGGTCATCGATCCTGATTCCGCCGATGGCCTACGCGTCCGAGCGCCCGTGGCCGGAGAACAGGCCACCCTTTTGGTCCTCGCAAACGTCAAGGAGTGGACCGAGTACAGCTTGCCCGAAGTGCCCTACCTCGCAGCACTCGAACTCTCCGTGCGCACAACCGCGGAGACGAACGGCATCGACGTGACGAGGCCCTTCCCATTCCGTATCGAAGGCATCGCCAGTGCTCTGAGCTTGCACGTTCTCAACCACTCTTGTCCGATCGGCAATCCTAATGGGCCGAAACCGTGGACTTTCAGCGGCACGGACACTGCGGCTGTCCTGATCGGTTTCTACGCAGAGGATTCGGCTGGCAGCCTGACGCACCACGGCCAGAAGAGCCACGTTCACGCCCTCGTCACAGGCCGAGACGTTTCCGGCCACCTCGACGAAGTGAGGCTCCTGCCCGATGCCAAATTATTCCTGCCGAGCCGCTAACGATCCTTCTTGGTTCCGCCCGAGAAAAGAAGGGGAAGTGGTGAACCACGAGGTCCCGAGTTGGAACCAGGTGCTGGAGTGCCTCCAGGATCTACTGACGTTGGGGTGGGCGCTTCGGCGATGCTCCTAGCGAACCCTGGTGGCCTCTTAGAAGGTCTTGGGGAGCACGAGGCAGACTCCCAGCACGGATTGGAACGAGAAGGACGGGCGAGGGCAGCGAACACGAGCGGACAGTCTCGGCCTCGGTGAATGGGGGATGACCCGCATCCCCTACCTGAAATTGGGTCCGGAAAAGGACGCGCTCGTCGAGTGCCTCGAGGCTGCCGCACGACGGACGAACATGAGCACCGAGCGTGCTCTGGCCGTCCTCACGTTCTTCTTCGAGGAGGTCGCGGATCAGATCTGCGTCGGTCGAGCAGTCCCGGCTTCGGGGAGTGGGTCCCGCTCGTGGAAGCCCGCGCGATCAAGCTCAAGCGGCACTACAGAGGGGTCCCCTACTGCGTCCCAGCCTGGGCTCCATCACGGGGCGTCCGCGAGCAGGTGCTGACGACCGCGCCCTTCAACCACCGGGGCTAGGAGAGCCTCCGCAGCTACCGGCAACGAGCGGCAAGCTGGGGGGCGATGACCGAACCCCTCACGATCCCAGAGGCCTGCGATCTGCTCCGCCCCCCCGGTCGACGTCCTCGCTCGCGAGCTCCTGGACCCCCGCCGCAGGCTTCTCAGGCTCAGGCCAGCAGTCCTCCGAGTCGTCCTCCCAGTGGGGCTCAGGGTCGCTCGGGCAGCAGCTGGCGGGGGACATGCGTTCTCCAATTCTTGGGCCGTGGCCCAGGTCATGGAGGTGGCGAGTTTCCTTAGCGGTTCATTCAGCCCTGCGGCGGTCTTTACGGTGCGGACGACAGGGCAAAGACCGCGGCGACGCAGCAAACGAACGATGCGATCGCGCAAGATGTGAACCAAGCCCGCAACATCCTCGTCCTCGAGCTGCCTCGGTACGGGCGGCGACTAAAAAAGCTGAACGCTGATACAGAGCACATCGCCCGGGGGTTCAGCCACGGCGCCGGCTCCGATGAGGACCTTCCCGCTCGGGGCGGGGGAATTCGCCCTGGCAACGAAACGGTCGATGACGCGCTTGGAACCGCTTGCGAAGCTCGGGCCTCACCTGCGGCAGAGCACTCGGATACGTGAAAGCAAACCGGCGAGCGGAAGGGTATCCGCGTGCACGGCTACCGCGTCCCGATGGTGCCCGGGCGAATGACGAAGACATCCAGCGGATGGGCGATCGACGCCGCGCTGCGGGTGCCCTCGGCGATAACGCGAATGTAGCGTTCGACGGGGTCGACGACAGCGGATGGGAGGCTGCTGCTGTCAAACTGCAGGATGAAGTCGCGCAGTTCGTGTCCGTGCGTGGGGCGCGTATCGAACATCGAGGTGACGTCGATGCGCGCATCGATACGTTCGCGTCGGTAGCTGTGCCCCCCCCCGTCCAGCAGGGTGGCGAAGTCCTCCGCGAACGGTGTCGTGCGCTCGTAGTACTTGTTGTAGAAGCGAGCGCTCAGGGAGTTAAGGTCTTCGCAGGGGGCGTGGAAGAGTAGTAACTCACCGTCGTCGGCGAGCATTTCGATGGCCTGCTTCAGCGCCGTCGCTGGATCAGGCATGTAGTAGAAGCTGTGTACGCAGTGGATGTGGTCGAATCGCTCGCTGGCGTCAAAGTCGCCTAGTTGCTTCGCGTGTGTTGTCAGTGTCACGTTGGACAGGGCAGCATCGGCGAAGGCCTTCTCCAGCTGGGTCAGTTGGGCCTTTTTGGGGTCGAGAGCAGCGAAGTGAATGTGATCGGCTTTGTCACCCAGGGTACGCGCCGTGGGGAGGTCGACGGAGCCGTCGCCGCAACCGATGCTGAGCACGCGTAGATCGCCGGGGCGGGTTGCAACCTTGCCGCTGTGGTCGCAGAGCCACGCGAGGATGCGTTCGCGCTGGTTGGAGCGAGCCTCGAAGGCCTCATGGGTCTTGTGGTAGCGATCGTCGTCGAGTGGCACCAGCCGATCGACATCCTCGAGCGCGCGGTCGATCTTCGATAGCAGAGAGAGGCGCACGTTGAGATATCGCGCGGCGACAGTTTGTGTCGTCAAATCGGTTTGGGGGGGCTGCGCGATGGACTGCGGGGTGGGCTGCGGGGCTGTGGCAGAAGGGTGCACTCCGTGCAACGCGGTCAACTACCCCATCAGTTCGAGAGCCGCCACGATGTGCCACGGGGATCGCCGCATCAAGGCACGATTGGCGGCTGCCCGCTCATCGAGAATCATCGCTCCTCGTCCGCGGGCGGCTGGAGCCCCCCCTGATGATGGTTCCGGGCATCTGAGGCCCGGATTGTCCCATCGTACGGCCACGGGCCTACCTACGGCAAGGCAGTGAGTTGCGCGGCGCTAGGATGGGCGCATGGCGGACGACCTCGCAAACCGAGGTCCGATACAAAGAACGTCTTGGCGGCATCCTGAAGCACTACAGGCGCGCGGCCTAGCGATGGGACAGTACGGGCTTGTGGCCGACCACGCCGCGAAGCGTCGCATCCTCAAGACCCTGAGTTTGAACTGGACGCTGGAGGGCAAACCCCACGTTCCTGAACTCAGGAAGCCGTTCGACGTGCTCGCCAGGGGGCTCGTCGGCGCGGTGGAGGAAATGGTGACCCCGTGGGGATTTGAACCCCAGTCGCCAGGATGAAAACCTGGTGTCCTAGGCCTGACTAGACGACGGGGCCACCTTTGTGCAGCGCCTTGCGGCGTTGCGAAGCGGAAAAATAGGG
>JBLHLB010000228.1:0-6740 GCA_047618505.1 Planctomycetota bacterium
TTGCGCGGACGCATGCCTTTCCAGCTCCAAGGTTGCACGCTCATCGCGGAAGGAAGTCCCCGACTTCCATGCCCTTGGCCCGCAGATACGCGCGCACCTCCGAGGACTGCAGGAACGCTTCGGCCAGGTAGACCGCGCCGTGGGAAGAAGTCGTCACCGTATCGTGCACGAACACCACGAAGATCACTTCTGGGTTCTCGACCGGAGCAAAGCCCGCAACCCAGGTGTGTTTACGAATCAGACGATCGGATTCTGAGTTACGACTGGTGAAGTCCGCACTCCCAGTCTTGGCCGCAATATGAAAACCCAGGGCGTGCTTTGATAGGGCCTTGAACCCGGTGCCCTTGCGGTCATTTGTAACGCCCAAGAGAGAACTGACGATCCGCCGCCGGGCTCCCTCATCCAGGGGAACCGGCTGGCCGGGCTCCCGGGGAATGTCACGCGCCCCCACCTGTTCAACGATGCGCAGGTTCGGCAGATTCCCAGTCCCCAGGGCGGCAAAGGCACGCGCCAACTGCATGGGCGTCGTATTCAAGACGCCTAGACCATTGCCCGCCATACGTTCCTCACGCGGGGTCAGATTGCCGCTCTTGAAGACCCTTTGGTCCACATCCTCTCGCAGTCCGAGCCGGCCGCGCAGACCATCCGCCCAGGGAGGCGCTGTTCGAACCCCTGTGCCGCTGTCCAGGCCAAAGATCGAAGCAAGATCCATGAACTCGCTCGGCTCCATCGACTCCCCTACCCGGGCGAAGTACGCGTTGCAGGAACCCAACAGCGCCTGGTGAAGATTCACTCGACCGTGCCCACTCGGCTTCCAGCAATGCAGGTCCACATAACCCGCGCCACGTCCGCCAATCGAAGCGCAATTCGTGAACTCGGTCGGCTCGAGGCCCTTACGCGAAAGTGCATACCAACCCATCAATGGCTTTATCACTGACCCAGGCGGCTGGAAGTTCGGCAATCGGAGCGTGCGCTCGATCGGATTCGCGCGCTGACCGGTGGCGTTAACACCCGGGTCCTCGAAGGGCGTCGGCTCCGAGGCCGACACAAGGATGTCGCCATCCGCCGTGATCATCACAATGGCACCCACGGGATTCGCGGCCCAGGCCGCGTCGAAGCTGGGGTCGGCCGGGACAAGAATCGGGTTGGAAAGCACGCGCTCCGCCGCCCGCTGCAGATTGAGATTCAGGGTCAGCCGAAGGTCTTCGCCGTTGGTCGGATCCTTACGGCGACGCCCCACGCCCGCTTCACGAACCTCCTGCAGTCCAATCTCCTCGCGGTAACCATTAGCGCCGCGCAGTTCCGGATCGAAGAAGCCCTCGACGCCTGAGACACCGCGCACCTCGTCCGGAAGAAGCACCTGACCCACGAGGGCGTAGAGTTCTTCTTCCTCCGCCTGGCCCCGCCGCGGTTGATTCCATAGTTCACGTAGGCGCTGGGCACCGGCACGGTTCTGCACCAAGAGACGTTCGTCCACTGCAGACGTATGCCCGATGATCCCCGCCGCCAGGGGTCCAGAGTCTTCCACGCGTTGAATCACCTCGCGCTCCCAGGCCTCCTGCGCTTCAATCCCCGGGAAGCTTTTAGCGAAGCGCGTCAAGATGTGGACCACTTCGTAGTCCGGTTCCGTGCGCGTCAACGCGCGCGGGCGCAGGCCAAAGTCCTTGAGATAGTAGTCCGCACGTTCAATGGCCCTGTCGCGACGCGAGGGCGCGATCACCAGGAGCCCCTCTGAGCTGAGCTCCCGCGGCCCATCGGCAGAGTCGATCAACTCGTCCAACAGGGCCGAAAGCCCATCCTGAAAGGCCGCGTCCCAGCGCTGAGCCATGCGCCGCGTGAGTTCGAAGGCCAAGTCCTCCTGGGAGCGCTTGCGCTTGGGCGCAGCAAAGAGCCGACCTAGGCGCACACCATCAGAGACTCCCGCGACACGGGCTGCAAGGCTCGGCATCAGCCAAGTGCCCAAGTCCCCCACTTCGATCATCGGTGTCGGCTTCGGGTACAGGGACGACACGGGTACGGCCGCATCCAAGAGCTCCCAGGGATTCGGCCGCACTTGAAAAGCATCGAGGGCGGAGAGGGTTTCTTCGTCACGCAATTCGCGCGCGAGCCTGCGTAGCTCCGGATCACGGAAAGGCAGCAGACGTTGCTGCTGGAGGCGCAAGGGCACATCCACGGCCAACCACTCCTCCAGGGAATCCAGGACGCACTGGCGCTCCTCCAGCTCCCAATTCAAAGCCTCCTGTTCCGGTTCAAAGCGGGCGTCCAGCCGATCTCCTACGCCGCCCTCATAACTGAAGAGAGCCGTCAAACGATCGAGTACGTCCTCCGGCGTGGCCGAGCGGGTCTTATCCAAAACGAGGTCCGCGTGCAGGCGCGGCAGGGCCCAGCCGTCACGCCAACTCGCTGTCCACCCATTCCTCGCGGTCTCCGCCCATTCCCCCAGACGCTCTTCGTCCCAGGCAAATAGATCCGCGATCCACTGCAGATCGATGTGCGTAAGCAGAGTCTCTGGAGTCAATCGACCGGCCGAGAAGCCAGCCGCTTCGGCGAAGAGCTTGGAGGCCGCGGCGTCTTCGACAAAACGGCGTGCGCGCTCAATTTCACCGATCGCCAAATCCAGGGGAAGCAGCCCCTCAAGGTCTGCATCTGAGGCGTGAATGCCGTCCTCTTCCAGTCGAGCCAGAACCGCGAAGCGACTCAGCTGCTGCATGGATTCGACCAGACGCACCCGCAGGTCGAGCAGCAGCTCCTCTTCCGTTTCTCCGTGCTCCGCAGCGGCCACGCTCAGGAAGGAAACCTGTCCGTCGCTGCGTTTGATGCGCTTATCCACGAGACGCCATTGGCGGCTCTCGAGGCCTAGGAGATTGCGCAGGTAGAAGTGCAGGTCCGCCACGCGCTGCCGGCGGTGCTCACTGCGAGCCGTATCACGGCGCATCTGTCGATCCCCCTCCAGGGCCGGCTCGTTCCAGCCCTCTGCCACGAGGGCATCACCTAGGGACCAATTCTCAATCTCCTCAGGCGTGAGGTGCACGAGATCCAGTGCCCACTCCTCTAGCCGCTCCGCCGTGTCCGGCAGGGACACAGCACGACCCTCCAGGAGCGAGCGCGCGTGGGCGACCTGGCCCAGGGGATGGCTGCGACGGAAGTCGCGGTAGACCAAGAATAGGTGATAGGTCGGCTTGTCGCGCACCATCACGGAGCCGTCACTGGCCAAGATGCGACCACGCTCGTACTTCAAGACATGACCGGAGTGAAGCAGGCGTGCCGCCTCGTCCGCCCAGACAGCGTTGTGCACAATCTGGATGTTCCACAGGCGCGCGACAAGCACTACTCCACCAAGGAGCAATATGAGTAGCAGAGGTTGAATCCGACGACCCATTAGCGACCCGTCCGAAGAAGGGGGGAAAGGCCCGGCAGGCCACGTAGGTAGGGCAGGAAGAACAGGGCGATAACCCCCGTGGACACGGCGGAACGCCAACAGGACTCCAGGGCCGTGGGACCGAAACCCGCGCCATAGGAAACGCCAGGCTGCAAGGTTCCCTGGGTGATCACCAGGAAGCAGCCCAGGGTCAAGGTCGCCAGTGCGGCGAAGAGAGCACGTGCGAGCGGCCCGTCCAGAAGCACTAGCTCCCGCAGGGGGCCTGCGAAGCCCACCAGACCGAGATAGCCAACAAGGATAGCCAGGGGCGGATCAGCGCTCGTGGCGATGCGTGCCAGGGCGACGACGCAGGCCACCCGCCAGGCCAATTCGCGGGGAACGCGCGCATCCAGGGATAGCACTAGGAGCAGGCCCAGATCCGGTGCCCAGTCCCCCCAATTGCCGTGCACGGCGATGCGACCCTGGAAGGCAAAGAGCCACGTGCTCCAAAGCAGCAACAGCAACCAGGGTAACTTGCCTGTGCGCCTGGACATGGCCCGGCGAGGCGTGGTGCGGGGCAGGATCATCGCGGCTCGAACTCCCCGCGCGCGGACTCGATGCGCACGTAGAGGGTACGCAGAAGATGAGGTGCGAAGTCCCCCTCTAGTCGAACGATCAGTGGACCTTCCTCGGCGCGCGGCAGGGTTGCTTCGCCGAGATAGAAGCCACTCTCAAGCCCGGGATCTCCGGAGCCTGTGAATAGTTGCGCTTCCACGTGGGAGCCGCTGCCGGGAAGGCTCTGTTCCACGCGCGACAGCCAGCGCAGAAGCACCTGGCCCGTTTGCTTGTCGCGCCCTATGGAAACCAACCGGCCCAGGACCAGGGGCTCGGAGAAATCTGGGACGCGGGCAACGGCAACAACTTGGAAGCCGGGGTCCCCTACGAAGGCGACCCGTGCGCTGGTGGGACCGACGGCGGAGATGCGACCCACGAGACGCTGGCCGATGGCGGTCACCGCCGCGCCGACTTCAACTCCCGCAAGAGATCCGGCGTTGATCACACCAGCTTCCCGCCAGGGCGAAGGGTCGGAGCCGACGAGGGCTCGCGCGCGCTTCCAACTGGCTCGCGACGACAAACTACCGGGCTCTTCAACGCCGCCGCGGGCGTCCTCTGGAACGAGGATCACGACGTAAAACAGGCCGTCTTCGTAGTCGATACGCGGCTGCACCCGCCAACCTCCGTCGGGCACCCGCTCGGCGTTCCCTAGGATGAAGCCACGCGACAGCTGCGAGAAGGTCTCGGTGTCGTCGAAGAGCTCATCGACGCACACAAGTCCCTTCAGCAGCTTGCGATCCGAGGGGTTGTGCAGGGCCAGGAAGCGCGCGTCCTCCGCACGGGGTCTGCGCTCGGAGGAAACGTAGAGACCTCCAACGGTGGAGTAGACCGGACCACCATCTGCCCCGGCACCGGCGACACTCGCACCGATGTGAAAGCCCGCAGCCGTGACCAGCTCCACCAGGGCCGTTCCCCATGTGGGGACAGGTGAATCGAGGCCCGTGGGCGTTGGGTCCGCCAGGACATCAAGCACGCGCCCGACGTAGGCATTGCCACAGACCACCGGTAAACCCGGCACGATGCCGGTGATGTCCGAGAGCTGAACCAGGATGCGGTCTTCGCTGCTGGCGTCACGGCCTCGTACTTCGCCGCCCACGAGCGTTCGTCCCTGGCGCAGGTTCGGGTCCGAGGGCTCGGCACGGCGTTGGAGGTCGCGCTTGAGGGCAACGCTAAGGCGCACCTCATCCGGGGCCGTGCTGGCTAGGTCGCGCTCAGCTGCGAGCAGAGAGCGGCGCTCAAAGATGCGCAAGGGCGCCGCCAACTCCGCTGCCAATCGCAGGGGCGCCGTTAGCCATTGGACAGCGAGCTGCACAGGTGCCACTGGCCGGAGGGCCAGGAGCAGGAGCGCACACCAAACGAGAAAGCGTGCTGAGCGTGCCTGTCTTACGTTCACGGTTGGCTCAACCCACTAGCGATGTTCCCGTGAACCATTTCTGACCACAGCGTTGGCCTTGGGCACCACACGGGCCCACGCCACATAACCAAGGTTCCCCGCGCCGGGCCGACATCAAGCCGACCTACGGGAGCAACGTCGCCGCTAGGGAATCGCCCGCAGGCGAGATCGCCCATGTCTAAACGCTTCCTAATCGAATTCCGAGGTGCCGAGTCCATGGTGTGTATCCAGAGGATACGCATCCGGACCCGGCTGGTCGCTAGTCGTCGTCGGAGGAAAGCACGCGCGAGAAGATCTCGAGCTTGTCGAGGAAAACACCGGTGCCACGGGCTACGGCCGTGAGCGGGTCCGAGGCCACCCGAGCGGGCACGCCCAGGAAGTCTGCAATCGCAGGAGCGATGCCGTAGAGCAGGGCACCGCCACCGACAATCGTCACGCCGGAGTCCACCAGGTCGGCGGAGATTTCCGGGGGCGTTTCTTCAAGCACCTGGCGGATGTGCTCGCAGATCTGACGAATCGGATGGCTCAGGGACTCGCGGATCTCGATCGAGGTCACAGTGGCCCGACTGGGCAGACCCGTGACGGTGTCGCGTCCCTTGACCTCCATGGAGAGTTCTTGCTCCATGGGGAATGCGGAACCGATGGTTATTTTGATGCGCTCCGCCGTCTGCTCACCGATGTGAAGGTTATGGAAGCGTCGGATGTGGCTGACAATCGCGTCGTCCAGCTCGTCGCCGGCCACGCGCAGGGAGGTCGAAACCACCGAGCCAGCCAGGGCCAAAACGGCAATCTCCGTGGTACCGCCACCGATGTCGACGATCAGGGATCCGCGCGCTTCCGTCACCGGAAGATTGACGCCGATACCGGCAGCCATGGGTTCGTCGATCAGGTAGACGCGACGTGCGCCGGCGCGTTCGGCCGAGTGCACAACAGCGCGCCGCTCGACGTCGGTAATCCCCGTAGGGACCGAGATCACAACCTGGGGCTTCACCCACGTGCGCCCTTCGTGAACCTTGGAGATGAAGTAGCGGAGCATCTTCTCCGTCACCTCAAAATCGGCAATAACCCCGTGCCGGAGAGGTCGAATGGCCTCAATCAAGCCCGGCGTCTTGCCGAGCATCTGCTTTGCTTGGTTCCCCACGGCCATGCCATCCAGCAGGACCTCATTGGTCCCCTTCTTGACGGCGACAACGCTGGGCTCATTCAAAATGATGCCCTTACCGCGCACACAAACAAGGGTGTTCGCGGTGCCCAAGTCGATCCCCATATCAACGGAGAAATTCCCGAGCATCCACTCGAGCGGTTTCAGAAACGAAGCCATGTGGGTTGTGGGGTACCCCCCATAAAGAGAGCCCGAGCAAACGAAAAGGTAGG
>JBLHLB010000229.1:0-6656 GCA_047618505.1 Planctomycetota bacterium
ATGAAATCGGCAGAGTAGAGGCCGATTCGGTCCACATGGCGGGGTTCTCAGCCGTGCTCGGCAGCAGCGGGCGGGCGCGCTCCACGCGGTCGCGCACCTCGGCTTTGGCCAGGTCCATGTCCTGGTCACCGCTGAAGGACACGCGCATCATGACCGCGCCATCGGAGGAGTTGCTGTAGATCTGCTCGATGCCCGTGAGGGTGCGCAGCTGCTCCTCGATGACCCGCGCGATCTGTTCCTCGTTCTCCTCCGCGCTGGAGTCCGGGTGGATCACATAGATGTTCAGCCGCGGCTCCGCAAAGCCCGAAGGCAGGAGCTGCAGCGGAATGCGCATGTACCCGATGATGCCCACGACGATCAGCGTCGTGAACATCACGGAGAGTGCGATGGGGTGCCCAACCAGGAGCGCAAAAACGCCGCGCGTCTCTCCAGTGTCAGGGGTCGCTTCGGTTTCCACTTCGGAAGTCGGTTGAGAAGAGCTCATGGGAATGCCTCCGGCCGTGACCCCTAGGGGTTTGCTAGGCGTGAGTTTTCGGGGCGGACCGTGGGGCCGACCTTGAAACAAGGGAGTAGGCGGTGGGGATAACGATCAACGTCAAGAGCGTTGAGGTCGCCAGGCCAAGGATCACTGTGATGGCCATGGGCGCGCGGATTTCCGCGCCTTCGCCGGCACCGAAGGCACCCAGGTAGGGGATACCGCTGAGCCAGCCGGTCAAGGGCAGAAGCCCCAGAATGGTCGTCAGAGTCGTCATCAGGATAGGGCGTAGCCGCGCCAGTCCCGCTTCGAGGATAGCCTCATCCACTGCATGCCCATCGGCGCGCCGCTGGTTGATGCGATCCACCAGAACGATGGCGTTGTTGACGACGATACCGGCCAACATGATCAAGCCCATAAACACGACCACCGAGAGGGGTACGTCCAGGAGCTCGAGTCCAAAGATGACGCCGACGCCCGCTAGGGGCACGGTCAAGAGGATCACCATCGGTTGAATCAGGGATTCGAACTGGCTCGCCATCACGACGTAGACCAGGAACACCGCCAGGATGAGCGCAAAGTTCAAGGAGCTTTGGGCTTCATCCATCTCGCGCTTCTGTCCCCCTAGAGCAACGGTGATGTCGGCGGGAATGACCAAGTCTGCAAGAGCCTCTTCGATGCGTGCTGATGCACCGCCCAGGTCCAGATCGCCGGCTGTGGCGCTTACAACCACCGCACGCGTATTGCCGATACGGCGGATCTCCGCGGGGCCCTGGACGATCTCAACACTCGCCACGGAGCGCAGGGGCACCGGAGAATCCGCCGACGGGTTGACGGGAAGCTCCATGACAGCGTCGATGGTAGAGAGCACCTCGGCGTCAGCGATGACGCGCACGGCGATACGCTCCTCCCCCTCACGGAAGCGTGTGGAGACGTTGCCGAGCACTTGGTCGCGGACCAGCTGACTGACGGATGCAAGGTCGAGCCCAAGCTCCAGGGTCTTCTCACGGTTGAAGGTCACCCTAGCCTCCGGGAATCCCGGTCGAACGCTGGAGCGAACATCACTTAGGACATCGAGGGCTTCGAGCCGTTGACGAACCTCCTCGCCAACCGCCTCGATAGCAGCCAGGTCGAATCCCAGGACCTCAACGGCGATCGGTGATGCCAGGGCAAAGGGTGTCGGGCGCGAGATGTCGACCTGTTGCACCGCGGGGTGGGAGCTGAGGAGGGCGCGCACGTTGTCGGCCAGGCTCTCTTCTCGCTCTGCACTGCGGCCAACGTCGTCCATCCGCACGGTCAGGCGGGCCGTGTGGGAGCCTTCGATTTCGCGCGTCAAGGTGTCTGACTCGACACCGCAGGCCAAGGCCGTGCTGGCTACGCCAGCCAGGCGTCGCACTTCGCTGTCCAGCTCGCCCATGACCTCGTCCGTCAGGACCAGGGGACTGCCTGCATCGAGTCGCACGAAGGCTGTGAATTCGCCCTGGTGGATTTCTGGCAAGAGCTCCACTCCTAGGTGTGAGACGCGTTGGCTCGTGGCGTAGAGCAGCACCCCTGCGAGGAGCACAATCAGGATGCGCACGCGCAGGGCGATCTTGAGGATGCGCGGATAGACGCTCTCGATCGCGCCGTAGCCGAGGTCAAAGATCTTAGAGAAGGGCCACGTGACCAACCGGAAGAGCTTTCCGATGCCGACGACGACTAAGGCTAGGAGGCTAAAGAGCAGGCCCGCCAGGAAGATCGCGCAGCGGCCGCCGATGAGTAGCAGGTTCTCGGCGAAGAACTCCACGGACCACGTGAGTCCGTGCCAGGGCAAGGGGGGGCGGTCAGCGAGAGCCTTCTTCTTCGACTCGCCCTCGGCGGCGGTGGCCTTCTCTTCCTCGATCGCCAACCAAGGGCGCGAGGCGAGCATGGGGATGAAGAGCACGGCAACGATGAGGGAGACCGCCAGGGAGGCGACGACCGCCAGGGCCTGGTCGCCAAAGATCTGGCCCGCGATCCCGGTCACGAAGACGATCGGGGCGAAGACGGAGACCGTCGTAAGGGTCGAGGCGATGACGGCGCCCGCGACTTCGGTCACGCCGCGGATGGCGGCACGGTCCAGGGGATCGCCTTCCTCGCGACAACGCGCGATTGATTCGAGCACAACGATGGCGTTATCCACCAACATGCCCACCCCGAGCGCCAGGCCACCCAGGGACATGATGTTCAGGCTCACACCGGCTAGGAACATCGGCGCAAAGGTCACCAGGATCGAGATCGGAATCGAGATGCCGATGATGAGCGTGGCAGAGAAGCGGCGCAGGAATGCCCAGATTACGGCGATAGCGAGGAAAGCGCCCATGATGGCGGCGTTCTTCACGTCGGCGACAGCGTCGCGGATGAAGATTGACTGATCAGAGAGCAACTCAAGCTGAGCTTCCTCGCGCAAGCGCCAGCTGAGGAACTCCACTTCGCCGCGTTCGTCGAAGCGCGGCTTGCGGTCCTGGGCCTTCAGCTCAGCAGCCTTGAGCTGCTGCTTCTCAGTGCCAAAGACGATGTCCTTTACGCCCTGGGCGAGCTGCACGATGTTGGCGCCAGCCTCTCGGTAGATCGCAATTTCGACAGATTCGGCACCACCGATGCGGCTGACGACTTCGCGCTTCTCATGGGTGCGCGAGACCTTGGCCACGTGCCGCAACCGAATCGTGGAGCTGCCGCGGGTGGCTACCGGCAGGTCTTCGATTTCCTCGATAGAGCGGAACTGGTTGACCGTGCGTACCAGGTATTCGTTGGTTCCCTCCAGGAGGGAGCCGCCGCTGGCGTTGATGTTCTCCGCAGCGAGGCGCCTCGAGAGTTCCGCAGGGTCGAGCTTGTTTGCAGCCAAGCGTTGAGGATCGACGGAGATCCAAATCTCCTCCTCGAGGCCACCGCGCAGCTGCACGGCGGCGATGCCTTCCATGGACTCAAGCTCGCGCTTGACGCGGTTCTCCGCGAGCCAACGCAGCTGGATCAACTGCCGTTCCCGCTCCTCTTCCGTGCCTGCGACTTCACCGCCCGGGACGCGCATGCCGATGCGTAGGATCGGATCGAGGTTGGGGTCGTAGCGTAGGATCAGTGGGCGCTCTGCCGTCTGAGGCAGAAACACGCCGTCGAGTTTTTCGCGCACATCCTGGACCGCAAAGGTCATGCGCGTACCCCAGTCGAATTCCAGCAGCACATCGGACACACCGGCGCGACTGATGGAAGTCGAGCGCACCAGGTCATCCAGAGTACTGAGTGACTCCTGGACCTTTTCGGAGATGCGTTCCTCGATGTCCTCGGGGGCAGCGCCGGGCCAAGCTGTGCGGATCGTCAGCGTCGGATAGCTGATCTCCGGCAGGAGGTCGAGGGGCAGTTTCGACAACGACACCGCACCGAACATCACCATGGCCAACACGAGCATCGTGATGGCCACGGGGCGGGTGGTGACGAAGGCGAGGACGCCTTTTTCCGGCGCGCCGCGATCGCTTTGAGTTTTCACGCCTACTCTCCGCTGTTGTCGTCGGATGAGGACTCGTCTGTGGGCGCTGCGTCCTGGGGCCCAGATTCCCCAGGCTCGACGGGAGCAGCGCTGTCGTCTTCCGACCCAGGGCTATCGAGGGTGACACTGTCGCCCCCGGCCAAGTCTCGTCCACCGATGACGACGACCAAGTCGTCGACGTTCAATCCCATGGAATCCAGGGCCTGGACCTCCGTAAATTCATCGCTGTCGAAGCCTTCTCGGACATCGACTTCCCGTAGGAGTCCAGCTTGTTGCCCCTCGCCCGCGGCTGCGGGGTCGACCACAAGGACAAAGCGGCGATCTCCTTCGCGGCGCAGGGCACGCTTGGGAACCACCAACACATCCGGGTGGCGATCCGTGGTGATCTTCATGCGCACGAGCATGCCCGGGAGAAGACGCGCAGCGCCGGGTCGGTCGGGGTCATCAAGCCGTGCGGTCACGCGGAACTGACCGGAATCACTGTCGATCGTGGGGCTGATGCGCAGGACCCGCCCGGTGAACTCGACCCCCGGAATAGCCTCCGCGGTGGCGCTGATCGGAAGCTGGAGAGAGCCATCGTCATTGGTGGCGTCGAGGCCATTCTGGAACAGGGAGCGCTCTTCCTGGGGGCGCGCGAAGACAGCTTGTAGGGCGTTCACATCGGACAGCACAAAAGCAGCGGTGGCCGTTCCTGCGTTGGCGCCCACACGCAGGTCACGGCGGGCGATCACGCCGGCGAAGGGAGCTCGTACCTGACGATGGGAAAGGGTCAAGCGCGCACGCTCAAGACCGACGAAGGCGCGCTTGACCGTTGTCTCGGCGAGCTCGGCATCCAGCTCTGCCTTGTCCTTTGCGAGGACCGCCAGCTTGTGTTCGTTGAGGGCCCTGTCGCGCGCCAGGAGACTGTCCTCCAGGGCCTGTCTGGAGAGGCCACTAGCCACGCTGTTTTCCCCTTCGAAGAGGGACAGGCTGCGCTGGTAGCTGCGTTCCGCCTGTTCAGCCGCGAGGAGCGCACCCTGGATGCGCTCTTCGGTTTCCTGCGCCGCCAATTCCCGCAGGAGCAGAGTGTTTTGGGACTCCTTCCACGCGACGTCTGCTTCGTCGACCATCAGGACCTCATCGCGCTCGTCGAGCTGCGCCAAGACCTGGTCGGCTTTGACTGAGTCACCCTCTTCTACGTTGACTGCGGTGACCACGCCGCCGGAGAGGGGGAAGATCTCGATCTCGTTCTCAGACTCGAGCTTGGTCATCGTCTCCAGGTCGCGCACCATCTCGCGCCGGATCACGGAGGCGACGCGAACCTTGGGCAACTCGCGTGTGCGTACGCCGCCGGTGACTTGGGGGTCAACGGACGGGATCTCCTCGCCGTGACTCGTCTTGGAGCAGGCCGGCGTCAATCCGACCAGTCCCACCAGCATCAGGCCGGTCAGTAGGCCCCGACCCAGTCGGCCAACAAGAATGAGGCTGGGGCGAAGGAGGAGAGGAGGGCAGTCCGGGGCGGCGTTGGGCCGGCGACCGGAGATGTGGGGCGACTGAATTTGCACGGGAGGGGTGTTGAACAGGCGGGTCTGCGTGGGCGAGCGCAATCATATGCGGCAACCGAAGCTCACTATTTTACAAGGGCATCTTACCGGTACCTCGGGGCCCCCTGGACGCCCCAAGCGCTCACTTGCGTAAGGAGACTGTGGCTGGCCGCCACCGGGGCCAATAGCATGCGCCGATGCTGACCCCGATCGAAGCTCTGGCGCAGATCCTCGGGCGCGTCCCCGCGGCCCACAATTGCGAAACAGTACCCCTGGCCGAGGCTGCCGGCCGCATCCTGGCGGAGCCGGCGGTGGCGGACGTCGACATGCCGCCCTTCGAAAAGTCCATGATGGACGGTTTTGCCCTGCGCTCAGGTGATCTGGCAGAGCCCGGCAGCCTGCGCCTAGTGGGGGAATCCCGAGCCGGCGTCCCCTTTGAAGGCAGCGTGCCCCCAGGGTGCTGCGTGTCCATCTTCACCGGGGCTGAGCTGCCGCCCGAATGCGACGCGGTCGAGCAGGTGGAAAGAACGCGCACGGATGGCGATCAAGTCCACTTTGAGGCTGCCGTTCAGCCAGAGCGACATGTCGAACACCTGGGCACAATTCTCAGGCGCGGTCGCACCGTCTATGGGCCGTCGAGGCGTCTGGGGGCCGCGGATCTCTCGGTTCTGGCGAGCATTGGGCTCGACCCCGTGCCCGTCTTCAAGTCGGTGACGGTTTCGATTCTGACCACCGGCGACGAGCTTGTCCCCGCCTCAGAGACTCCAGCCAGTGGGCAAATTCGCGAAGGCAACACCCTCTACCTACAGGCCGCATGTCAGGCCTGGGGACACCGCGTGCGTCGCCACGGAATCGTTCCGGACGACGCAGCTGCTTTGGAGGCAGCCTTCTCCGAGGCCCTCGAGGAAGGCGACGCGCTGATCACCACCGGGGGAGTTTCCGTGGGCAAATATGACCTCGTAGCGGCGACTTTTGAGCGACTCGGGATCGAGCGCGTGCTGCACAAGGTTGCCATCAAGCCGGGCAAACCGATCTGGTTTGGAATGAAAGGGGACAAGCCCGTCTTCGGCCTGCCGGGCAATCCCGTGGCAAGCCTCCTGGGCCTTGAGGTCTTCGTGCGACCAGCCCTGGCTCGTCTGGCTGGGGCACCGGAGGAGGA
>JBLHLB010000230.1:0-6647 GCA_047618505.1 Planctomycetota bacterium
CAGCAAGCCTCATCCTCAGTTCACCAGTCCCCCGGGACACCGCAAGCATGGCCTATACCATTGGAGTTGACTACGGGACGAATTCTGTTCGTGCCCTCTTGGTGCGTTGCGGCGATGGACATGAGGTGGCGACCGCGACCTTCGACTATCCGAGCGGGGAAAAAGGCGTGCTGTTGTCAGCACGCGATGCGAACGTTGCCCGCCAGAATCCCGGCGACTACCTGGCTGGGCTCAAGGCTGTTCTATGCGGTGTGCTCGCAAAGGCCACCGGCGAGGTCCCGGGCTTCAACCCTAGCGACGTGATCGGCATCGGCGTCGATGCGACGGGTTCTAGTCCTCTTCCAGTTACCCGCACCAATGCAGCCCTTGGCCTCCAACTCGGATTTGAGGATGACCTGGCGGCTCAATGTTGGCTTTGGAAAGACCACACGGCCCATGGGGAAGCGGCCCGCATCACAGAGCTCGCGCGGGAGCTGCGACCTGAGTACGTGCGGCGCTGCGGGAATACCTATTCTTCGGAATGGTGGTGGAGCAAGATTTGGCATTGCCTCAAGACTTCGCCGCACGTGTTTGATGCGGCCCACAGCTGGATCGAGCTGACGGACTGGATTCCCTCGGTCCTCGCGGGGGTAAGCGACCCGACCAAGGCCAGGCGCGGCGTCTGTGCAGCCGGTCACAAGGCTTTCTATGGAGCGGAATGGGGCGGCCTGCCGGACAAGGAGTTTCTCACGCAGCTAGACCCCAAGCTTGCGGGTCTTCGTGATCGCCTCTTTGAACAAGCCTACGACGCCTCCCAGTCCGCCGGTGGACTTTGTTCGGAGTGGGCTGGGGTGACCGGTTTGACCGTGGGCATTCCGATTGCGATCGGACAAATGGATGTGCACTACGGTGCCATTGGATCCGGTGTCGGCGAAGGCGTTCTGGTCAAGGCGATCGGAACATCCACCTGCGATTGCACCGTTGTGAAACAGGACGTGGTCCAAGACATCCCTGGCATCTGTGGAATCGTTCCCGGTTCCATTCTCCCCGGGTTCAGCGGAATCGAAGCTGGCCAATCCGCCGTGGGCGACCTCTTTAACTGGTGGGTGGAGGTCGTGTGCGGGGGCGACGAAAGCTTGCACGGACAGCTCACGGAGGAAGCCCAGGGGCAACTGCCCGGCGAGAGTGGGTTGCTGTCCCTCGATTGGAACAACGGCAACCGAACGGTGCTCGTTGACCAGCGCTTGAGCGGTCTGATTCTTGGGCAAACGCTGCACACGAGCCGCGCGGAAATCTATCGCGCCCTGGTCGAAGCGACGGCCTTCGGCGCGCGCATGATTCTCGAGCGTATTTCCGAGTATGGCGTGGCCGTGGACCGCATCGTCTGTTGCGGAGGGATCGCCGAGAAGAACCCTTTTCTGATGCAGGCCTACGCAGACATCACCGGGCGCACGATGCAGGTCTCGGCTTCCTCCCAGGCCTGTGCCCTGGGTGCAGCGGTCGCGGCTTCTGTGGTTGCCGGTCGCTCTGCGGGGGGCCATGCCGATTTCCCCAGCGCCCAGGCAGCCATGACCGGAGTTCAAAGCGTAAGCTACAAACCGAACCAAGCCCATCGTGCCGTGTACGACCAACTCTTTGCCCTCTACGGGGAGTTGCACGATTCCTTTGGGGGAGTACAGGTACGGGACCTGGGGCAAGTGATGAAGGACCTGCTTCGCATCAAGGAACAACAGCGCGCAATTTGCGTGGACTAAGTATGTCGCCCACCAATTCAACACGGCACCAGGCTATCCGCGTCGAGTGCTCCGAAGCCAATCGACGTCTAGCCGGAACCGGGCTCGTGGACTTGACCTTTGGGAACGTCAGCGTCTTCGACGCCGAGGTCGGGGTCTTTGCCATCAAGCCCAGTGGCGTGAGCTACTCCGACCTGACACCGGAGAACATGGTCCTTGTGGATCTCGCGGGCGAGGTCGTTGAGGGAGACCTGAAGCCTTCTTCAGATACGCCGACCCACCGCGCTCTATTTCAGGCCTTCGGTGCCTCCGGAATTCGTTCCGTCGTCCATACCCATGCCCGCGCGGCGGTGACCTTTGCCCAGGCGGCGCGCGACATCCCCTGTTTCGGGACGACCCACGCGGACTACTTCAATGGTCCAGTTCCTGTGACGCGTGCGATGACGCGTGCGGAAGTCGAAGGCGAGTACGAATGGGAAACCGGGCAGGTCATTATTGAGCGCTTCACAGGCCTGGACCCGGTTCAGATCCCCTCCGTCCTTGTGCGCAACCACGGACCCTTTTCCTGGGGTTCGACAGCTGACGAGGCATTGGATACGGCGCAAGCCCTAGAGGCCATCGCGGACATGGCGCAGCGAACCATGAGTCTGGATCCGGGTGCCTTGGAGTTGCCCTCGTATCTCCTCGCGCGGCACTTCCTGCGCAAGCACGGAAAGCATTCCTACTACGGTCAGGACTAGACCTAGGGAATGGGACCTCGCGTATGGGGCAGCTGGCTCTGAAACCTGGGCCTGGCAGAGCCGGTCTGCTAATGTATGTGGGCATTGCTGCCGGGCGACGAACCTTCGCCTATCACGCCCCTTGATACTCGCCCAGCATCCGGGACCTGCTGATTGATGAAAAACGTACGGATCGCCTGCCAGACCTATACCTGGCAAATGTCGGGGGATTACGTCGGCAAGCTCGACCACATATTGGGTTTGCTTGCCAAGACTGGATTCAACGGAGTAGAGCCAGAGACGCAGTATCTAGGTGCCCTGGGCGAGCCCGGCGCCCTATCCGCAGCCCTCGCCCAGAGTGGAATTCAATTGGCTGGCCTCTGCCTGGTTGAGGACTGGCTTTCTCTGGAGGAGACGCCCGCGGAGCGCGAACGCGCCGACGAGTGCCTGGACTTCCTCGCACACTTCCCCGGGACACTGCTCAACCTTTGCCAGATGCCGACTTCTCGGCCGGACGACGCGCTGCAACTCCGAGAGCGTCAGGGAAACCTCTTGGCCTGTGTGCACGAAATCGCTGCTAGGGCTGAAGCTCGCAATATCCCCAGCGCTTACCACCCGAACTCGCCGGATGCCTCCATCTTCAGGACCGCCCCTGACTACGAAGTCTTGCTTGCGGCACTTGGGGGTTCTCTTGGTTGGGTCCCGGACTGCGGGCACATCGCTCGGGTTGGAATGGACCCTCTGGAGATGATTCGGAAGCACAGGGATCTGGTGCAGCACATTCACTACAAGGACATGACCGTCGATGGCGCGTGGGCCGAGATGGGGAAGGGCGTGATCGACTATCTCGCCATCACTCGCTTCCTTGTGGAAACCAACTACGCAGGCTGGATCGTTGTCGAAGACGAGAGCGACCGAGCTATACCGGATCCGGATCAGGTGACCATCGACGACTGGGTCTGGATCGAGCGCAACCTTCTCCCGATCGTGTCATGAAAATCCCCCTGTTCTCCCTCGGTAGCTGGGCCTTCTCCTTTGGTCCATTTGAGAAGGAGCCCTGGAGCTTCGAGCGCTTCCTCGAGTACGCGGCCAAGGCTGGTTACGACGGTGTTGAGATCAACGGTTTTCAACCCCACCCGCATCCGGATGACTACCGGACGGCTGCTGCGTGCGCCGAGCTGAAGGCGCGCATCAGCGGTCTTGGTCTGGGCATCTCCGGCTATGCCCCCGACTTCAGGAGCGTTCCCCCGGCGGAGGTGGAGCCGAGCGCCTACCTGGGGGCCTTGGACCCCATGCTTACCTTCTGTGAGCGTATGGGTATCACGATCTTGCGGGTCGACACCGTTTCGCCTCCCGGGAAGCTCGAGCCAGGGGATTACGCCCGTCGCTTTGACAACCTCGTCAAGACCTGGCTAGCGGCCGCTTCCCGTGCGAGCGAAAGAGGAGTGACGATCGTGTGGGAATTCGAGCCCGGATTTTGGCTCAACAAGCCGTCGGAAGTGCTGGCGCTTGTACAGGCGGTCGATCATCCCTCGTTCCGTCTGCTCTTTGATACGAGCCACGCTCACATGGGAGCGGTGATTGGCGCGCGCCAAGTTGGCTCTCCCGAACTGCTTCCCGACGGAGAAGCCCAGTACGCCGAACGTGTCCGTGACGTGATCGGGCATGTGCACTTGATCGATTGCGATGGAACGTTGCACGGAGAAGAAACAAGCACCCACAGTCCCTTTGGAACGGGCAACGTCGACTTCCCCTCGGTGCTCACAGCCCTCGCACCTATCTGGGACGACTTGACCTGGTGCTGTTTCGATTTCTGCTTTTGCCCGACGACGGAAGTGGACGCCGTCAAGGCCATCCCCTTCGTGCGGCAACTCCTCGAGGCCCAGTAGGCTCAACCCATGTCCAGTATCACGACCAGCGACGGCGTTCAGATTCACTACGAATTGAGGGGCTCCGGTACTCCGCTCCTGCTCGTTATGGGCCTGGGGGCCGACGGTAGCGTCTGGGCGGATCACGTCGCGGAGTACGAGCAGCACTTCCAATGTGTCCTGATCGACAACCGTGGCGTCGGGCTCTCCGATAAGCCCAGGGGACCGTATACCTCGGCTCGCATGGCACTCGACGTGGCTGAGGTTGCGGACGCACTGGGAATCAAGCAAGCTCACGCGGCTGGGATTTCCATGGGTGGAGTGATTGTCCAAGAGCTTGCCCTGGCGCGTCCCGAACTCCTGTTGTCGCAGGTCATCATTAGCTCCTGGGCACGACTCAACGCCTACGCGATTCGAGTCTTCGAGCACATGAAACCTGCCCGCGCACACATGCGCCCGGAGGACTTCATGGAGTTGATCCAGCTCTGGATCTTCGCTTCGCCTCACTACGAGCGTTTTGGCGCAGACCTCGCCCAGGGACGGGCGGATGCCGGCGTCAACCCGGCTCCACAACCGCAGCACGGATTTGAGGCCCAGGCGGATGCCTGCATCACCCATGATTGTTTCGACCGGCTTGGCTCGATCTCCACACCGACTCTCGTTGTGGCGGGTGAGGATGACATCTTCACCCCCTTAGCTTTCTCTCAAGAGATCGCTGCCGGAATCCCTTCTGCCGAACTGGTTTCTTATTCCGCCTGCGGTCACGCGGTGCACTGGGAAGTACTTGAAGAGTTCAATGCACGCTCCCGCGATTTCCTCCTCTCTCACGACGTCTGAGAACTCCCATGCGCTTTGGATTCAACCTGTTGCTCTGGACCACCTTTGTCGAGGCGGAGCACGCACCGCTGATGCAGAAAATCAAGGCCCTCGGTTACGACGGCGTTGAGATTCCCTCTGGCGACGGGCCCGTGGATCACTATCACTTGGTCCGGCAGTTAGCGGATGACGCGGGGCTGGCCTGCACAGCAATCGCGATGGCCACGCCGGAGGCTGATCCCAGCAGCTCCAGCCCTTCCCTGCGCCGCGCTGGGCTCGACCGCATCAAGTCTCGGATCGAGTGCGCCCATATTCTTGGGAGTCCCGTGCTCGGGGGTCCCTTGTACGCGGCCCACAAGTTGTTCCACGACGCACTGCCGGGTGAGGAAGAGCTCAAGCGCGCTGCGGACGTGTTGGCTGAGGCTGGCGACTGCGCACAGGAAGCGGGCGTAACCCTTTGCCTGGAGCCCCTGAACCGTTTTGAGATTCAATTGGTGAATACAACGACGGAGGCGCGTCGCATCGTCGACCTTGCTGGACACCCAGGAGTCGCTATTCACTACGACACACACCATGCCCACATGGAGGAGAAGAGCCACCAGGACGCCTTTGCGACCTGCGGCGATCACCTAGGGCATGTGCACTTCTCAGAGAGTCACCGCGGCACCCTCGGCTCCGGTATGGTGGATTGGGCGGCCGTTGGCGAGGGCTTGGCTACCTCCGGGTTCGACGGTTGGTGCGTCGTTGAAGCCTTCGGAACCGCGGTCGATGGGTTGAGGCAGGCTGCTAACGTGCACCGCAACTGCTTCACTTCCCGTGACGACGTGCTCGAGACGGCCCTGCCCTTCATGCGACGCTGGACGAAGGCCTAGCCGGTGGCACAGGATTCAGCCGGCGGAAGCGGGCAGACCTTGCGCGACCATCTGGGCTAATCGCCGACTTCCTTGAAGCGCGCGAGAGTTTGGCGGGTTCGATCCACCTCGAGCCGTAACACGTCGGGTCTTGCGTAGTGGCCGGCCGGGTCGAAGTTCTGCCTCTCACGCCGAACCATGCCGGGGTCGAGTTCGCACAGACGTAGGCTCTCAACACCGACCTGAGGTTCGAGTACCCAGTCGCCCCGGGGATCCGCCACGCAGGATCCGCCGTCGGAAATCATCTCGCCTGCCGTCGGGACAAAGAGTTCACGGTGCGGTATATCGAGGGGGACATCTTCTGCCCGAATTAGGCCGGAGACCGAGACGGTGTAACTGCGTCCCTCCAGGGCGATGAACTGCGTTGTTGACGCTGTGTTCCGCAGGCTCCCGGGCCAATGCATCACATGCAGAGTTTCGCCCTGTGCATAGAGAGAGGCGCGGGCGAGTGGCATCCAGTTCTCCCAGCAGTTGAGCGCCCCGACGCGGAAGCCGGCGAGCTCGTGGACACGCAGACCGTGGCCGTCCCCCGCTGCCCATGTGAGGCGCTCCTCAAAGGTCGGGACCAGCTTGCGGTGCACCGAACAAACCTGACCCCCTTTGTCGATGTAGATGCTGGAG
>JBLHLB010000231.1:0-6635 GCA_047618505.1 Planctomycetota bacterium
ATTGCCGGGCAAGGCGTCGGGTTCTCCGCGTAGCTGTACCTACACGGGTGGTTCCGACAACGCAGCCAGGCGATTTGTGGGGGCCGAGCGAGGAGTTGCTGTTTTTCAACGGGCTGCTAGGGACACGTTGGTCCGAATTGACTTGTGGCTAATCGCGGCTACTCGTGGCGCAGGGCTTCGACCGGGTCCATGGCGGCTGCTCGCCAAGCGGGGTAGATCCCGAAAATGATGCCGACGCCAGCGGAGATAACAAAGGCCATCACCGGTGCCTGGGGTGTAACGATCGTGGGCATCTCGGCGAAGTGTTCCACCAGGGCTGGGATCAGAAGTCCGAGGGCCACACCGAGCAACCCGCCGCCGACGGAGAGGACCACCGTCTCGATCAGGAACTGCGTGATGATGTGGTGCTTCTTGGCACCAAGGGCACGGCGGATGCCGATCTCGCGGGTTCGCTCCGTGACCGTTGCCAGCATCACATTCATGATGCCGATACCACCGACCAGGAGACTGATACCGGCGATTGACCCAAGCACGATATTGAAGATGTCCTTGGTGCGCTGGGCAATGGCAAGTTGTTCCAGGGGAACGACAACCTCGTAGTCGCGCTTCGCGTGGAATCGCGCCAGCATCTCGCGGGCGGCATTGGCCACCATCAGCACGTTTTCAGGGGCGTCAACGGCGACGACCATTTCGTGCAACTCGACCTCCTCCATGTCGCGACCGCCGGAGCGCATTTTGACCTGGAGAACTCCAAACCAACCCTTGGCCGTTTCGAAGGGGATAAGGACCTCGCCTGTGATGCTCGCACCCGCTTCTGCGGGATCGTCACTGGCGCGCAAGCGGGGTGCGATCGTTCCGACCACCTCGAAGTACTCACGACCGATCTTGATGTTCTGGCCGAGGGCAGAGTCGAAGGGGAAGAGCTGTCGCGCAACTTCGGTAGAAAGCACGCAGACGTTGGCACGGGTTCGATCGTCTTCGCTGGAGAGGAAGCGGCCTTCCCACAGCAACCGTCCGGTCGCCTTCAGATAGGCCGGTAGGGTCGCGAGGATGCGAGCGTCGACGGCATTGGGCCCGGCGCGCACGTTCTTTGAGATCTCACGCACCGGTACGACCTGCTCGACTGCCGGGAAGGTCTGGTCGATCCGATTGAAGTCGTCCTCCAGCAACCCATAGGAACTCACGCGCGTTGACGAGGACCCCTGGTTGGGATCTTCCACCGGTTTGACACTACGCAGGATCACGTTCTGGCTGCCAAGTGCCTTGATTTGTTCCTGAGCTTCAAAACTTGCACCCTCGCCGATGGCCAACATGGCAATCACGCTGCTGGTGCCGAAGAGGACGCCGAGGGTCGTCAACAGGCTACGCAGCTTGTGCAGCATGAGACTGTTGACGCCGGTCTTGAAGGCGTGGAAGAGAGAGTTTTCGTTCACGATTTGATTCGCCTACTGCGGTCCTTTCCAGAGGGGTTCGCGCTGGAAAATGACCTCTTCAACCTTGCCGTCGCGCATGCGCAAGATGTGACTGCCGCGCTTGGCGACTTCCGGTTCGTGGGTTACGAAAACGATGGTCTTGCCCTCTGCCGAAAGCTCGTCGAATAGATCGAGGATTTCGCCGGCGGTATTGGAATCCAAGTTGCCCGTGGCTTCGTCGGCCAGCAACAACTCAGGATCGTTCACGAGGGAGCGGGCGATGGCAACGCGCTGCTGCTGACCACCGGAAAGCTCTAGAGGCTTGTGTCCCAACCGATCTTCGAGACCCATTCGCTGCGCCAATCGACGCGCGCGCTCATCCCCATCCTCCGGCGGGTCATCCTGATAGGAGAGCGGCACGAGAATGTTCTCGAGGACGTTCAACTGCGGGATCAGATTGTAAGACTGGAAGATGAAGCCGAGCTTGGTGGATCGCACGTCCGAAAGCTCATCATCGTCCAAGGTGCTCACATCCCGACCCGCCAGGACATAGTTGCCATCGGTGGGACGATCGAGGCAACCCATGACATTGAGCAACGTCGACTTGCCGCTGCCAGACTGGCCCATGATGGACCAGTACTCGCCGCGCTTCACCTCGAAGCTAACACCATCGAGAGCATGCACGAGCTCGTCGCCCATGCGATAGGTGCGCTTGACGTCCTCGAAGCCCGCGACAATGTCGCGCCCGCCATAGGGCGGGGTCTGATCAGGTGAGGGATTCACTCGTCCCTTCCGCCCCGACCTCCGCGGCTTTGATCAGATCCGCCGGGGTTTCCTCCTTGGCCCCCACGGGAGCCTCCGCCCTGGGTGCCACTCGGTCGGGCACCTTGGTCTCCGCTAGGCTTTCCACCAGTGCGGTCGCCGCCGGGCTGGCCGCCCGACCCACCAGCGGGCATTCCGCCCGACCCACCAGCGGGCATTCCGCCCGACCCACCAGCGGGCATTCCGCCCGACACACCACCGGGCATTCCGCCTCGCTGAGCGCCTGCTTGCCCGCCGGGTCCACCGGATCCCATGGCGGAGGGGTCGAAAATCGGCCAATCGTCAGCCTCCTCCGTGCTGTCTTCCGCGGGGCGCAGGATGATTCCCGCGGGGACTGAAAGGGCGACAATTTCGCCTTCGGTCACGCCACTTTCGACAACAACAACCGTGCCGTTGTTCGCGCCGACTGTGACTTCACGGCGCTCGTAGGTTCCGTTGCTTGAGACAAATACGACCGGTGAGCCCGCGTCCAGAAAGACCGACTGCACGGGGATGTAGGTAGCGTCCTCAAGTTCCTCCACGAGGATCTCCACGCTGCAGGACATGCCAGGTCGCATGGCTTCGTGGACCTCCGTGATCGCGATCTGTGCACGGTAGACACGCAGGTCCGGGTTCGCCCAGAAGGAGTTTTGATCCGGCAGCACCGAACGAAACTTCACGACACCGTCAAACCCGATCCCGGGGATCGCGTCAACGTTGATACGGCAAGGCAGACCGGCCTGGACCTTCTCAAGCACGTACTCATGCAGGCTGACCTCGGCGGTCATCTGATCGGACGAGGGGATCTGAATCAGGCTTTGGCGCTCGCGCACCTCGGTTCCCTCGCGGATGGGCTCGGCGTTGCCCCAACGACTACGCTCCTTGTGGTGGACGACCATGCCCGCCACCGGTGCGACAATCACAGCCAGGTCGATCTGACCCAACATGTCGGCCAGCTCCTGGGTCTCGAGATCCAGCATTGCCTTCGTGCTGCGCAGGTCTGCCTCAAAGTCGACAATGCGGGCAGCTGCCTCTAGGCGCGCGCGGGCGAGCTCGCGCCCTTTCTCCACAAGATCGGCCTCCAGCTCTTTTTTTCGGCGGGGGTATTCGTACTCCTCCAGGAGCTCGAGATCACGCGTGGACTGCGCGAGCCTGACTTCCGCGCTAGTCGCCCCAAGGCGATCCGCATCCAGCTGGGTCTGTGCCAGAAGCCCCTTCTCCGCCAGTTTCTCTGACCATTCAAGGTCCTGGCGCGCCAAGGTCAGGCTCTCGTTGGCGAGGAGGATCGCCTCCTCGGCCACCTGCCGTTGCTGCGGCCAATCACCGTCGTCGTACTTAACCAAGTCTTCCTTCGCGAACTCAAGCTCCCGTTCCGCAAGGGCGATTAAAGACTCGTTTTGACTCTTCTGAATCTCGAAGTTCTGCTCGGCTTTGATGTTGGAGGCCTCGGCGCTTTGGACCTTGATCTCCTGCTGAACTCGATTGTCGATCAAGTTGCTCGTGTCCAGTTCACAGAGCAAATCACCCGGCTCCACCATGGTCCCCTCCTCAATCAGGTAGAGAATCGTGGTACGCCCCTCCAGCTCGTTCGACAGGACCGTCGAATTCGCCGATTCAAGGTTTCCGCTCTCTGTAACGGTGATCGAAAGTGGTCCGCGTTCGACTGTCGCGCCACGCACCTCCAGCACTTCGGCGGCGCCGATGTAACCGGCACTGCGGGCCCAGCCAAGACTGGCTCCCGTCAAAACGATCAGGACCAGAAGGCTAATCCACGTACGGCTTTTCTTGCGCTTGCTCATCTTTGCTTACTCCTCTTCACTCGTCGTTTGAGGATCATCTTTCCCGAACTCCGCTTCCGCTCCTGCGGCGGCGGTCACCTTTGCCTGATCCAGGGCAGCCGCGTCGACAACGACGAGACTATCTTCAATCCGAAGCAGTTCCATGTCTCTATACAAGGCCAACGCAGCCAGGGCGAAATCCGTCCGTAGGCGTGCGAGGTCGTTCTGTGCCACCAGGAAATCTTCCTGGGACTCAAGCAGGTCGCGCGTCTCGGAGCGCCCCGCTTCAAGGTTGAGGGCCGAGCTCTCGACCCGGCGTTCCGCCAGGCTCACCGACCGGATCTGAATCTCGAGGGAGGCCTGCACCGCATCCAGTTGGCGCTGGGCATCGCGAACACCGGCGACGACATCATCACGGGATTCCTGAGCCGCGCGGCGGGAAGAATCGAGACTGATCAAGGCCTGGCGATAGGCGTTGCGCTCCGGGATCAAATCGATCGGCAGGTTCAGGTCGAGGACCGCGTTCCAGCTGAAGTTCTTACCGCGGAAATCGAGAACAGCGTTGGTCTCGCTGGAAACAGAGGCGTCCACCGACAGATCCACCCCCATGCGCAGGGCATCCGCAGCAATGGCGGCACGGCGTTCCGCGTCCTCCAATCGATTGAGAACGGTCCGGTGATCCAGGCGCTCCGCCAGGGAGATCGCCATGGTCAAGTCACGATCCAGCTCCAGGTCCAATTCTTCGAGCAGGGCGAGGAGCGGATCCGCCGCTTCCGGATCGACCCCCAACTCCGCCTCAACCGGAAGCCCCAGGAAGAATTTGAAGTTGTCCAGGGATGCCTCTAGATCACGCTGCGAGCCAATCACGCGGCTCTCGGCGCGATACTCATCCTGCAGCGCCTGGTCCATATCGATGTCCGAGAGCCGACCAGCTTCGGCAAAGGCCTGGTTGCGTATACCCAGGAGCCGCAAGCTCTCGCGGTTCGCCTCCTCGTTTCGCAATAGGTCCAGGCGTTGAATGATTAGGTAGTACTGCGAAGCGACGTTGAAGGCGAAGGTGCGGCGGAAGCGCTCATAGCTACGCGCTTCGTAGAGCACGTTACGCTCCGCCTGCAACAGGGGCTCCATCACGATTTCCTTTCCAAACCCGCGCATGAGCGGTTGCGTCAGGCTCAGGGACAGGTCCGAGACCGCCCCCCAAGCATCGCCCGTGGAAAGGTCACGTGTGAGGGAGAGTGCGCTACTCCCCACGAATCGCGCTCCGCTGGCGAATAGGCGCGAGATCGAGAAGGACGCGTCTTCACCCGAAACCCCCAGATCATCGGCATCCCCCGAAAGGAATCCCCCGGCTCCGGCGCTGTACTGATAGCCAAACTCCCACTGCGTGCGTGTCAGGGATAGGGCCGAGAGGTAGAGCGATTCCCTACGGTCCTCGAATTCGCGACTGTTCTCCGCGGCGATGCGCAGGCAATCGCTGAGGGACAGGGAAGTCGCTCGCCTGGAGTCCGGCTCGCTAAGGAGATGACTTCGAAGCGCGGGTTCCAATCCGGCGGCACGCACGCCACCGGGGGAACTCAAACGCATGGAATCCTCTGCACCGAGACTCCCACGCGCAGCATCGACGATCGCGTAGGTCTCGCGGTCGGCATCGGCAACGTGATCGGAGGCTCCGCGACAGGCGGAAGAAGAGAGGGCGCAGAGTCCTAGAACAGGACTCCAAAGAAGAGCGCGGCGGAACGTGGAGGGCATCGTGGGGGCAGGGGTTGCCCTTAGCTTAGCCACTGAAGTGCCAAGGCCCTTCGTCTCCTCGGCCTGACTCCGAAAGGGACTGGTAAGTAGAAGCCTCTGTATCCCAAGACGAGCCCTTTGGGGCCCCGTCCCTAACTCATCCTTGACTCTATCTCTTGCCGGATCCGTGCCGGATCCAACGGGTGTGCTCTTGCCACGGGATTCGGGTGGCTACCGGACCGCCGGCTTGCCAAGTGAATCCAACCAGTTCGCGACCTTCGAAGGTGAAGCGCGGTCCGGCGAGCCCGCCGGCAAAGGTCAAAGCCACTTCCCGCTGATCACCCGCTAGGGTGGTCATTGAGAGGCGCACAGATTCAATGGCGGCCTTTTGCGGCATCAGGATTCGGGCCGATCCGTGGGGCTCTACCCCCTGGGCCGCGGCTTCCACGAGGGAAAGCAGCTGCCAGGCTCCCCCATCTCGGGGCAGGCGCCGGCGGCGTACTTTGCCGTTGGCGGTTTCCGAAACGTCCAGCAAAGCGGTGGGATCATCACGATCCACCGAGATCAGGACGGTCCTGCCACCCTTGGGAAGTTGCTCCCGCCAGATGACACGGTGTTCGCGGGGAAGGATCCGCTCCGAGACCAAAAGGCGCACGTCCTCCCCAATCCAGCGCACCTCGAGCTCCACACGTCGCCCATCCTGGGGGCGCTCACCATCCACAGGTCCACTGATCCAGCGGGCTACGCCAAGGGGCGCTTGATCCGGCGCTTGGGGCTGGCCCGCTGCATCCAACCGGAACCAGGCGGTCACCGTTTCCTCGGTAGCCACCAGGCGCACGTGGGTCGCCGGCGCTGAGTTCAGCCGAGCTGAGGATGCGGCGCGCACGCCTTGCTCTCCCGCAGCCTCCGTGGATCT
>JBLHLB010000232.1:0-6620 GCA_047618505.1 Planctomycetota bacterium
CCGCGAGCGCCCGAGCTGCCTCTTCCCCGTCCCTCAGTAGTGCTCTTCTAGGGGAAGTCTCCTCCCCGGCTGTTCCAGCCCACGAGAAGCACACCATTGTCATCGAAGCCGGACGAGTCATCGTTCGGCCGGGCCACGAGCTCGAAAACGTTTCGATCTTGATCGAAGATGGCCGCATTCTGGCCGTCGGGGAGGGAATCACCGCACCAGCTGACGCAGAGGTCGTAAAGGCCGCCGTCGTCAGTGCTTCCTTCTTCGACTCCTGGTCGACCGTCGGGTTGGAGGCGGCCGGGGTCAGCGAGATGTCGGCCACAGCCGACACGCGCACGACCGACTCCTGGAACCCCTTTGACCACAGCGAGGCCCGTGCCGAAGCACTAGGTGCGGGTGTAACCCTCGCCCGCGTGCAAGCTGGCGGATCGGCTCGACTGGGTGGCCTAGGCGCCCTGGTGCGTTTGGGCCCCGGGGATCACCATCCGGTCCTGAACGAAGGAGCGTGCATTTCCGCCACGGTTGGAATTACCCGTGGGGGACGCTCTCAGGACATCTTTGATCGTGTCGGAGAAGTCGACCAAGTGGTGGGGATGCTCGGCCGAGCACAGTCCTACGACGAGAGCTGGAAGAAGTACAAGCAGGAGCAGGCCGAGTGGGAGGCCGCCATCGCCGAGGCAACCAAGGAGCTCGAAGACGACTTCAAGAAGGCTAAGAAGAAGCGCGACAAAGAAGTCAAAGAGGCTGAGGAGAAGGACAAAGAGCACAAGGAAGAGCGCTACAAGGAAGACAAGCAGCCGCGCCAACCGAAGTTTGATCCCGACATGGAAAGCATGGCCCAGGCGGTGAACGGCGAGATCCCCCTGGTGGTTGAAGTGCACCGCGCCGAAGAGATCCGCGCGCTGCTCGAGAAGACGGAATCCTTTGCAGGTCTACGCCTTGTGATTGCCGGTGGAACCGAGGCCACTGCGGTTGCCGCTGGTCTTGCCGAACGCAACGTGCCGGTTCTCTGCTGGCCCGGACCGTCCGGGGTCGCTGGCCCCGATGAATGGGACGGACACGATCTCTCCATGGCGGGTCAACTCGAAGCCGCCGGCGTGCGCGTTCTGATCGGAACCGGTGGCAGCAGCCACCCGCGCGAACTGCGCCTTCTGGCCGCCCTTGCGGTTGGCCATGGTCTTTCCCGTAAGGCAGCTCTGGAGTCGATCACCTCGGCCCCCGCTGCTGTATTTGACCTGGGTGGAAACCTGGGCAGTGTCGAGCGCGGTCAAGCTGCAGAGCTCGTCTTGCTCGATGGCGATCCCCTCGACACCACCGGACGCGTCATTGGCGTGGTCACCGGCGGCCGTTTGATTCTCCAGTAAGCCCACCCTGCGCCAAACAATCGCGATGATAACGACCCTCGCCACCCTGACCCTGATCGCTGCGGCCTCGCCCGCGACTCCGCTAGCTGCCGCCCCCCTAAGTAGCGGAGGCGAAGTGGTTCAAATCCGCGCCGCCACCGTACTGGTTGGCGACGGGACGACCTTGACCGATGCCCTGGTCCTTGTTGAGGACGGCAAGATCAAGTCCATCGGCAAGGGTGCCGATGCAAACGCGGACCTGCCCCTTTTCGAACACGACGGCGTGCTGTCCGCCGGAATCGTCGTGGCACAAACCGAGAGCGGTGCAGCTGCCGAGGTCTACGAGAGTGCCCGTAGCACTCTGCCCACGGCCCGCGTCACCTACGCCTTCGATCCCGATCACTCGGACTTCGACCGCGCGCTGGAGAGTGGAGTCACCACCCTCGTACTTGCGCCCAGTGCACGAAACCTGGTCGGTGGTCTGACGGCCGTCGTGAAGAGCCACGGTGGCACGGTTGTGGCGGCGGATGCGCAGCTCGCGATCTCCTTCGCCCAGTCCGCCATCGGCGGGAGCGGCGGGAGGGCTTTCGGTGTCTTCTTCGGTGATGCCGAAGGGACAGCTTCCGCGCCCATGGCCATCGACGGTTCACCCGAGAACACAGCTTCCTCAGGACGCGGCGAACGCACGCCGACGAGTTACCCCGGTTCCCTTGATGTCCTGGGCAATCTCTTCGGCTCCGCCGCCGAGGACGGTCCCTTGGCGCGAGCCAAGGAGGGTTCGTTGCCGGTGCTCCTGGAGGCCTGGGATCGCAACGAGGTTGCCCGCGCCCTGGCCTTTGCTAAGGCCAACGGTTTGACCGGTGCCCTACGCGGCGCGCCCCTCGCCGGCGACCCCCGTCTGCTAGAGAGCATCAAGGCCAGCGGGTTGGGCGTTATCGTTGGTCCCTTCCAAGCCGGTCAACGCCGGCGTTCGCTGGAGAGCGTTGGCCAACTGCAGGCGGCCGGTGTGACGGTTGCCTTTGCCCTGGCTGAAGCTGGTACCAACCCCGATCTTCTGCGCTTGTCTGCGGCTATGGCCGTCCAGGCGGGCGCTGACCTCGACAAGACTTGGAGTGCGCTCACGGGCGATGCCGCCCGCATGGCCGGCGTCGCCGGTCGCGTTGGCACCGTGGCCGTTGGCTGCGACGCCGACCTTGTGTTTTGGAGCGGTCACCCCCTCGATCTGACTTCAAGCGTCGAGTCCGTTTGGATCGACGGCGCCCGAGTTCACTCCGCGAAGGCATCCAAATGAGAAGCCCCACGATCATGAAGCGCGCACGACTTATTTTCCCCGCCCTGTTGCTCGTCTCGGGCGCCGCTTGGGCGGACGCTGAGACACCCGTTGTAGGCAAGAGTGGAGAGGTCACGACCATCTCCGCTGATGTCATCTATACGGCCGCCGGCGACCCCATCCGGGGCGGCTTGGTGGCCTATGCCGATGGCAAGATCAGTGCGGTGTCCTCCGGTTCCGGCGGGTCCATTCACGTGGCCGCGATTACGCCGGGGATGATCGACCTCTCGGTACGCATCGACACAGGCGAAACCTCGGTGGAGCAATCCGATGAGACGCCGGTGCACCTTTCCGCGGGCGACGCCCTGGATTTCTTCTCCTACCGCTGGGATCGCGAGCTGCGCTCAGGCGTTACAACTGTCCTGGCGAACCCGGTCGACCGAGCGGTGCTCGGCGGCTACGGGGTTGTGGTCAAGACTGGTGGTGAGCCCAGCCTGGAGGGTCGCCAAGTAAAGGCCAACGCGGTGCTCCGCGGCTCCATGGGCTCCTCGCCCTCCCGGGGCAACCGGACTCCCCGGGGCGCCACGCCGTCGAGCTTCTACTTCCGGCGCCCGACGACCCGAATGGGTGTTGAGTGGGTGGCGCGCGACGCTTTCTGGGATGCGGTCAACGCACGTAAGCGTGGCGACCTTGGCAGTGGCGATGAGGGTGCGCAGAACCGCATTCTCCTGGATGTAATCGACGGCAAGCTGCCCTTCTCCGTGCAGGCTTGGGCGACCCAGGACATCCGCACGGCGATCTTCCTCAAGGAAGAGTTCAACATCCCCCACATGTTCGTCGACGCCGCCGCCGAGGCCTGGCGCGAGCCGCAGATGTTGGTGCGTTCGGGCATGGGCGTCGTGCTTCCGCCCCACGCCTTCAATGGTCGTACGACAGACGGTTCCTGGTTTGCCTGGGACTGCGCTAGCCAGTTGAGCGAGTTGAAGGTGCCCTTCGCACTTTCCAGCCACGGCAACTTCGACGTCGGCGCACGCCTGGATCGCCAGGCTGGCTTCGCCATGCGCGGCGGCCTATCCCACGCGGATGCCCTGCGCGCCGTCACGATTCAACCCGCGCGCATGGTCGGCATCGACGATCGCGTTGGCTCTATTGAGGTCGGCAAGGATGCTGACCTGGTTCTTTGGAATGGGACGCCCTTCGAGGCGACCTCGCGTGTGATCGGTGTTGTCCTGGACGGACAACTGATTCTCGATCCCAGCGCTGCTGAGGAGAAGGACGCCAAATGATTCGTCCTATCACCTCTGCTCTGCGATCTAACCGAACCAACCCCCCCTCGAATACCCCCCTCGAACTTTCCTCAACGCGGACCGCTGTTCGCAGCGCCAAAGCCATGAAGAACACTCGGACCCGAATCACCGGAACGCTCGCCGCATGCATCGCGGCGGTCGCCTCCTTCGGCGCCACGACCACCGCCCAGGATCTCGTTGTGGAAGCCGGAACCGTCATCACCGGGACCGGTGAGACGATCGAAGACGGCGTGATCGTGATCCAAGGCGGTCGCATTACAGCGGTGGGTAAGGCTGGCGAGGTGGAGAAGCCCTGGGATGCCACGGTTGTTGGCGGTCCGGAATTTACGGCATTCCCCGGTTTCGTTGAGGCCTACACCGACAGCGGTATGGACCGCGCCAATGAGAACATCGACGTCACGCCCTTCCTCAACATTCGCGATTCGGTGGACCCGGTTGCCTATTACTTCGAGGATTCGTTACGTGCCGGTATCACGACAATCAACGTCCAGCAGGGGCGCAACTGTGTGATCGGAGGCCAGGGCATGATCGTCAAGCCCATCGGCCTGACGATCGAAGAGATGCAGGTACGACCGAACCACGGTTTGGTCATGGCGGCCTCGCCCAAGAACGACAAGTCGCGCTCGACCCAAGCCCAGGTCCTGCGGCGTGCCTTCACCGACCTGCGCACCTATCTTGAGGAGACAGTCAAGGATGAGCGTGATGAGCGCGGACTTGCTGCGCGTGAAGCTCTCTTCCAAGGACGTGAGCTCAAAGGCGAAGACGCCAAGGGCCGCGCAATGGCCTCCTCGGCCTGGAGCGTGGATGGCCTCGAGTTGATCCCCCGCGGGGCGATCGACGAGAAGCAAGCGCCGCTCCTCGATGTTGTCGAAGGACGCCGCGCCGTTTACTTCTGGTGCCTCAGCCCCCTGGATGTGACCCGCGCCATTGAGGTCGCCAAGGCCAACGGATTCCTGGGCCGCACAGTCTTGATCATCGATGACGCCTGCTGGGAAGCAGCGGACGCGATGGCGGCCGCCGGTGTCCCGGTGGTGCTCGACGGCAGCCTGGTTCACACACGCCGCGACCCCGTCACCGGTGAGGAAATCGAGACCTTCGTCCCCGGTGTCCTGCGCGACAAGGGTGTGCGTTTCGCGCTCTCCTCCCAGAACGCTTCGACGAACTCGCTCTGGTACCAAGCCGCCCTTGCAACGGGCCTTGGCCTGACGCGCGAGGAGGCCCTGGCTGCCGTGACCACCACGGCTGCCGACATCATCGGACTGGGTGACGAGGTTGGATCCCTTACGGCTGGCAAGCACGGCAACGTGCTGCTCATGACCGGCGATCCCCTCTCGGTCACCAGTTGGGTGGAGCACGTTGTGATTGAAGGTCGCCAGGTCTACAGCCGGGCTGACGATGTTCGCAACCGCCACTTGCTTGAGGGCGTTCAGCCGGCGAACACCGACGTGACCGAGGAAGTTCCCAGCCCGGAGCAGGAGGACGACTCTAAATGAGTTCCTCGACTACTAGCCGATTCGGCCCCCGCCGCCTTGGGGTGGGAGCCTTGGCCGCGGCAACTGCCGTGGCCCTTTGGGCCCCCAGCTCCCAGGCGACGAACACCGTAGCACCGACGGATCATGGTCTCGTTGCTGTGAGTGCGGGCACCATTCACCTTGTGGAGGGCGGCGTTGTCCTAGAGGGCGGCGCAACCATCCTGATCAAGGACGGCAAGATTCAAGCGATCGGAGCGGACGTTAAGATCCCGGCCGGCGCGAAAGTCGTGGACTACGGTCCCAATGCCGTCATCGTCCCTGGTTTCGTCAGCGCGACCGGTTACACCGGCGCCCGCGGAACAGCCCGCACAGCCGAGCCGGGTTTGCTTGGCATCGAGGATTTCGACTTCGCGGCGAACCGCGCGTCCTACCTCACGAGCGGCGTTACCTCCATCTATGTGTCCGCCTCCGAGAACCGCTTGATAGGTGGCCAGGGTGCCATGGTCAAACTTGCCGGTGACGACGCAGCCCAGCGCACGCTGGCTGCTGCGGCGACTGTGCAGGGGGCCATTGATGGTTCCGCGCGCAACACCCCTGGATTCTGGGAGCCGCCTATCCCGGCCACCGTGGACAGCGGTCTTGGCTACCAGGTTCCCCAGCTGCCGAACACCACCATGGGCGCCATTTTGGCCCTGGAGGAACTAGTCAACGAAGCCCGTAATGGCGGCTCCTCCGATTCCGCCTACGGACCCTATGCAGCGGCGGAGTTGGCTAAGGCCATGGAAGCTGGATTGCCCTGGCGTATCGCCGCCAGCACCCCGGCTGAGATCCGCGCTTTGATTTCCTTCGGGCAAGCCAGTGGCGTCAAGGTCGTCCTCGACCGGGCCACTGGGGCAGGACCCCTGGCCGGTGAAATCGCCACGGCAGGTATGGATGTGATCTGGCGCTTCCCTTCTCGTCCCGCCCCCGGTGGTGGACGCGACATGGGCAAGGGCGAGAACGCGTCCTGGTTCGACTATTCGGTACCCGCTGCTCTTGAGAAGGCAGGCGTTCGTTTCGCCATCGCCCCCACTACGGGCCGCGACATACTCTTTTCCGTCGCCGCCGCCTCGGTTGGCGGCTTGAGTGAAGCGGCCGCCCTGCGATCCATCACACTCTCGCCCGCTGAGATCCTTGGCGTGGCCGATCGCGTCGGCAGTATCAAGGTGGGCAAGGACGCTGATCTCGTGGTTCTGAA
>JBLHLB010000233.1:0-6606 GCA_047618505.1 Planctomycetota bacterium
ATGTGGTCGGCGAAGCCATGCGCTACGACGCCCACGGCAGCTACCAAATCGTGCTCTTCACCGATCCGGCCGTGCGCGACCGCTGGCAGTGGGATGCGCACTTCATCACGGACAAGTGCACGGCCTGCAGCATCTGCGAGCGCGTTTGCCCGACCAACGCGATCACATCGGGCGAGGAGATCTACTTCATCGATCCCCAACTCTGCATCAACTGCGGGGTCTGCGGTGTGTACTGCCCCTTCGATGCAATCGATGACAACCGTGACGTCTTGGTCCAACGCATCAAGAACAAGAAGATCCCCAAAGCCCTGGTGCACGAAGACACTTGCACCGGTTGCGAGTTCTGCGTCGACATCTGCCCCTTCGATGCGATTGTGATGCGCGGCTTGGTGGAATCGGATCACCCCCTACCGCAAACGAGTATGGTGGCCGAGGTTCTCCCGAAGCTCTGCGTGTCCTGCAAGTTGTGTGAGCAAGTCTGCATCAAGGACGCTATTGAGGTCCCGAGGCAGCACCAGTTCGAGGACATCGGCATGTCCTTTATGTCCTATGTCACTGATGTTCATTGATTGCCGCGGAGCGGCAATCAATGAACATCGGTGACTAGGACATCGATATTTATGGGTCAACGCCTGACGGCGTTGAGCCGAGCTGGGGGCCCTAGTCCACGGCACTTGGTTGATGGGGCTAGTTGGTGGGGCTTGTTGGTGGGGCTTTGGTTGGGTGGTGTTGTCGGCGGCTTGGGGGTTGAATCTTGGCTTTGGGATTCGTTGGCGTGGGAGAGTTCGGTGAAGGGAGAAGGAGCCTTTCTTGGGGTGGGGTGATCTGAGCATCGACATTGGGGCATTTGGTCGTGCCATCCAGTGGGTGCCTATGCGGGCTAGGAGGACCAGGTTTTGTACTTCGTGGGATTTAGGAGCAGGGGTGCCCAGGCCAGGACGAGGCGTACGAGGAAGATCCCCACGGAGATACCGAAGATGGCAAAGAGGTACGGGAATTCGTCCATCCATTGGGGCGGGGCCTGTCCCATGTAGCGCGTGATCCCAACACCAAGGCCACGCACGAGTAGAAGCAGGATCAGTCCCACTAGGCTCAGGTTCAACCAACGCGCGATACGGCGTACTTGCTCTGTGTCGATGATTCCCTCGAGCACTTCGCGCTTGGGGAAGATGCGGGCCAGGAGGTAAGTCAGGACCGCAAACAGGATGTAAGAGTCAATGGCCAGCTCGGACCCCATGGCATGGGCCATGACGACGTGCGTTCCGTGGATCAGTGCGTTCAGCGGCGGTACTGAAATCAATAGCGCCAGACTCAGAAGACACAGGTTCCAACATTTGGAGAGCTCGATGAAGTGCACCGAGGTCTTGAACTCCAGGCGAGAGCGAGGTTTACGCCGCAGGAGTCCAGTGATCTCGCGGAAGACCAGCACAAGCAAGATGATCTCCAACATGCTGATCACGAAAGCAATCCACTTGATCACGTGCGACTGGGGCAGGTGATAGGTGTGGTGCGCGTAGTTCGTGAATGAATTCAAGAGACCTACGCCAAAGAGCGCAAAAGTCGTCTTCGAATGCCCCGGTCGCTTGTCGCCGGTCATGCGCTCGCCGACATAGATCAGAGATCCGTAGACCATCTGATTGAAAGCCGCGACCAAGGTTCCACAGGACTTCCATTGCACTTGCATGTCCGCGATCGGGTTTTCCTTCATCCCCGGCAGAAGGTACGCATGACCCTCAAGGAAGGTGTAGATGAAGAAGAGGATTCCGACCCCCCACATGTACACGTAGACCGGGCGACCGAAGAACCCGGGGCCGATTCGGCGAAAGAAAGTGATCGCAAAGAGCACCCACCCGATCAGGATCAAAAGCGAAATGAAGGGCACAAAACCTAGGTATTCGCGACCTGTTGTGATTCCAAAGGGCAGCGTCAAGAGAACGCCCAAGCCCGCCAAGCCCCAACACACGAGCTGGATTTTAATTCGCTTCTTCTCCGCCAACGTCGGGCCTCTCTCCTCAAAGAGGAAGAACATCACGCAGGCGACAACCGCCATGAAGATCCACGACGAAGCGAAAGTCGTGTGCAGCGGGCGCAGCTGCGCCAGGCTCATGCCCATGCTGAGGGCGACCTTGGCGATGGGCGGGATGTAGTACAGCGCCCCCAGGGCACCGACGAAAATGGCGATCAGAAGGCAAACAAAGGCGCAGGCGATCATCACAAGCGTGATGCGCTCACCGTCCCGAAAGGTGTCGTCTCTCATTCGTACTCGAACCAGGGAAGGCGTGATAGATCGAGCTCTTTGCTCGTGGCCAAGTTGTTAAAGCGCCCGCGAATCTCTTCACCACACTCGTTCATCCAGAGCAAGAAAGCCCAGACGGCGGCGCTGTCTTCTCTGGACATAGAGAGCCGCGGCATGGCCGTTCCTTCGATTCCATCGCGCAGAATCGTATGCACCTGCTCCTGGCTAAGATTCTGGGTGAGCAGGGTCAGGTCCGTCGAACGATGGGCACTCTCTCCGTTGGGCAAGTGACAGGAAATGCAGGCCTGCAAGAGGACTAGCTCGGCGCCGCGCGCGACTTCGGGAGCCATGGGTTCCGCTGTCTTGATCAACTGGCGCAGCAAGTCCTGAGGTGCCACGACCTCACCAAGTCGCGGTTGCGAAACACCTGTCGCATCCATCCCCTCCAGAAACAGCACCACTTTCCGCTGTTCCTCCGCATCAAGTCCGAAGGCCGGCATTTGCCCCAGTCCTTCGGAAAGGATCGCGGAGATGCGAGCTGGACTCAGGTTCTTGATCGTGTTCGTCAGGTCCGGACCAAGGAAGCCACCGTAGCCATAGAGCTGGTGACAACTCTGACAGTTGTTTTCCCGCCAGATCGCTTGTCCTTCGCGAGCATCCGGCGAAAGGGAATCCTCTCTACCAATCGGGTCCGAATAGACCAGCCAGGTTTGGCCAACGAAGGCACAGCAAAGGAGGAACAGAAGAACCTGGCGCGCTCGAATACTCACACTTGCATTCTCCGGGGAACGCACCTGCTTGCAAGAGTTCAACTGCGGCAGCAAGCAACCGGGCCCCTGCGATCCCGCGAACGCCACTCAGAATTCTTGCCATGCAATCGAGACCTGCAGAGTCCGCTAACGCCGAACGGGTGTGCCCTGATCCTCACCCAGGCGATAGCTGCATAGCCATGTATGCAGACCGCATAGGCCAGTAGACACGCAGGGATTGAGAACCCATCAGCAAGCATGCGCGCCTACGGATGAACGCATTTTGTGCAGGGAGGCACAGCGCTTGCTAGTGCAGCGAAGCAACTCTCTCAAGTCAACCCACACGGCATTTGGCCGCGCTGGAGGCTTCCGCCGTGACTCGACCCGCGAGCTGCAATAGACCCTCGATCCCAACTGGCATGCAGATCGAAAATAAGGCAACCCGCATTGAGCTCTTCAACCTGAAGACCCCTCAAATGCGGGCGTTCCACATGTCGTGGTTCTCCTTTTTCCTGTGCTTCTTCGCGTGGTTCGGCATCGCCCCCCTGATGGCCATCGTGCGCGACGAGTTGAGCCTAACCCAGGCCCAGATCGGCAACACGATCATCGCCTCGGTCGCAATAACCATCGTCGCGCGCCTGGTCATCGGTGTGCTCTGCGACCGCGTTGGTCCACGGATCAGCTACACCATTTTAATGATCGTCGGTTCCCTGCCCGTAATGGGAATCGGCCTGGCGCATAGCTACGAATCTTTCCTGCTGTTCCGTCTCGGCATTGGCGTCATCGGCGCCTCCTTCGTCATTACGCAGTATCATACTTCGGTTATGTTCGCCCCCAACTGTGTGGGCACGGCGAACGCGACTAGCGCGGGTTGGGGTAATCTCGGCGGCGGCGTCACCCAGATGGTGATGCCCCTTGTTCTGGCCGGGTTCGTAGGCTTGGGCTACACTGAGGTCATCTCCTGGCGACTAGCCATGGTCGTCGCCGGTGCCGTCTGCTTCGTGACGGGTATCGCCTACTTCTTCCTGACGCAGGACCTTCCCAACGGCAACTTCAAGGACCTGCGGGCCCGAGGGGAGATGCCGGAAAAGATCAAGACCAAGGGCACCTTCATCCTGGCGGCAAAGGATCCGCGGGTTTGGTCCCTGTTCCTGGTCTATGGCGCTTGTTTCGGTATCGAGCTCACAATCAACAACATCGCGGCGCTCTACTTCATCGACTACTTCGGATTGGGGCTGGCCACGGCGGGACTCGTCGCCGGCCTCTTCGGTCTGATGAACATCTTCGCCCGCACCACGGGCGGAATCATCGGCGACAAGTTTGGACACACGGGCGGCCTCAAGGGTCGCGTGCGCTGGCTATTCATCGCCATCCTTGTGGAAGGCATCGCCCTGATGGCCTTCTCCCGCATGGACGCCCTGCCGGTCGCGATCGGCTCCATGGTCATCTTCAGCATGTTCACGCAGATGTCCGAGGGCGCCACCTACTCCGTCGTCCCCTTCATCAACAAGAAAGCCCTGGGCTCTGTTTCCGGCATCGTCGGCGCGGGCGGCAACATGGGCGCTGTGGGAGCGGGCTTCCTCTTCAAGTCGGAGGCCATAACGTGGCCCACCGCCCTGCTGATTCTAGGCGCCATCGTCACGGTCGTTTCCTTCTTCGCCCTGACGGTTCGCTTCAGTGAAGCCGACGAGAAGACTGCCGCCGCTGAGCACGCCGGCGCTCTCGCAGATCGCGCCAGGACGCAAAAGAAGCCCCGCTTCGCTCTGCCCTCCCCGGCCCCCACGGCCCGGCGCCTGTCCCCCATTTCCCTGCTGCGCGTCTACCTCGGTATCGCACTCGCCATCAAAGCCATCTTCTACATCACCAACATGGGTGACCTGGAGGCCCAGATGGGCGAACGCTTCGGGAGTAACCAGGAACTACTGGCCTGGTTCATCGTCCTGGTCCATGGCGCGGGGGGCGTAGCTCTAGCGCTGGGCTTCGGAACGCGCTGGGCGGCCGGACTCAATGCGCTTGTGCTAGCGGGTGCGGTCACGCTGCACCTAGCGGGCACCACCAGCATCGCCATGGCCGGGCAGGATGTCAGCGTCCAATTCGCTGCCCTCGTCCTAGCCATCCTCCTGCTCTTCGTCTGGCAAGGTGCGGACAAGTTCTCACTCGACCGCTGGATCCGCTCCGATGATCAGCCCTCTGCCGGCTAAGGGCGCACCCTTTATTGCCGGAAGCGCGGCGCGGGGAAGCGACCTTGCTCCCCGCGCCGCATCCGATTGACCGGTGGCGAGCCCCTCTTGCGGCGGGACCTGCCGGAGCTGATCCAACGCCTGGTATTGAAGCCCTGGTGGAAGATCTAGGCATGACAACCAATGGCGTTCTCCTGGCCGACCAGGCCCAGGCGCTCCAGAGGGCCGGACTGCCTCGATTGACCGTGAGCCTCGACACGCTAAATCCCGAGCGCTACCGCAAACTCACGCGACGCGATGAGCATGCCCGCGTCGTGGCCGGAATCGACGCGGCCCTGGGGGCTGGACTCCAGAACACGAAACTCAATGTGGTGCTCATGCGTGGCTTCAATGACGATGAGCTCGAGGACTTCCTGCGCTTCGGAAATGAGCGCGGTCTCGAGGTGCGCTTCATTGAGTACATGGATGTCGGCGGCGCGACGGCCTGGAATCCAGGCACAGTCTTTCCGCGGGCGGAGATTATGGCCCGCCTGGGGTTGGCTTTTGGCGGCGTCTCCCCCATCAAACGCCCGGCCAACGCCACGGCGCCGGCTGAACGTTTTGTGCTCGGGGACGGCACAGTCTTTGGGATCATCGCCTCCACCACTGCGCCCTTCTGTGGTTCCTGCGATCGAAGCAGGCTCACGGCCGATGGCACCTGGTTCCAGTGTCTCTACGCCCGCGCTGGAGCGGACCTACGCAGCCCCCTGCGCGCCAGTGCATCGGATGGGGAGTTGATCGAAAAGATAAGGGGAAGCTGGCGAGTGCGCGGGGGTTGAGCCCCACAAAGGAAATGCCAGCCCCTTTCTGGAGACCGATACACGCTCTCAATTGACGAGTTGGTCGATCACGTCGCGGGCGCTGTAGCTGTTAGCACCCTTTGCCGGGAAGCGCGAGATGGTGGCCACGTCGTTGCCGGAAGTTATCAGCGGCAATTCGTGCTCCCCATGCCGCACCTGCCCAAGCCCTACGTTTGCCAGAAGACCGTTGCAGACGCACTTCTTGCCCGTGGTGTCCTCCTCTGTCCCGCCCTTCTTGAGGTAGGCCTTCACGGGCTCACCAGCACAGCGCCAACCCAAGCTACCATCGGGGCGTTCAAAGGCCTGGCGTAGGTAGCCCAAGTCGCAGGTCCGTGAACGGGCGTCTGCCAGCTCCCAATCCGACTGTGTCCCTTCGAGTTCCAGGACCTTGAAGGGAAAGCCCGTGGGCGAAGCATTGGGATCAGTAAATACCGAAATCGTGCCCGCACGACTCATGGCCAGCACGCGCTTTTTGATGTCATCGGCGAGACCGGACTCCTCGCAATAGGCGAAGGCAGTGCCGACCTGTACACCAGCTGCCCCAAGTTCGAGAGCTTCCCGCAGGCGCTCGGCGGAACCGTAGGATCCCGCTAACCAAAAGG
>JBLHLB010000234.1:0-6601 GCA_047618505.1 Planctomycetota bacterium
GCACGCGGCGCAGACGTACGAGGTCGTCCTCTTCAAGGAAACGTACGCTGCCCATGTCGAAGGAAAGCGAACGCTTGATGCGGCGCCCACCGGACTCCGTCATGCCGCGCCAGTTCTTGAAACTGTCTGTCATGAAGGCATAGGTCGGGATGGTCGTGACGGTCATGTCCCAGTTCTGAATCTTGACCGTGTGCAGTCCGATTTCGATCACATCGCCATCGGCACCGTACTTGGGCATCTCGACCCAATCACCTGTGCGAAGCATGTCGTTGCCGGCGATTTGAATGCTGGCCACGAAACCCATGATCGAGTCCTTGAAGACCAAGAGGATGATCGCCGTCATGGCGCCCAACCCGGTCAGCAGGGCCCAGGGCGACTTGTTCATGAGCGTCGCGACGGTGACGATTCCAACCCCCAACCAGAGCACGATCTTGAGAACTTGGGAGTAGCTGCGCAGGGGCTTATCACGTGCTCCCTTGCTGCGCATTCCGAGGGTAACCAGGCTGTCCAGGAGCGAATTGACCGTCCTCGCCCCGGCGATGTACATCCAAACCATGGCGAAGTTCTGGACGTAGCCGGAGTAGATCCCGCTATCGCCCTCAAAGAGTCGCGGTGCCGCCAGGTAGAACACCAGGGCCGGCGCCAACTGCGACAGGCGCTCGAAGACGTGGTGCTCCACAAGCACGTCATCCCACTTGGCGCGCGTGCGCTCGATGACCGCCCGCGCCGCGCGCACGATGACCTTCTTGGCGATGAAGTTCGCCAGGAAAGCTGCGACAAGCACGGCGAGCCAGATGGGGGCAAGCTCCTTCAGCATCTGCACGATCTGGGAGCCAGCACCTGATTCCTCAAGGGGGAGCGGCGGCACATTTTCGGAAAGCATGGGGAGACCATGGAGACCTGTCCGTGCCGGTGCAAGTCCCGTCTGATTCGTCTGTTAACCGGGGGCTGGCAGGCTTGTCCGGCAGCCCCCACTGTCACCCGATTCCCCAGCGTAGCGAGCATCTGGGGAATCGGGGACCGAGGGCGAGGCAGCTCTCCGGGCCTCGATTGGGGGCAAGACTCTCGCGGACCTCCCCCGGGTGCCCCTTGGCTTCCCCTGTTTGTCCGGGTTGAACTCCCCCCCGATCTGTTAAGCGTATTTCGATGGGGTTCTCCCTCAGATTTCTGCCATAAATTCCGCCGACCCTTCGCGTGTCAGTTGGAGGCATGCCCCAGGGGACCCTCGGGCTGGGTCCCGTGTAAAACCCGATCGTCTCGCCGCGAAATCAGCCCACCAGGGGTCACGAATCAGAGGGGGCGGCAAGTGTGGGGGCGGAGCCCCCGGGCTCTTCCTATGGTTCGCTCTCCCTCCATCCGAGTCCACACGCGGGCTCCCGTTACCACCATCCATCTCTTGCTGGGTGGTCTGCTGCTGGCAGTGACGGGCTGCGCGCCGAACGCCATTGACGCTGCGGGGTCTGCCCGCGTCGATTTGTGGCTTGATGGGGGGGAGCTGGGCCTTGATCCGGACCGCGAATCCCAGCGGATTCCGCTGCTCCGGGAAGACTTTCACCTGGGGGCACGCCGCTGGATGGCCTGGTCGAAGGGTGGCGCGAGCGGGATGTTGTCGACGTCGAACGGCCTGGCCGTCGGCCCCTTTGCGGGGGACGGCATCGAGTTGGGTGGCCGGGCTGGCGGCATCTCGATTCTCATTCCAGTGGAGCCGGGAATGACCTTGGGTTTTCGCGGAGAGTCCTGGGAAGGGGAGTTTGGTCGAACGAGCTCCTTCTCGATCGTGGAGCTGGAGAACTGGCCGCAATCCTCGAGTTTGTGCCCCGATCGGGTCGCGCGCTTTCGAGGTCTGACACACACACCGCAGGCCCACCAGGAGCGAGCGCGTTGGACCTACATGGGGACGACGATACGGCTCCAGCCCGAGACAAACGCTGTGCTCCTGACCTGTCTCATGGAGGGCGGCGATGGGGCGGCGACGGCGCAAGCTGACCTGCGCGCGCGCTTCCGGGATCTTGCCCTGGACGCGATCCCGATCCAGGAACACTGGGACCGCCTTGCGCGTGCTAACGCCGCGGCGATGCGTTCTACCCGGGGCAGCTACTACGATGATCTTGCGCCGGCGCGCGAACGCTTGGCCCGCTCCACGGGCTTTCCCTCCCGCGCTGCCCGCACTGAGTTCGCCCACAGGCAGGTGTTCCTTGGGCCGGATAAGAATGTGCCCGGCCTCGTACTTCTCCCCGGGGAGAGCGTGTCCTGGAGGCTGCGCATTCAACACGTCAGCCCGCGCCTGTCCTTCGGACTTTCAACTTGGGATCAGACTCGTTCCGACACTGAGTCCGTAAACGATGGTACGCCGCCGAATGGCCTGACCCTTCGCATCGGAGATGTGTTGCTCGCGCGCGAGGAATTGACAACGGGCGCAGGGCGCGAGGTCGCCTACGCCCTCTCCGCCTTCCGCGGTGCCCGCGTTACGCTCACCCTCACGGCCACCGGCACGGAACCGATCGCCATCGCGCGCCCGGTCTTGGGGCCACTGCTGGAGGACTCCGCGGACGGCGCTGGGAGTCAGCCTCCCGAGGCGATTGAGTTGGAAGAAACGCGCGTCGTTTCCAGGCAGGGCGCGCTGCGGATGCCCACTCTCCCGCGCTGACGCGCTGGGGTCTGGGCTAGATCCGCCTCCCTTCGATTACACAGTCCCTTCGCCTACACAGTCCCTTCGCCTACACGGGCCCTTCGCCTACACGGGCCCTTCGCCTACACGGGCCCTTCGCCTACACGGGCCCTGCGCGCATCTCTTCCAGGGTCTTCCAGGCCACGAGCTGCATACGCGGCAGGTGAAAGGGTCCTTTCCACATGTTGCCCTTTAGGCTCACCGAGCGGGAGCCATCGCGGTGTAGGTATCCGAACCACTCACCCTGTTCGGGGTCAGCGAAGGCGCGGTGGGACCAGTCGTGTACCAGCCTGTGCCATTCGGCAAAGCGTGCCTCCCCCGTTGCGCGGTAGGCCATCAGCGTGGCGAGGACCGCTTCGTTGTGGGGCCACCAGAACTTCATGTCGTGCCAGTACTCTTGAACCGGGCCCCCGTTTAGGTCGCGGAAGTAGAAGAGACCGCCGTGCTCGGCATCCCAACCACGGCGCCACATCCAGTCGACCATGGACGAGCCGAGCTTCACCAACTCCGCGTCATCAGCGCGGTGTCTGGCCTCCGCAAGAATGAACCAGGCGGCCTCCAGGGCATGACCGGGGTTGAGCGTTCGGCCGTCGAAGTGATCGATCAATTCACCTCTTGGACCAACGGTCTCCATGACCACCTCAAGTTCCGGCTTGACGAAGTCGCGGCGAATCTCGTCGATGGAGCGATCAATCCATTCATCGGCCAGGGGGTCCTGCAGTTCGGCCCGTAGGACTTGGGCCGTGGCGAGGGTGATCATCGGAAAGCCGATGCCTTTGCAGGGCCGCGTCTGGGCGTTGATCTTCGGCTCGATCAACCCGGGGGTTGTTCCCAGGCGGAGCATCTCACGGAATAGTCCGCGAGCCTCATCGGCTGCCTGATCGTCGCCGCTGGCGCGTGCGTAGGCGGCCAGGGCAATGGCGCCGAAGGACTCGGTGAAGACGTAGCGGCGCTTACGCAATGGCGCGCCGTCGCGTGCCACCTGGAAGAACATGCGGCCGTCCTGATCGAAGCCGTGACTGCGGATGAAGTCGACCCCGTGGCGCGCGAGCTCTAACCACTCTGGCCTGCGCTCCACCGTGGTGTAGAGCGTCGCCAGGAGCCAGGTAAAGCGGCACTGTTGCCACATGCCCTTGTCCGTGTCGAGGATGCTACCGTCCCGGTCGAGACAGAAGAGGAAGCCGCCCTGCTCACGATCGACGGCGTGCTTCATCCAGAAGGGCAGCGTGTCTTCCAGGAGCCCGTCGCGATAGGCCGCGATCAACTCGTCTATGCGTTTGGAATCCATAGCGCCCTAATCGGTAGCCCTCGTTAGTCCGTCGAGATTGCGATCCGCCGCGGGCAGGACAAGGCTGGCTAGGTAGCCGACCACCAGGCAGGTGGAAATACCGACCACTGCATAGAGGTAGAAATGCAGCGGACTGAACCAGGTGACATACACAAGGGCGGCGATGCTGGCGGCGGCCCCGATCAGAACCCCGGCCGCACTTGCCCGCCTGGTGAAGATCCCCAGGAGGAACACGCCGACGAGCCCACTGGAAATCAAACCTAGGGACTTCTGAAAGAAGAACCACAGGCTTTGGATGTCAAACGACACGAGCAGGCATGCGCTTGCCACAGCGGTTGTTCCCAGGACGATCGTCAACAGGCGCGCGAAGCGCAGGCAACTGGCATCGCTTACGTCGGGTTTGAAGCGCCGGTACCAATCCACCGTGCAGGCCGTGGCGATCGAATGCATACTCGAATCCAGGCTCGACATGGATGCTGCGAAGATTCCCGCGATCACAAGACCCGACAGGCCCGCGGGGAGTTGGCCCGAGACGAAGAGCGGCAACACTTCGTCGTTCTGCATCCCGAGGGGCAGCAGCTCGGGGTGGCTCTTGAAGAAGACATAGAGGCAAGTGCCTAGGGCCATGAACACGATGCCCACGGGGATCGCCATCAGCCCGTTCAGCCATATACCGCGGGCGGCGGCCGCCTCGTCCTTGGTTGTCAGGTAGCGCTGAATGACTGATTGGTCGGTGGCATAGGGTCCAAACTGCAGGGCGAAGGACCCAAGTATCAACGACCAGGTCGTCAGGTCCGTAAAGCTCATGGAGGAGCTCCACAGGCGAGTCTTGCCGTCCTCCGAAGCGACATCCAGCACCGCACCAAATCCGCCGACCTCAGAGGCCACAATGAAGATCGCGATCAACATGCCCCCGATTAGAACAACGGTCTGCAGCACGTCCGTCCAGATGACCGCCTCCATGCCTCCGATGACCGTATAGAGGGTCGAAAGAACCCCCATAATCAGAATGCAGGCATAGACGTTGATGCCCGTGATCGTTGAGAGCGCAAGGGCGGGGAGGAAGATGACGACCGCCATGCGAACGAGTTGGAAGGCGATGAATGACGCGCTTCCAAAGAGGCGGACGGCTAGGTTGAAGCGTCGTTCGAGGTACTCGTAGGCACTCGTGATGTTGAGGCGACAGAAGAAGGGCAGGAAGTAGATCACCACCACCGGCGCCATCAGGAGAATCATCGCCTTGCCGGGCAAGACGAGCCAATCCGTCGCGTAGGCCACGGCCGGCGTAGAGACGAAGGTGATGGCGGAGAGCTGCGTCGCAAAGATAGAGATCCCAGCGGCCCACCAGGGGATGCGCTTGCCCGCCAGAAAGAAGTCATTCGTGTTCTTCTCGCGGCGCGCGAAGAGCAACCCAATGGCGACCAGGCCGAGGAGATAGGCCACCAACACTACGGTGTTCCACAGACCGAACCCCACCTTGCTGGCTCGGATGTCAGCCACGCGGACCGCGGGTGTGCGCACGCCGGGACTAACTTCTCCCGAGGCGATCACAATTCTGTCCTGCCAAAGCGTTACACCGGTAGTTACGACTGCCTGGGGCATCTCGCCGACCTGCGTCCAGGTGTCGGTGATCGTGTGGTAGCTCAGCACGCTCCGCGGGAACTCAGGGCGCGGATCGGGGTCCTTTACATGTTCACCCGTTGAACCACTGAAGACCAAGACGTGGGATTGGCCGAGAGCGATCGCGCCGGCCGCGGCAACGGGCTTTGGGAGGTCCGTCAACCTCGCCCAGGAGTTGCTTTCGGGATCAAAGGCGTAGGCGTCCCGCAGGTACTCGTAGTCAACGCCTTCCGCATCGTTGCGCGTGGGAATCTCTCCGCTGAAGAGATAGAAGAGCGGGTTGCCTGCACCGTCACCTTGGCTCGCGGCAACCGCCTTATGGCGCGGCGGTCCAGGCCAAGCGGGTAGGATCTCCCAGCTGCGCTCTGGTTCTGGCTTGGAAACGTCCAGGGCCCAAAGGGCATGGGGCATCTGTGTCGCGTCCGGCAAGCTGCTCCCGGGGGCGAGGTAAATCACATCCCCGATCGCGGCTGCTGCTGGGAAAGCAGTTGGGCTTGGAAGTGATGGTAGGGCGGTCCGAACCAGGCTGCCCGAGCTTGAATCCCAGGACAGCAACCAACAGTCGGCGTAGTGCTGGGAGGAATCGGAACCACCCAGGAGCGCGACACCTCCGGATAGTGAGACGGCGGCGCCATAGGCGAGCGGGACCTCAAGGTCCCCGTCTTTGCGCCAGCCCGAGTCAGCTTGCTCCAGCACGTAGATGTCTGAGTACCAGACCTTCTTTCCCCCTTCCCAGGGCAAGCCGTTGGGGAAATTCGCACCGCCGGCGACGATCAACGTCCCACCGTGGGAACCGACGAAGGGTCCACCAAAGCCGGGTGTGTCCGGCAGGGACGGAAGCTCGTCCCAGGAAAGTTGGCCGAGGTCGGAGGCGTCCTGCGCGATTGCGGGAGCGCCGAAGAAGAGTAGGCACAGGACGAAGAGGATTCTCACGCCCTTGTCGCCTCCCGCAGCCAGTCGAAGAAGCGTATCTCTTCGAGGTCTTTGCGCAGGCGCGACTCGTCTTCTCTGGACAGGTTCGGCAG
>JBLHLB010000235.1:0-6568 GCA_047618505.1 Planctomycetota bacterium
TCGGGCCAGTCCAATATGGAGTGGCCGCTCCTGCGCGCGGACTGTTCCGTGGCGGCCCTGGCCCTATCCAACCGCGAAGACATTCGACTCTTCAACGTGCCTCGCGTGACAGCGGACGCCCCTGTTGATGACATGGAGGCCAGTTGGGTTCTGTCGTCCCCGGCGACGGCGCGGGGCTTCAGTGCAGTCGGCTACCTCTTCGGTCGTGAGCTCGCGGATAGCACTGGTCACGTGATCGGGCTGATTCAAAGCGCCTGGGGCGGAACTCCGGCGGAGGCCTGGACTCCCAGGGAAAAGCTAGCGGGGGATGCCCTGTTGGCACCGATTCTCGATCGTGAAGTGGGGCGAAAGCCACACGTCCCCGCTGCTCTCTTCAACGGGATGATCGCTCCGCTCTTGCCGGTGCGCGCGCGCGGAGTTGTGTGGTACCAAGGTGAGTCCAATGCTGGGCGTGCCTTCGAGTACCGTCGACTATTTTCCGCAATGATCCAGTCCTGGCGGGAGGCCTTTGGCGCGCCTGAACTTGCCTTTGGATTCGTGCAGCTGGCAAACTTCAAGCAGGGGCAGCCGGATCCCGCCGAAAGCGCCTGGGCGGAGTTGCGCGAGGCCCAGACAATGGCCTTGGCACTACCGAACACAGGAATGGCGGTGATTATCGATGTGGGCAACGCCACGGATATTCACCCGACGAACAAGTTGACCGTGGGACAACGCCTAGGCCTCTGGGCGCGGGCGACCGTCTACGGAGAGGAGCTCGTCTACAGTGGCCCGCTCTATCGCTCGATGAACGTCTTCGAGGGCAAGATCGAGTTGAACTTCGATCACATGGGGGGTGGGCTTGTCAGCCTTAACAGGGGCAGTCTGCACGGCTTCCAGATCGCCGGCGAAGATCGCCAGTGGAAGTGGGCCAAGGCGCGTATCTTCAAGGACCAAGTCGTTGTCTGGCGGAGTGATACGCCGGAGCCCATTGCCGTTCGCTATGCCTGGGGCGATGACCCCGCCTGCAATTTTGGAAACGCTGAGGGCCTGCCCGCGTCGCCTTTCCGGACGGACGATTGGCCGGGAACAACCGAAGCGAAGTAGTGCGCGACCGCAGTCTCCGCTACAAGGTGCCCCAGGAAGCACTCGTCGAATGGACGATGCTGCCCGGCGCACTGGTCTTGTGACCGAACGTATCTAGGGTCCCGCGTGGGCTTGTAGTTAATCGGTTTGTAACGAAGCGCGCGGTGGTGTTGTTTCGCGCACTTGGGCGCACCTGCAACAGCGTTTGGGTGGAAGTGTGCGCTCTCGCTACTGCTCTTTGTCTTCGATGGTCGAGCCATCACCGAGGATGATTCCTAAAGTTCCGATTAGGGCGTAACCAAGGCCACCCGTGACCCAGATCCCCTGGGCGGTCGAAAAGGCGTTGGTTCCGGGGCCGGAATCAAGGGCGCCTTTGAGTGTGAACATGGCCAGAAGGCCGGCGATCCAAAGAATCAGGCAAAGAGTTGATAGGGGGGATTTCATTGTCGTTATTCCTCTGCACCCCATCTGGCAATTGGCGTGCCAAGTCTGAGGTGAGCGGAAGCCACCGGGATCCAGCTGCTGCCCCTCCTTGCCAATTGGAAAGTCCCCTAGGGGCACAGGGGTGGTGGAGCCGTCCCCCCCGGTGTCCTGCCCCGAGGACAGGCCAGGACTTTCAGCACACAAGCCAGGAGATAGGGTCCACCCTTGCCCCCGGCCGTCCTGGGGCTATTCTTGTCCGCCTCCGGGGGCGATCGCTCGTCACCGGTCGGACGATCCGCCGCTGTTCTTGGCACCTGATGGTGAACGGGGCGCGGCGTGACTCCTAGGGGCGGCATGGCCAAGTGGCTAAGGCGACGGATTGCAAATCCGTGATCCCCGGTTCAAATCCGGGTGCCGCCTCCATTTCAACGCCCGGCGGGCGTTGAAATGACGTTTTTTGGCTCAACGCCTGACGGCGTTGATGCTGGGCGCTGGCCCGGGCGGTTTCGGGGGCTTTGGGCTTCTGGGGCTGAGCTGGACTGGCCCAGACGGTTTCGGGGGCCTTGGGCTTCTGGGGCTGGGCTGGTGGAACGTTTTGGGGTTACTGGGATCAGGGGGTCAAAACTGGCGGTTGGTGGCGGTGCTGATGCCGATGGCGTCGCATGGCGGCCAACGGAATCACTTGGCAGACGTAGCTCACCGCTAGATGGAAGAAGTCACACAGCACGAGGTCGTCGGCGATATCTGGGTCACGGGCCGCGTGGGGGGAGCTGAGGCTGGGTCCTGGGGCAAGCTTTGGTGGTTGGCCCTTGGTGTTGTCTTGATCTTGGTGGGGTGCGTGCGCTGGCGATTGCTGGATGCGCCGCTGGAGCGAGACGAGGGCGAGTACGCAGTGTTCGGGCAATTCTTGTTGGAGGGAGTTCCGCCCTACGAGCAGGCGGTGAACATGAAACTGCCGGGGATCTATGTGATCTACGCGGGTGTGTTGGCGGTTTTCGGAGAGACGGCACGTGGGATTCACATGGGGCTCCTGGTCTCGAACCTCCTGGCGGGTTTCCTGGCGGCATTGTTGGCGCGCCGGCTCTTCCGCTCGGATGGTGCGGGCCTAACCGCCGCGGCAGTCTTCTTGGTCTTCACCCTGGGATGGCGACTCCAGGGACCATGGGCAAACGCTGAGGCGTTTCTGCTGCCCTTCGCATTCCTTGCGGGACTGCTGCTTGTGAAGGCCCTGGAGGCGGAGCGCAGGGTGGCGTTGTTGGCCTTGACAGGATTGACCTTGGGCTTGGCGGTGCTTGTGAAGCAACACGCTGTCTTCTACTGCGTGGCCGCAGGGATGACCTTGGTGGGGTGGCATCTATTGCGGAAGGATCGGTCAATGGGAAGCCTCCTTCGGGAGGCAGGGGTTCTGACGGGAGCCACACTGGTGCCCTACGTGGTGACAGTGCTAATTCTCATGGCCTGCGGCGTGTTCGATCGCTTCTGGGAATGGACTTGGGTATACGCGCGCTCCTATACGGGGCAGTACGGGTTTGGGGATATGACAACGAACTTAGCCAGGCGCGGGCCCGGGATTCTGCTGTCCACTTGGCCCCTGGTGAGCTTGGCCCTGGTGGGTGTGCTGACGCTACTCGTGCGGAGGCAGACGTGGCGCATCGGATTGAGCTTGCTCGTGCTTTGCCTACTCTCCTTCGCTGCGATCTCCGTGGGCTTTGTCTATCGCCCTCACTACTTCCAACTCCTGGCGCCGGCTGTTGCCCTTGGGTGCGCTGGGCTGGTGACATTGCGTGGAACCACGGCCCTACGCTGGGGACTTGGATCTCTCGTTGCAGTCGCTGTTTGCTACGTGCCTTTTGAGGAGCGCGATGTGCTCTTTGGTATCACCCCTAAGGAACTGTCAGCCGGGGTTTACCCCGGCAACGCCTTTGATGGCATGCCGGATGTAGGCCGATATCTGGCGGACATCGTTCCAGAGGGCGAGCGCTTTGCCGTCATTGGTTCGGAACCCGAACTGTACTTCTACGCCGACCGCAGGCCGGCGACATCCTATGTCTACACATACGCGTTGATGGAGTTGCAGCCCATGGCGCGCGACATGCATGGGGAAATGGCCCGAGAAATTGAGGAGCACAACCCCGATGTGTTGGTCGTGGTGCACAACCCTATGTCGTGGCTAAAACGGGAAGGGTCCGAGACTTACATATGGACCTGGATTGAGCTGTACAGCAAGAACAAGTTCTACCTGGACGGCGTTCTTCTGAACCGCCGTGGGAAGAGCACTTTCTATAGCGGCGATGACATTCGTAATCTGCGTCCACCGCAGCAAGAGGTCATCCTCGAGGTCTATCGGAGGAATGAAAATTGAAGGGTTTTTGCCAAGGCATTGCAGTGTTGTGTCTCGGAGGAGTGGCACTTCTGTCCTCCTGTGCGGGCGATGAGAAGCAGGCACCCGAGCTCATTCTCCTGATTAGCGTAGACACCCTGCGCGCGGATGCTTTGGGGGCCTACGGTGCGGTCGGAGCGGAGACATCTGCGATTGATGCCCTGGCGGAAGAGAGCTTGGTCTTCGAACGAAACTACGCTCCAGCTTCCTTCACGGTGCCTTCGATCACGACTCTGTTGACCGGGTACTACCCCGAGCAAAACGTTGTCTATTCGAACGAACACGTGCTGCCCGAGGCTGTTCCGACCATGGCGTCGCACCTCGGTCAACGCGGCTATTCCAGCGGTGCGGTGGTTTCTAATTTTGTCCTGCGCGCTGAGACTGGCTTGGATCGTGCCTTCGACTTCTACGATGACAGCATGCCCGAGCGCGAAGTCGCCCGCGGCCTTCCGGAACGCATCGCCCAGGAAACTACGGCGGACGCCCTGGATATGCTGGACCTCCTGATGGACGAGGACGGCGGGCGCATTTTTCTCTGGGTGCACTACCAGGATCCCCACGGCCCCTATACGCCGGCGGAAGGGGAGCGGTCGCGCTTCCTTGATGCGGAGTTGGCCCAGCCCGATGGACGGCGTGAGCTTGAGTTGGGTCCTGACCAGCGTGGCCTTGGAGCCCTGCCTGACTACCAGGAAGTCGAGGGGCAGCGACAGGTCGCCTTCTATCGAGCCGGCTACCGCGCGGAGATCGCTGCGACGGACCGAGCTATTGGTGAATTGCTGGACGGTATCAAGGCACGTATGCCTTGGGATCAGACGCTGACAATCTTCACCGCAGATCATGGTGAAGGCCTGGGGGAAGGCGACTACTGGTTCGCCCACGGCGAGGTTCTGACCGAACCCCTGACGCGCGTGCCCCTGATGATCCGTGCGCCGGGGCTGGGCGTGGGACGACGCAGCGATATTGCAGGACTCATCGATGTAGTGCCGACGCTCTTGCCTCTGATTGGGCTCGCTGTCGATGGGGACTTACCGGGGCGCAATCTCTTGGCGGCGGGGGCCAGTTCCCAGACGAGCGAGCTCTATATTTCCTCGCTCCTGGGGTCCTCGGTGGGGCGAGTCGGTTTGATCGCCGATGAGCACCTCTATCAAGTGACCGAAAATGGTGGTGGTCAGGCAATCGAGGAGCTCTATCGATTGGGGTCACCCGGCGAGGACATAGGGAAAGAAAGTCCCAGTCTGATTCAATCCATGCGCGCACGATTGGGGGCTCTACGCCCCAGATTGCGGGCAAAAGGAGAAGAACGACTTCAATCCCTCTCGGATTCCGACAGAGCGACCATGCGCGCGCTAGGCTACACGGATAGCGGTGCCTCGCATTCCGAGGACCACTGATCCGAGCCCTGCGGACTCGCCTCTTCGGCGAGCCCACCAACCGCGCCCCTAGACATGCCGAACGGAAGCAAGACCATTGTCGTGATGCCCGCCTACAAGGCGGCTGCGACCCTCGAACGTTGCTTCGAGGCTATCCCTAAGGATGCCGTCGACGAGATCATCGTCGTTGACGACAAAAGCCCGGACAACACGGTCGAGGTCGCCAAGAAACTTCCGGTTACGTTGATCGAGCACGAGGTCAATACCGGCTATGGCGGGAACCAGAAGACCTGCTACAAGGCGGCTCTTGAGCGCGGCGCGGACTTCGTTGTGATGATCCATGCGGACGATCAGTACGACGCGCGCATGATCGGTCCGGCCGTTGAGGTGCTGCGCTTGGAGAACTGCGACGTAGTCCTTGGCAATCGCATCCGCACACGCAGCGAAGCGCTCAAGGGTGGCATGCCCTTCGTGAAGTACATGTCAAACCGTGGCCTGACCGTGGTCGAGAATATGCTCTCCGGGCAAAATCTAGGGGAGTGGCACTCAGGCTTCCGGGCCTACAACCGCAAGGTGCTCGAGACCGTGCCCTTTGAGCGTAACTCGGACAACTTCGTATTCGACTCGCAGTTCCTAGTGCAGTGTGTGCACTTTGGATTCAAGCTCGGAGATGTGCCCGTTCCTGTGCGCTACTTCGACGAGGCCAGCTCCATCAGTCTCTGGGCCTCAACCGTGTACGCGAGCCAGACGGTGGGCACCTTCAGCCGCTGGATGCTGCACAAGATGGGGATGCGGTCGGAGTTGTTCGAAGCCAAGTGAGGCCCCGGGGAAGCGGGTTCGTTACCCTTGGGCCATGAAGCCCCTGCCCCCGAAGCTTGTCCTGGGAAAGTCTGTTGGTGTGCTCAGTATGGACAGTCTGGTCAGTGTGGTCAGTGTGATTGGTTTTGGGGCGCTGTTCATTGCCGCTTGCACCTCGCCTGGGGATGAAGTGGGTGGAGCGAGTGAAAAGGAAGATGTCCAGGCAATCGGGGGCGCGGCGGCTGATGCCAGCGCGCAATGGTTGTGGGGCGAGGGCGAACCTCAGGCGAATCAAGTGCTTTGGTTCGAGCGCACCTTTGAGCTGCCTTTCCAAGCCGCGGGAGTGACGCTTGAGTGCGGTGCGGACAACATCATGGATGTGGAGCTCGATGGGGAGATCATCGCTGTCTCGCAGGCATGGGAGACGCCGGTACGGCAGGTGATTGAAACGAACAGCCCCAAGCTGAATCTCTTCGGACCCGGCCGGCACCACCTGCGGGTGCGCGTGGAGAACGGTGGCGGACCCGCTGGGCTT
>JBLHLB010000236.1:0-6549 GCA_047618505.1 Planctomycetota bacterium
TGGTTTGATGTGCTTACGGCGTCAGCCTGTGGACACTTTGCAGCGGAGTCCGTGGAGCTGGCGGTAATTGAATGTGGCCTTGGCGGACGGCTCGATTCCACCAACATCGTGGCGCCGGTCCTGACGGTGCTGACGCGTATCGAATTGGAGCACGCGGACATGTTGGGTGACAGCCTGGCCAAGATCGCCGCCGAAAAGGCCGGCATCCTGGCTCCCGGTGTCCCGGCCATCGCCTGCGGAGCGGTATACGGAACCGAGGTCGGTGAGTGTCTGCGGGCAGCCGCAGATCTCCTGGGTACGAGCCTAGTTAATGTGCCAGCCGCAATGTTCGGGTCGATCGGCGCGCGTAATCTGGCGCTGGCTGGCGCCGCCCTGGGACAGCTAGGCGCAGGCTCGGGTGGCTTGGTGGACCAAGATGGCCAAGCCCTGGGGCCTCATCTCCTGACGACCGAGCTGGGACCCTTGCCACATCTTCCGGGTCGCCTTGAGCGCGGAGACGTCGATGGCGTCCCCGTGGTCCTTGATGGTGCCCATGTCCCCGCTAGCCTGACCGCTGTTCTAGGGGACCTAAAGGCGGATCCGGCCCTGAAAGGTCCCCTTCACTGCATTTTTGGGTGCGGAAGGGACAAGGACGCGGCGGGGCTGCTCAAGGCGCTGGTTCCCTGGGTCGATAGAACGCTCTGCACGCGTGCCGGTTCCGGCCCCCATGCTGCCCCCGCCGATCTGGCCGTCCTTGCGACGGACCTTGGGCTACGGGCGCAGGCGGTTGATGACCCAGCGAGTGCGCTCATCGACGCGCTGCGCGCCGCCAGAGCAGCAGGAGGGTGGGTCCTTGTGATCGGCTCGCTGCATCTGGTTGGAGCCCTACGATCCTCGATACGACTGACTCCATGCTGACGATCGTCTCCGATCTCCTTCTCACCGACGCCTTCCTCATTAAGGGGCAGGTGGAGAACAAGTACACACGCCTGTCCCAGCTCCTGGATGAGTACCGCAAGTACTTCATCAAGGTAAAGGACGCGACGCTGATTGACCTGAACAGCAGGGAGCGTATCCAGACGCCCTTGGTGCACATCAACGTCGATGAGATACTCCTGGCCCATGAGTTCATCGAGCAGGCGGGCGACCCAATGGCGGCGCGCCTAGCCGAGGGCGTTCCGGAACAGCAACGCGTGCGCGCGTTCTACACGGGCAACTTGAATGTGGAGGTTGCGGGCATGGTGCGGCCCGGTTGCTACGAGGCAAACGATCGCTCCACGCGTCGCTTCTTTGTCATGCAGAAGCCGGATATCCGCGGCATGAAGATCGAGAACGACGACGACCTCAAGCTGCTGAAGGATCTGCCCTACGCGATCCTGAACAAGACGCGCCTGAGCTACGTCTACGACTTCAACTGATCGGGAGTGTTCGTCCGAGCAGCTGTTCTTCAACGGACTGCTAGGCGAACATGTCCCGTCGACGGCGCGCCCGGTTGTAATAAGGCGCGATCCAAAGCCAGACTCCCGTGAGCCATTGGGCCAGGAGAATTAAGCCGACCGGAAGGAAGATCAAGGTCTTCGCCCGTGGGTGAAACCAGGAGCCGTCGTGCAGGGCGGCGATCCAACCAGAGCGGCGCGGCCCTGCGCTGAGAACGGCGCCGGTGTTTGCATCGACCTGCACTTCGTTGTGGTTGATCCCGCGAACAATGATGGAGCCGAGCTCCGGTCGAAAGTTCATGTCCTCCACATCCGCCCAGTCCGCGATCCCGACGTCCGCATTACGAGCGGCGAAGAGAGCCCGTTCCATGGTCAGGACAGGAGGTCCACCCGCACCGCGCACCTGCGCAGGTTCGATCCAGTCCGCACTGTCCCTCATCTGCAGGAGCAACCCGGAAACAATCACGACCAAGAGGGGCAAAAACGAAACGAACGCGCCGAGGCGGTGGAAGCCTTTCATGGCCCAAGGGTAGCCGAATTGAGCTTGGGGGTACCCCGCTCCCTCCCGCGCCTTTTCATCAAATCCCAGGCTCGTCCTATTTCCATCGGCATCAACTGGTCGCGCTGGGCTTTGGGGAGTTGCCGGGCGTTGAGCCAGTGGGATCGGTGGGGCGGATAGGTGGGGCGGATCGGCGCGGCCAATGGGTCGGTAGCACGCCCCGACCAGTGGACCCAATCGCAATAGATCCGGAACCCCAGGGAGCCACAGGTGTTGTGGAGCAGGAGCTCCCCTCGCTTCCAACTCATGTGTTTCATGTTCAAACTGCTTCTGCGTGTCTCTCTTGCTCTTCTCGTGGGGAGTTCTCTGCCCTTCTCCCAGGCTGCTGGTGGCCCGCTCGGGAGTGCACTCTCCCCGCCCCCGGATCCTGTTGGGAAGCCCTCGACTGAGGCACAGGAACTCCTCGGCAAGGCCTTGTTTTGGGATGAACAACTGTCTTCCACCCGTACGGTCGCCTGCGGGACCTGCCACATTCCCTCTGTTGGGGGGAGCGACCCACGCCTTGGATTACATCCTGGGATCGACGGCGAGTTTAACACCCTGGATGATGTCATCGGTTCGCCTGGGGTGATTCAGAGTGCGGCATCCGGGCGCTATTCGGCGAATGAGGACTTCGGGCTCGAAGCCATGGTTACCGGCCGCAAGGCGCCGACTATGATCAACGCGGCCTTTGCACCAGAGCTATTCTGGGATGGGCGTGCGACGGACAGCTTCAGTGATCCAGTCACCGGTGACCTCGTGTTGGCGAGTGGGGCTGCTCTTGAGAGTCAGGCCGTCGGGCCGTTGCTCTCCAGTGTGGAAATGGCGCATCTCGGTAGAGATTGGGGTGACGTCGTGCTGCGCCTTGGGGAAAGCGAACCGCTTGCCCTAGCGTCCAACCTAGATCCTGAACTGACCGACTTCGTCGAAGGACAGGACTACACAAGCCTATTCTTGGCCGCCTTTGGAACAGGCGAAATGACCCCTGTCCGGATCGCCATGGCGATCGCCTCCTATGAACGGACCCTGATCTCTATCCAGGCTCCGGTGGATGGGCCCCCGGGCTCCTTGACTCCCCAGGAGGCCCGGGGCCGTCAGTTGTTCAACACAAAGGGGCGTTGCAACCGCTGCCACTCTGGCTCGCTGTTCACCGACTTCGGCTTCAAGAACACGGGCGTAACGCCGATTGCTGAGGACCTTGGCCGTGGGGGAATCACCGGCAGGCCCATGGATAACGGGGCCTTCAAGACGCCCGATCTGCGTAACATCGAATTGCGCGCGCCCTACTTTCACAACGGCAGCGCCCAGAGTCTTGAGGAGGTCATCGACTTCTATGACCGGGGCGGGGATTTTCACGTCAACCAAGCTCCTGCGGTCGCGCCGATTGGATTCACTCTCTTGGAGAAGGCGGACTTGGTGGCTTTCCTTAAGCGGCCCATGACGGATCCAGAGGTGGCCGCTGAAACCGGCCTCTTCGCGCGGCCTACGCTCTATTCGGAGTCAGCCCGACAGCCGAGCCTCTACGGCTTCGGCACGGCTGCGTCGAGTGGACTGGTTCCCAGGGCCATTGCCGTCGAACCGCCTTTGCTCGGTAATTCATCGATGACCGTGGCAGTGGATCAAGCTCCCCCCGTTGGCAACGCCTTCCTCTTGATCGACCTCGACCAGGGTTTCTACCAGGTGCTCGGCGCGGACGTGCTGCTCGCCCTTGGCCCGCAACTCCTGGTCGTGCCCCTTGGGCTGATGCAGGCGACGGTCCAGGGGGACGGCTACACCTCCGCATCTCTCCAGGTTCCCAGCAGCCTGTCGAACGTTGGCATCGAGGTGTTTCTGCAGTGGTTCGTGTTCTCCGACGGCCTCTCCGCTTCGGAAGGTATCGAGGTCGTCCTCTTCTAGGAGCCCGCGCCGATCTTGGGAATGGCAGGTCCTCTTCCGGAGTGTCACAGTGGCGGCATTTCTGCACCTGGCCTAGCTTTGGCATTATCGCCAATATTGGGATCCAAGCGGTGTTGTCCCTCGCCATGAACAAGTTCCACGGCCTTGCCCTAGCGCTGCTCGTCGCCTGTCCCGCCAAAACCACGCCCTACCCTGGGGACACCGGCGGCCTTCTTTTTGAAGGCGATGACCGGATCTTCCACATGGCGTCGGAGGATGCCCCGGTTCGGGTCCTGCAGACATTCGGCGGTGGTGGTCGGAGCGGGCTTTCCTGGGATGCGCAGGGAGAGCGCTTCGCCTTTGCTTCCAACCACGAGGGCAAATGGCGGGTGTTCATCGGTGATCTGGGGGGCAAGCAGGCCCGCGCGGGGGAGTTCAAAGAAGACTTCATCCTGCAGGTGGAGTGGGCGCCGGTGGGGGAATGGATCGCCCTGCAATCCCAGGGTAGCACTGTAGGCACCGGCGGATTGGTGATCGTCCACGCCCTGAGCGGAGTGCGTAGGCAGCTGACACCAAGGGGGCGGCATGACGGGGACTTCGCTTGGATGCCGGATGGCAAGCGCATCGCCGTGTCGGCCACCCTGGAGAGCAAGGTGCTGGAACACTCCGACGTCATCTGGGTGCAGAGGACGTCCGCTATTACCCTCGTCGACGTGTCCACGGGGCAAAGGGAGAACCTGGTCGAGTTGGATACAGAGGCCTATGCCCCGTCGGTTTCTCCCGCGGGGGATCGCCTGTTGTATGTTGCGGACAAGGCCCTCTGGTCGCTTCGCACGGAGCCCGGTGCTCGCCCCGAACGTCTTGCCACCTCCGTGGCGAACCATGTGCGGCCGAGCTTCTCCCCCGACGGACACCGGATCTTCGCCGTGGCGCGAGAGAGTAAAGAGAGCGGCGCCGACGACGTTCCCTTTGTCTTGGACTTGGAGGGCCAGCGGACAGACTTCCCGCAGCACGCACTCGTCTCGAAAGTCGTCTGGTCCCCGGATGGAAGCCAACTCGCCCTGACGGACAGCTACGGTCTCTTCCTGCTCAAGCTCGATGGCACGGAACTCGAGCTTCCTGTGGAGGACTACGAGTATCAATCAGGCTTGGATTGGCACTGAATCCGGCGTTCGGGGGATGCTAGATCCCCAATTCAGTCCCCCGGCGGGGGCAGCACCGTTTCGATGTCCTCAGGAGGCGGTTCCAGTTCGTCCAGGATCTCGACGTAGCTGGCGAAGCGCGTGGGCGCGATCTTGCCTGCTTCGACGGCGTCGAATACCGCGCAGTCCGGTTCGTGGTCGTGGGAGCAGTCCTGGAAGCGACACTTGCCGATGTAGGGTCGGAATTCTGGGTACTGGTCACGCAGCTCGGCCTTGTTGATGCTGTGTAGACGGAAGACCCGAATGCCGGGCGTGTCGATGACCCAGCCGTTGACGGTCTCGAGGTAGTGCATCTGCGAATAGGAAGTCGTGTGCCGACCCTGATCCCAGTAGCTGCTGATCTTGCCCACGCGCAGGTTGAGTCCAGGTTGAACTGCGTTCACAAGCGTCGACTTTCCGGCGCCCGAGGGACCGTAGAGGACGCTGACCTTGTCCCTGAGGAGTTCGCCAAAGGCCTCGGCGCCCTGGCCCTCGGTCGCGGTGGTCTCAAGGACGGGATAGCCGGCCGAACGGTAAGTTTCCACGAGTGCCTCGCGATCGCCCTTGCGATCCAGGTCGAGCTTGTTGAGCACCAGCGTCGCCGGGATCTCGTGGTAGGCGCAGGCCGCCAAAATACGGTCGGTGCGATTGGAGGAGAATAGCGGTTTGGTGATCGATGCGACGATCAACAATTGATCCACGTTGGCAAAGAGGATTTGCTCACGTGGATCGTGGGACGAGGCCACGCGCGAGAGGTAGTTCCTGCGCGGTAGCACGTACTCCACCGGCGGGGGGTCGCCCTCCATGCCCACGATGACTCGATCCCCCACGGCCAGGGGGGACTTAACCTGCTTGGGGCATTCTTCGAACAGGCGTCCCCTGGGCGCAAACTGTCGCGTCTCCCCGGCTCGCTGCGTGCCGTCCTCACCGTCAAGGATGACGTGCATAACGCGCGCATCGCCGCGTACCACGGTTCCCAGGGCCATGCCTTCCCGCAATTGGCCGTCGGCCTGGAAGCCACTGTTGCGTGCGCCATCGGCGGGCACGACTTGATTGTTGGGGCTCGACATTCGTGTTTGTTCTAGCCGAGTTCCATACGGCGCAAGGTGTAGGCGTGTTGACTGGCGCAAACGGCTTCGACTTTGGCGCGGTCGCGCCACCAGTCTTCGTCCACGGAGACGCTGCGGCCGGTCATGGGCGCGCTCTCGTCGGAGACGAGGAACAAGGCGAGCTCAGCGGCGTCGGCAGGGTCGTGATTGTGTTCGCGTTCGGCGTGTCGTTGACCCGTGCGTAGTTCCTCGGCCTCGACCTCCGTGCGCTTTTTCTCATCCCAGGTGAGTCCCGGTTGCAGGCAGTTGACGCGCATGCCGGTCTCCCACAATTCGACGGCGAGCTGGTCCGTCAGGCGGCAAATGCCGGCCTTCGCCGTGGCATAGGCCGTGGCGTGCATGCCAACGAGGGGGAACCATCCGCCACCTCCGGTGCAAGTCAGGAAGGAGCCGCTGTCACGCTCGCGCATGGCAGGCAAGAAGGCGCGCAC
>JBLHLB010000237.1:0-6493 GCA_047618505.1 Planctomycetota bacterium
TCGTTGGCCCGGAGCGCGAACGCGTCGACCCAGGCGGACCCCCCGAAGGTCTGTATCCCCCATCTGGCAAGGCCGGCGTAACCTGGAGGACCACTCAATGAGTCGCTTCCTCTTCGCGCGCTTCCTGTGGTTCATCCTGACCCTTTGGGTCGTCGTGACCGTGTCGTTTTTCCTGATGCGGTCCGTCAAGGGCGGGCCTTTTTCGAACGAGCGTCAGCTGCACCCGGCCATCGAACGCAACCTGCAGGCGCGCTATCACTTGGATTGGCCCAAGTGGAAGCAATACCTGCAGTACGTAGGCCCATTCAACTTGGATGAGCGCGGCCCGGGCTTCCTGGGTGGAGACGGCACGGATAGCTTCGGCGGCGTCCTCACGGGGGACCTTGGTCCCTCTTTCAAGTACCGCGACTTCACAGTCAACGACATCATCGGGCAGTCCCTGCCGATCTCGGTAGCCTTGGGTTCGATCGGGATGTTGTGGGCCCTGACCTTGGGCTTGACGACGGGAATTCTCTCGGCCCTGCGGCGAGGGTCGCGCTTAGACCTGGGCATGAGGCTGCTCGCAACCACGGGCATTGCCTTGCCAAACTTTGTGATCGCGAGCTTCCTGATCTTGATCTTCGTTTTCTACCTGGGCTGGTTCCCCGTGGCGGGCTGGGGCAGTTGGCAGCACTTGATCCTCCCGGGTTTCGCCCTTGGCGCGCCCTTTGCTGCCTACATATCGCGCCTGACGCGCACGGGCATGCTCGAGGTGCTGTCTCAGGATTGGATTCGAACGGCCCATGCGAAGGGCTTGACCTCGCGCACGATCCTCTTGCGGCACGCGCTCAAGGGCGGCATTTTGCCGGTGGTGTCCTACCTGGGCCCGGCGACGGCGGGGATCCTGACGGGCTCCCTGGTGATCGAGAAGGTCTTTGCGATTCCGGGCACGGGCTCGCACTTCGTCAACAGTGCCCTGAACCGGGATTACACCCTCGCCATGGGCGTAACCATTCTCTACACGGTGCTGGTCTACGGTTTGAACCTTGTGGTTGACCTGGCCTACACACTGCTCGATCCGCGCATCGAATTGGAGGACTCCTAATGACCTCCACAGCACAGAAACGCTCCCCCTGGGACTGGCAGGTCAAGGATCTGCCGGAGCTGTTGGAGGCTGCGAAGGCAGGCAAGGGTGAGAGTCTTTGGCGCGACGCATGGCGACGGTTGCGGCGCAATCGCGCGGCGAGCTGGTGCCTGCTGTTCCTCTTCCTCGTAGGCCTTGGCTCGCTCCTCGCGCCGCTTTGGCCCCTGGCTTCGCCCATGGCATTGGACCTGCAGGACGAGCCCCAATCGCCGGTTTGGCCCTGGCAAGCCTTTGGCGACGGAGGTTGGAGCAGGGACGGGTATTGGTCCCTGACGATGCTCGATTCCTGGTTGCTGAACCTGCGCGAGGCAATCTTCGGCGACTTCCAGCTGGGGCACTGGCTCGGCACGGACTCCAAGGGTCGCGATCTGATGGCGCGCATCGTTTGGGGTAGTCGTATCTCGATCCAAGTCGCCGTGGCCGCAACGACCTGCAGCGTGATCGTGGGCGTCACCTACGGCGCCTTCTCGGGACTCATGGGCGGCCGCATCGACAACTTGATGATGCGCTTTGTCGACGTGCTCTACTCGGTGCCCTTCATCTTCGTGGTGATCTTCATCATTACGATCCTGCAGGGCTCCGGCGATAGTGCGGGTGCCGGATCGACGCAGCGACTGACGGTCTTCTACCTCGTCATCGGCTTGATCTACTGGCTGACAATGGCGCGCGTTGTGCGTGGTCAGGTGCTGTCCCTCAAGCAGTCGGAGTTCGTGGACGCAGCGCGGGTCCTGGGCGCCTCCACGGCGCGCATTCTCTTTGTGCACATCGTCCCCAACGTGCTCTCCATCGTCATCATCTATCTGACCCTGACGATCCCCGCCGTGATGCTCTTCGAGGCCTTCCTAACCTTCCTTGGCTTGGGTGTGCAATCGCCCCAGGTCTCCTGGGGATTGCTCGCCGTGGATGGCATCGAAGCCATCAGCCCCATCAAGACCTTCTGGTGGCTCGTCATCTTCCCTGCACTCGCCATGGGCTCGACCCTGTTGGCCTTGAATATTCTAGGCGATGGTTTGCGTGACGCCCTCGACCCGAAACTGCGGGGGAAGGACTAATGACAGTGCTCAGCGTAGAGAACCTGCAGGTGCGCTTTGAAACGCACCACGGCAGCGTGCGAGCGGTGGATGGCGTTAGCTATTCGCTTGAGGCGGGCGAGACCCTCGGAATCGTGGGCGAATCCGGATCCGGCAAATCGGTTTCCAGCCTGGCGGTCATGGGCCTGGTCCCGACCCCCCCCGGTGTCGTGGAAGCCACCTCCATGCGCTTTGGCGATAGGGAGCTGACGCAGCTTTCGCGGAACGAGATGCGAAGCCTTCGGGGCAAGTCCATCGCCATGATCTTCCAGGATCCGATGACTGCCTTGAACCCGTTCCTCACGGTCGGGCGGCAGCTGACGGAGGTGCTCGAATTGCACGAGGGCGTCAGCCACAGGGAAGCGCGCAAGCGTTCCGCCATCGGCCTCGGGGAGGTCGGCATCCCTGACCCTGAAAAACGGCTGGATGTGTATCCGCACGAGCTTTCAGGTGGCATGCGTCAACGGGTCATGATCGCCATGGCTCTCCTGTGCAAGCCCGCCGTTCTCTTTGCGGATGAACCAACAACGGCCCTGGATGTAACGATTCAGGCCCAGGTGCTCGAGCTGCTCGGGGATCTACAGGAGAAGCATGGCATGGCAATTGTGCTCGTCACCCACGACCTCGGTGTCGTCGCGGGCATGGCTGATCGCATCGCCGTCATGTACGGCGGACGTTTAGTGGAGAAGGCTCCAACGACCAAACTCTTCAAGCGTCCCCTGCATCCCTACACCTCCGGGCTCTTGGCCAGTATCCCCAAGCTGAGCGACGACCCCGACGCTCCCCTGCACCCCATCCCCGGCAATCCACCCAACCTGGCGCACCTACCTCCGGGCTGCGCCTTTGCGCCCCGCTGCTCTATTGTGAAGAGTCACTGCACTAGTTCGGTCCCGCCCTTGGCGCATCTAACCACGGAAGAAGACGATCGAGCCTCCGCCTGCTTTGAATGGCAAAGCCTGGCCTACGTCCGCGAGGACGCAGGAGGTCAATCATGAGCGACGCACTCCTCTCCGTACGCGATCTCCGCAAGTGGTTCCCGGTTCGGGCCAAGGGCCTCTTCCAGAAGGAGCGTCAGTGGCTCAAGGCCGTGGATGGAGTGTCTTTTGATCTCCAACGCGGCGAGTCCCTGGGACTCGTGGGCGAATCGGGTTGTGGCAAGTCCACCGTGGCCCGCACGATCGTTGGATTGCATCCCGCTACGTCGGGTTCAATTCGCTTCGAAGGGAAGGAGCTCACGGGCCTCTCGCGCTCCGGCTGGCAACCCTATCGGCGTCGCATTCAGATGATCTTCCAGGACCCCTACGCATCCCTGGATCCTCGCCAAACGGTGGGTTCGGTGTTGGCGGAGCCCTTCAAAGTTCATGGGATGCTCAAGCCGAGGGAGCGACGCATTCGCACCTTGGCCTTGCTCGATGCCGTTGGTCTAGATCCGCGGCATCTCTACCGGTACCCCCACGAGTTCTCAGGTGGACAACGACAGCGCATAGGCATCGCCCGGGCTCTGGCCTTGGAGCCTGAGGTGATCGTCTGCGACGAGCCGGTGAGTGCACTGGACGTGTCGATCCAAGCCCAGGTCATCAACCTCCTGAAGGAACTGCAGGATCGCTTCAATCTAGCGTACCTGTTCATCGCCCACGATCTGTCGGTGGTGCGCACGGTCTGTGACCGCGTGGCCGTGATGTACCTCGGCCAAATTGTTGAGGTGGCCAAGCGGCGCGAGCTCTACCTAGACCCAAAACATCCCTATACGCGGGCTCTACTCAGTGCTGTGCCCGTTCCTGATCCCGCCAAGGAAAAGGCCCGCACCCGCATCGTTCTCCAGGGCGATGTACCGAGCCCCTACGACCCGCCCACCGGCTGCCCCTTCCACCCCCGATGCGCCGAACGCGATGGCGTTGCTGGCGGAGCGGAGAGGTGTAGTCGAGAGGCCATGGAACTGACGCATCGAGGAGAGGGAGCGCGGATGCATGCATGCCTGCTAGAGGACAAGCATGTACCCGTGGAGGCTTAAATGCGGCGGGGAGCCTGGTTCCGTACCGCCGTTTAGAGCTCTATTACTTGAGTACGGTCAGCTCGACGATTGCGTCCTCACCAGCCTTGACCTGGACAACTCCCCAGATGAGATCGTCCACGAAGATCGTCTCGACCGTGTCATAGCTGACCTCAAGCTGATGCACTCGAAAGGCGTACTTGCCTGGTGCTAGGTTGGAGATCTGGTGGAGCGACTCGGACAGTTGGTACATGGGGCCGCCAACGGTCGCTCCACTTTCCATCCGTTGTTCGTCCAGGAATCCAACCAAGAGGAATCCGATATAGGGCGCACCCGCCACATCGACAACTCGAAAGTCGACGGAGCCCACGCGTGGCACCGGGAGTACAAGCTCGCTTCGCTCACCCCGAAGGACCTCTAGCTCGGCTGCCGAGCCAAGCTGGCTACCGCTGACCTCCGTTCCAACCGGAGGGTCATAGCTCACTTGATACACACCAACCGGTATCCCCACAAACTCCTGCTTGGGCCCACCCTTTGCCCATAGGGACAGGTCAAGCAGGGCACCTCCACCGGCAGGGCTCAAGGTGATATTCCCCCAAGCTTTCCCAAAGCGCGAGCCGGGATCCCATGCAGTCATGTCGACCACGACCTCTCCCGTCCCACTCCCAAGGGGACTCAAAACCACGGAAAGGGGCTCGATATTCGCATCCAGAAGAGTCGCCACCAATTCGACGCCCACACGCTCATACCCAGGAAGAGTGCAATCCAAACGGACACTCATTTCCTCCTGGAGCGGGTCCGTTGGGACAAAGACCCTCACGGCGGAGAAGCTGTCGCGCTCACCGGGGTAACCCAAGAAATGGCCACCTGCCCTGGACGAAATAACATTGCGAGGGATGAGGGTGCTCTTTCCGTCTCCGTGCATAGCGTGGGGATCCGGCTGCCAGCGACCCCCAACAGTCGACGAGAGCGCAATCGGCACGCCGTCTGGCGTAATGAACCGCAGACCCAACCCAAGTAGACGCTGCGCCTCCAATTGTGTGAATGGTGCATCATCACCACTGGTTGCCAAGAGCGTTCGTTTGCGAATTGGGGTTCTAGCTTGATAGCCCCTCCCCCCCACGAACAATCGGTACGTCCTCCCCAACCGCAGCCCTCCGATCTCAAAGTTGCCAGCACCATCCGTCAACCCAACTCCCACATCGCTACTGCTTGATGCGACGGCTCGCGAGTAGTCCCCAAAACGAGGGGCGCGTGGCGGGACGAGCGCCAGCACTGTAATTCCCGCCCCCAGGAGCGTTCCATTCTGGCCCACAACGGAACCGCGCAGAACACCACTTTTATCGGCCTGCAAGGGAGGCACTGAGACGCCTGGGACTGGGCCCCCCTCTGCAGGTTTGCGGACGTGCGGAACCAGGCTTTCCGCAGTCCCAAGTGAGTGGCTCGCTGTGTCCTCCCGCACTGCTCCGGTGGACAGATCGCCGCCCGGTAGAGCATCGTCCAGCTGCACGCGCAGAGCCTGATTCCCTGGCCGATTTCCCCACAGGAAAAGAATCACCGTAACCGCGATGATGCCAAGGAGGACGCTCCGCTGCTTGAACTTGAGCTTCACTTGGCGTCCCTGTATGGATCTAGAAGAGGAGACTTGGCTCAGTTTGATTCAAAGTCGGAGACGCGCATGCCGCGGCGGTATTCCCCGAAGCCGAAGGGCGTGGGGTCATAGGAGCCGATGATGCCGGCTTCGTTCTTCGCGGGGATGGCGTCTTCAAGGCCGGTGGCCCAGTAGATGGAGTTGATGAAGAGGCGTCGGAGATCTTCGCTCTGACAGTCGACAGAGGCGCCGATGGTGGAGCAGATGACGCGTTGGTCAGGCCGGCCTTCCTGTGCTAGCTCGCGGGTCCAGACGATGGGCATCATCGGGTTGTTCTTGGGACCCTCCAGGGCTGGACTCGTGGACTCCATGCCGGTCAGGACTTGGCCCCACAACAGGACGGTTGCGTCATCTCCGAGATTCTTGACGGCGTAGACGTCCGTCGGCCCCCAGACGTCCTCGACGCCGCGCAGAATCGGATTCGATTCCTGTCCGTCGGCGATCACGCCACGGGTGCTTTGGGAACCGTGCTGACCGTGGTGTGCCACCCAGGTGTCCCCCAGGATCTGGCCTCCGAAGCCCCCCTTCCACTCCTGGTTCCTCCAGTGGTAGCGCGCGTACTTGCTCTCTTTGTTGCGCTTGTAGTCAAAGGCGTGGGTAGCTGTGCGCAGGCCGAGGATCGGCTTGCCCGCTTCGATGTAGTCCACGAAGTGAGCCAT
>JBLHLB010000238.1:0-6480 GCA_047618505.1 Planctomycetota bacterium
TTTCGACCCACGTGGCCCTCTTGAAGAGGGTCCGGAAAGCGCTTCCCTGGCCTCTGGTGCTGGTGATCGCGAATCTGGCCCTGGCAGCAATGATTTGCGGCATCCTAGTTTGCATGGGGCAGCAGAAGCAGTTCATCTACTTTCAGTTCTAGACGAGCTCGCGCGCGGCAGTTTTCTGTTCATGATTCGATTGATCAAGCTCGTGGTCCCGGTATGGCTGGGCATCGCCTGCTGCACAAGCAGCGCGGCCCAGGGTCTGCAGGCGGAATTCCTGGGGTCCCTTGGGAACGATGACACGTCGCCTAGCACTATGAACCTCACGAACACTGCGCCAGAGGTGTTCCTCCCTCCGGAGCGACTTGCGGCCGGACCCGGGCAGGCGCAGCAATACGCAAATGTCTTCATCCCAGTGGGTCCCGCGCCTAAGGATGGATGGCCGGTGGCCTTCATCACCTTGGCGGGTGGTGGTGCGGAGCTGTATCCCGTGACTTCCATCACGGACGACGATTTCGCCATAACCGACCGACTGTGGGAAGTGGTGAACGCAGGCATCGCAGTGGTTACCTGGGGCGCACCCGGAATTGGTGGCGGGCAGGGGATGTTCTATCCGCCCGGCCATTTGAGCGGGCGCTATGAGTCCTATGCGCCCGGCGACGACAACCTCTACAACTCCGCAGCAGCGACCGTTCGTAATGGAACTGGGGCGAACGCTGTGGGTTACCGGGTCGAGGGCCTTCCTATCCTAGGGCAGGACTTTGTGGGCATGGTGGATACCGGTGGGCACGTGGGCGCGAACTTTACCGTTGTGGTTGGGTACGACTCGCCCATCACTGGTTTGCCGACGCCCTATGGAGAGCTGCTCCTGCGCGTGGAAGCTCTGGGTGGTGTGAACTTCTACAGCTGCGTTTCGGCACCTGTTTCTGGGATGGGGGCGCATATCATTTCGGTGCCCTTCAATCTGGCGCTGGAGGGTCGAACCTTTCCTACCCAGGGGGTTATTATCGGCGGCGGAATCGAACTGCTCAACGCGGTTGATTTGACTGTCGGGTTCTAAGGCGCTGGCGCGACTGCCTTGGTGGTTGAGAGGCGCAACCGGCACTCTAGCCTTGGATTACAGGTCGCGAATTCGCTCCAGGGCTTGCGCCGGGGCAAGCACCTCGAGGCAGCCAGTGTCGCCGCGAATGATTAGCTGCAGGCTTTCAAGCTTGCGCACCGCATCGGCCACATCGAAGTTTGCCCTCAGATCGAAGCGGTCGCGTAGGAACTCCTCGGCGCGACCATCTAGGTCGCGGATCGATGCCGCCGGAGAGCCCGGTCGAGCGAGCATTCCGTAGCCCAGAAGAACTTCCTTACATTCCTGTTGGGCCGCCATTTGAGCGATGTGCACCAGGGCTCCGAAATCGTTGTCGAGGCCGTGATAGTAGAGCGCCTTGGAGAGGCGACCCATGTACTTCGTTCGGTGGTGGAAGACCTGACTTGTCTGCCGCCACAGGATTCCACCAAGTCCCGCAAGGGCGAAGATCCAACCCTGGGGAGTCGTTGCAGCGCCGACTTTCGTGGCCGTCGCGACGAGACCACCGACCGCGCCGCCTCCGCCGAGGACGCTCAGTTTGATCTTGTCGCCATTGCCTATGCGCACTTTTGTGTTCGGAAGGAACATCTCCAGGTCCGTGTCCATCACGTCGCGGTAGAGGCGCAGAAAGAGCTGCTCGGGCTTGTCATCCAGGGCCACGGCCAGGAGGAAGCGGCGGTAGCCTCCTGTTACGACCTCGCGCTTTCCTAGCAAGTGTCGCACGCGGAAGCGGCGGTGGAAGCGCCCGCGCCCAAAGACGCGCAGTTCCGAGAAGGCGTCCAGGTCCACTTTGACGGCGACGCCTTCTGGAGAGATGGCGCCCACGGCGCGTTCGATTTCCGTGCGACCTAACTCGACGTAGTTCGCCCGCTTGGCCAATTCCGTAAGGGAGTCGGCAAAGGCGCTGCGCGCAGGTTCACCGTTCGGCTCGCCCTGGACCGGCATGGTCTCGCGCGTCGGATCGAAGGGGCGGTAGCTCTTGCGCAGCGAATCCAACTCGAGGGCGAGGATCGCTTGCCAGCGCGCAATGACCACCTCGGCGAAGCGATCGAAGTCCCCACGGTCAGCGGGTGCCAGTTGTTCTCGGATTCCAGCCTGGAGCACATCCAGCTCCAGGGGCAGGTGCCGCTCAAGCTCGGAGACCTCCTCCCCGAGCAGTTCGGCTTGTTTCTTTAGGGCACCAATGCCCCCCGGTTGGCTTGCGGACTGGGCCGCTGCTTCTTCCTCCGGATCCCTCACTTTTTGATGCGACCGGCGGTCGCGGATTGCCACTCTAACCGGGCCCCGCGTCGGTGTTGGGACTCCTTCGCCAGATGTTCGGCGGCGGGAGCCCGCAGCGCGCATCCTAAACCCCATGACGCGCACCATTCGCACCTTCGGTCGCCCGCTGCTCGTGGGTCTGCTGTCCCTGCCCGTGCTCGTCGGTTGTGTCGCAAACAGCGACCGAAGCTACCGCGGCCAGGTGGTCGATGCCGCGGATCCCTGGCCTAGCCTGCGCACGTGTTGGGAGGGTCTTGAGAATGCCGGTGGGGAAATCGACCGCGAGAGCCTGCGGACGGGCCTTCAGCAACTCGAAGACATCGTGGAGGGGGCCGCCTCCGTAGTCTATGGCGCGGACGTTGACTTCCCGACGCCCACGGTCTTCGCACGGGAACAGGTTGTCTTCCTAACGGATCGACATTCTCCCACCGGCGCCATTGGAAGTTTCCTGGCGGCCCAATGGCTGTCTGATGCGAATCCCCTGGCGCTTAAGTATGTCTTCGATCATATCGGGCATAGGGAGCTCGAGGACTTCACAGCGGAAGAGCGTCGACGACTTTTGGACCTCTGCGACGCCGTCGACGAGTATCTGTCGGGGGAGCTTTCCCTTGACGCTGCCCGCGCGAGCTTGAGCAGTCTAGAAGCACTAGCTTTCGCGCCCCTGGGGATGACGGAGCGACAGCTCTTGGCCAACGAAGAGCGCTACGACTCGTCGCTTTGGATCCGCAGTGGCTTTACGGCTCCAGCAGGCATGCTCAAGCGCGTACGCCTGAATCTTGCGCAGGAGGATCTTTGGGCGGGGGATTTGGAGCCGATCTTTTTATATGCCCACGAGCTGCATCACGCTCTTGTCTTGCGCGCCCAGGCTACTGACTCGACAGTCCAGAAACTCGATCAGCTGCGTCGAATCAATCCGCCCGGGGGGGGGCGTGGGGAGGAGCGGGTGGCCCTCCATGAACTTAGCGCCCAGGTCTTCGCTCAACGCGTCGTCCGGGAGATCCAAGCCAGCGGACTCCTGGGTGAAGGCCTGCTCGACGGGGCCGCGGATGCGGGCATCTGGGATGCAAAACCCATCGAAGCTGCCACGGGCGAGGATCCCTTGGTCCGCCTTCGCGCTCTCTATCGAGGGGCCCAGGCTCAAGTGAGCGCCGCGGAATCACCCTCCCGAAACCTGGTGGAAGCTCGCTATGGCTACACAGATCAGGCGTCGCGATTGGAGCTCATCGAGTTCGCCATGGACAGTCTGGGAATGCTCGCGTTCACTGCACTTCTGCCGCGGATCGAGTCCTTTCAAGACCTGCGCTCCCTTTGTCCTCCGCAGGCGAGATCTACTTCTCCTTAGGAGGTAGTCTCAGCTCGTCGCCGCGCTTGGGATAGGACGCCTCGACCCACGCTCGCCAGGCGTTCTCCGCGCCGAAGATGTCCATCCCCAGGCGTTCGCGCATGATGACGCGGGTCTTCTTCTTGGCTTTCAGGTCAGCCAGAATCTCGCGCAGGGCCGGTTGGTGGTTGTGTACCAGGTACTCGAAGAAGGACCAGCAGAGGGCCTGTTGGTACTGCTCCATTGCACCGGTGTTCATCAGAAACAGCCGTGGCAGGGCAGGCTCTTCCACCTTGTTGAGGTGCTTGCGCACCGCGGTGCGCCAAACACCATTGGCGAATTGACCGGTGGAGGTGGACTCCTCGATGCAATAGTTCCGCGTGTCCTTGTAGATCTCGTACTCGTAGTAGTGCCCCACTCCGGCGTCGAGCCACCCACCGCCAAGGTCGCCCACCCACAGGGGAAAAAGCGCGTTGGAAAGTAGCATGTGCGTTGCGTTGTGGGTGAAGAGCGTGCGCACACTCCGGACCGTGTTGAAGAGCCCCGGTTCCGTCCATACGGAAAAGACCGGTGCCCGACCAAGCATTTTGAAGTCGCCGGAGGCTCCGGTATCCAGGAACTGCGTCATGGCCGCGGAGTGGTCATCCGGGTTGTTCCAGATCCACATGCGCATCTTGGATTGATAGTCCTTGCGCTCCAAGGTGAAGTGGGCATCCATGCTCTTAGCCGCCAACTCAACGTCGTGGGCGACTGTGTGTGCAATCAGGTGTTCCTCTACCCGCTTGCGTCCTTCCTTCAGATCGCCGGTATTGACCACCAGGTGAAAGGACTCTGTCTCGATGCGCGGGAGGGATCGCTTGAGGTGTGTTTCGAGTCGATTCGGCGGTAGCCAAGCTTCGATCAAAACACGACGTGCGGCTGCGATGGCGATATCCGGCCCATCCTCACAGTGCTCGCAATCTTCCATCAACGTCCCACCGCAGCGATCACAGGCTGCGATCGTCGCACAGAAAAGTACTTCCTTTTCAAAGGCGTGGATCTCCTCCGAGTGCGCCTTGCACTGCAGCATTCCACGGTGCTCGCAGCGTCGACAACCTTCCTTCTTCTGTGCGCTTAACACGCTCAGTTGGGGAATGAGAAGCAGGAGCAGGAGTGCCGCGACCAAGTTTTTCAGCTGCATCCCACTAGGATAGGGGCACCGCCCGCGGATGTCAGGATGAACTTCTCGGGGGGTCGCCCTGGGACCGTAGCGACGTGATTTTTCCGCCGCCGGGTCCGCCGCCTGGTCCGAGTTCGACCTCCATATCCGCCGCTTCAACTAGGGACCGGCGATGTTCGCTGGCGAGGATCAGATGCCCCTCTGCACACAGGCGCCGAAAGACCGCGACCAGGGTGGAGAGGTCGGCCTCATGCAACCCACTGGCCGGTTCGTCCATGAGGAACAGAGTCGGGCCCTTGGGGCCTAGGAGGCTCTCGGCCAGGGATAAGCGCTGGGCCTCGCCGCCCGATAGCTCGCTGCGCTCTCGGCCCAGGGCTATATGTCCCAGACCGACTTCCATGAGCGCCTCCGCACCAGCGCGCAGCTTGCCCCTGGGCAAGTCGGCGACCAGTTCCATCACCGTGGTTCCCAGGAACTGGGCAGCGTTGCGACCCTTCCACTGGACCTCTAAAACCTCCGGCCGATAACGCGCACCGTCGCATGCCGGACAGGGCAGAGCGAGGTCCGCCAAGAAGTCCATGGATATGCGTTCGCGACCCCTGCCTGAGCATGTCTCACAGCGTCCCTTGGGACTTAGATAGGAGAAGGCCTGGCGGGGAAGCGGGCAGTCTTCGGCGGCGTTGTGGAAGAGCTGTTGAAGGGCAGGCATCAAGCCGAGGGCCGCCAGCGGAGTGCCCCCACCACCAAGTTTGCGTGAGTTGCGCACCTGGCTGAAGCGTTCGAAACCCGCAATCTCCCTGCACCCGCGCGATTGGCCAGCTTCGATGGACGCGCCGATGACGTCGAACAGCAAGGAACTCTTGCCGCTCCCTGAAACCCCGGTGATAGCCACGAAGCCGGAGAGTGGCAGATCAAGATCGATGCTCTTTAGATTGTGCGCCACCGCAGCGCGGATGGTGAGGCCTAAGTGTTGCGATGCAGCCTGGGGCGGTTGGCGATTCTGGCGCAAGGCCCGGGCCGTTGGACCGTCTCCCTGCAGTACGAGCTCCGGCGCGCCCACCGCAATCAGCTCGCCGCCCTTTGGACCCGCTCCTGGGCCCAACTCGATCAGAGTATCCGCCGCACGCAATATTGCTGGGCGGTGGGATACGAGCACGACGGTGTTGCCCTCTGCACAGGTCGCGCGCAGGCGTTCCATGAGCACTCCCACGTCGCGCACATGCAATCCCGAGCTGGGCTCATCCAAGACGTAGGTGACCCCCGTCATGCCTGAGCGAAGGATCCCCGCTAGACGCGTCCGTTGGAGTTCACCGTCCGAGAGGGTGCGGCTCGGGCGATCCAAGCTCAGGTGCCCAAGGCCGAGAGCGCAGAGGTCGGCGATACGGTCCTTCAACTCTATTCCCAGGGCCTCGAGCACAGCCTGCCCACGGCGGTCTAGTTGCTCCCCGAGTAGCAACGCCCCAAGGGACTCTAGGGGCTCCGCCATGACGTCGGATAGCAGGAGACGACCAACGCGAACAGCAGCGATCTCGGGCCGCAAGCGTGCGCCGCTGCAGGCCTCGCAGATACGCTCCACCAGGGGTTCTGCCCACGCAGTAGCACTCTTGGACGTTGCGCGCCGGGTCGCCTCTCTGGTCGCAAGAGACAGGAATCCATCCCAGGTTCCTC
>JBLHLB010000239.1:0-6466 GCA_047618505.1 Planctomycetota bacterium
CCGAGGCGCCCACGGCGAAGTCCGGCACCTCATCCCCATCCACATCCCCAAGGGTTGTGAGCGAGCGGCCGAAGCTGCAGCCCGAGGTGCCAATCCAAGTGTTGAGCACGCCGCCTGTGGCCCCTGAGAAGAGGTCCACGCGACCCACGAGCTGACCCTCCTGTTCAAAAAAGGGTGCGCTGACGAGCAGATCGTCGACATCGTCCCCATCGCAATCGCCCGGGACCTTCACGCTCCATCCGAAGTGAGAGCCGTCGTCTTGCCCGACAAGTTCATGCAGGACCACAACGCCGGGCTCCAGGAAGGCGGCGATCCGGTCGGGCGAAGGCACGATGTCTTCCCAGCGCGGATCCGATTGCAGACTAACAAGGTCGCGGTCGCCTTCGATGTGGCGCAAATCGTCGAAGCCACCGTCCATGGCCTTGCGCAGGAGTACGAAGGCCTGGTCCGAATTGCCTAACAAGGCCTGGGCGCAGGCCGCGTTGTACGTCGCATTGACCGCTGACTCCGGGAAGCGCGCTGCCCGCAGGTGCGCGGATAGGGCTTCCTCATACTGGCCCAGGTAGTGGTGAGAAAGTCCCAGGAGGAACCAGGCACGCATCTCCTCGGGTCGAGCTTCTGCAATGCGACGGTAGCTGGCCGCCGCTTCGCGGAATTCGCCGCGTTTGAACAAACCGTTGGCCACCTCCATGGTCGGCAGGTCAACCGGGGCCGTGGACGTGTGCTCACCGGGCTCGCACACATCACCGGAAACCAGATATGCCCCGCCGGCATCTACACCGCCATCGTCGGACAGGGCTGCTGAGATAAGGAAGTCGAGCTGCCCATCGCCGTTGACGTCTCCCATTCCGACTGCATCGAAGCCCAGGGAGGCCGAGGGACGGTCACCGGTCCAGCGGCGCAATACGCTGCCGTCCGCACCCGAGAACAGCATGACCTTGCCGCCCTTTTCCGCACCGTCGCGGGAGAGCCAAGAGCCGATCAGGAGGTCGTCGCGACCATCCCCATCGACATCGCCGACGCGCCCATCGCCGGAACCAAAACCATCCAGGGCGTTTTCACCGGTGAGCGTGAGGAGTCGATCCCCAGTCGCACCGGAGTGAATCAAGACGATGCCCGCGCGGTCACCCCGCAGGCTGCTGCGTGGATCGCTGGCGTAAACATCGGCGACACCATCACCGTTCACATCACCGACAATGGACACGAAGTCGTTGCCGAGCCCGCTGGTGGACTCGTCTCCCTCGATGGTGAAGGCGGGCTCAAGATCTGTTCCGCGCAGAACAATCACGCGACCCTTGGCACCACGACCGGCGCCGGGTTCACCAATAACCAACAGTCGCACCCAGGCGTTGAAGACTCCGTCAACAGCGGAGCCTAGTCGCCCGCGGTAGAGTTCACCATCCACGACGCTAAGTTCTTCACCGTTCTTGCCGGAGAAGATAATCACGCGTCCACCGTCGCGTAACTTCTCGCCGGGGGCTCCCGGCTTGTCGGTGTTGTAGCCGGGAACTCCGACGACCAGGTCGTCGGCACCGTCACCGTTGAAGTCTCCGATGAATTCGACAGCGGCTCCAAAGCGATCGTTTTGGTTCTCGCCCTGTACGGACAGGAGAATCGAGCCATCCAAGCCGGAGAGAACCAGCACGTGACCGGGACCTGTATGGCGCTGGGGAACGCCAACGACTACATCTCCATGACCGTCCTGGTTCACATCGCCTCCACCACCGATGGAGAGGCCTAGTTGGTCACCCGCTTGCCCGTCGTGCTGGAACAAGAGTTCCCCGGTCGCACCGGAAAAGACACTGACGCGACCCGCGGCGGAGCCACCGGCGGAATGCAGGGCGGAACTGACTGCAAAGTCCGCAACACCATCCCCATTGCAATCTCCGAGGTTCGACAGGGAGTAACCGAACTGTCCGCCCTCAACATCGCCCTTAAACTCCTGCAGAACGTGCGCCGGCTCGATCCATTGGGCTGCCAATGGGGACGCAAAGACCAGCCCCAGGGGGACACAGTGGAGGAGGGTACGGAGGGGGAAACGCACGGTAGGCTTGGGTAGGGTACGGACAGGAACTCGAACCGTCGAGGTCAACTAGCCAACGTAGCCCAGCGCCTCCTAGCGGGGGCACTAGGCGTGCCTTTGTGCAGATCCCTTACCACACCCAAACCACCTGTGGGACCCACACCGGGGGGAGGCGCGCTTCACGGCCCGGGCTGTCGCCTTATTTCCCGGTCTGGATTTGAGCCAAGCTTCGGTGTCCTTGGCTGGACCTCCACGTTCTGACCCCTACCCTTGCCGCATTGGGAGCACACTCCCTCGGAGAACTAGCCAAGCAGACAGATGGATTACGAGACGAAGATCGTGTCGCTCACCTCCGGTGAAGGCAGAGTTAAGGACAGCGCGGGGAAGATCCTGCGCGTACCGCAGGATTGGGTGCTAGTGCCGCCGGGTGATGCTGCACTCACGCGCCGCATCAAGACGGGCGGACCCGCCTGGGCTGTGCAAGAGAAGAAGGGGCGGCGCACCTTTTCGAAGGGGCTTTGGGCCGAGGGCGCACGGGTCGAAGCGATCCAAGTCAGGCTAGCTGAGGAACGTGCGAAGCCCGCCCATGCCAAGCGCTTGGCCAGCGACAAGGCCAGGCGCGAGAAGGAACAAGATCGCTACGTCGAGGACTTCGTGTCCGAGGTGCAGAGCTTCCTCAACTTCCACCTGGCCTACTCTGACCTAGAGGCTCAACTCGCTCGCCTTATAAGCGCCCACGCGACTCCCGTTGGTAGCGGCACCGTCGCCCGCACCAAACGCATCCCCGTGGCCCAACGCGCCGAAGCCGCCGTCATCGCCTGGATGCGCCACCAGACAACTGCCTACGACAACCTCAAGATCGCACGCGTCCGCGGCAAGCGCCGCGAAGTGCGCAGGGCCCTGGCCGAGCGTTCACGGGAACTCCTCGACTCCTATCGCCGCGGCGACACTCCGGGCGCTCGCTGTCCCCTGCGGGCGGCCTTGGATTAGGCCATGAGCGTCTTCGAAAACAAGGCACACCGCTCGGAGCTGCTGCTGCACCTCCGTGAGTGCTTTGCCCTGGATGTCTCGGGTATCCATGGCGTCAAGCACTGGTCGCGCGTTTGGACCAATGGCCGCCGGTTGGCAACCCTTGAGGAAGCAGCCGGTCGAGTCATCGATCACGGCGTCGTGGAGTTGTTCGCCTGGTTTCACGACTCTTGCCGGCTCAATGATGACCACGACCCCGACCACGGCCCACGGGCGGCGGACTTGGCACGCGAGTTACGCGGAGAGTTCTTCGAGCTCTCCGATGAGCGCTTGACCGAACTGGTCCGCGCCTGCGATGGACACACGCGCGGGAAGACGGTGGCCTCGCCAACGATCATGGTCTGCTGGGACGCCGACCGCCTGGACCTGGGGCGAGTCGGTATTCGACCGGACCCCGCCTACCTGTGCACAGCGGGCGCAAAACGAAAGGACGTGCTCGGCTGGGGATACTCGCGCAGCATCGCCGAAGATTGATCCACCCAGGGCAGGGATTCAGCGGTCCCCCACGATGCAATCGTGGGTCAAGGTGATGGGCAGGAACGCAATGTCGAGGATGAGCGGCAGAGCGACGAGTATTAGGAGGCCAACGTTGTTGACGCTGCCGGGTCCATCGGCATCTCCGTATTTGTTGTCGCCGTCGCCGCTGCTGTAGATCGCGCGGGAAAGGCCAAAGACCCAGGCGTCTTCCTCGGAGATGGTCACGCAACTCACGGAGGTCAAGCAGAGCATGGCCAGCAGACCAAAGACCAGGGAACGGGCGACGCGCTGGTGCACGCGAAGGGGGCGGATCGGCGGAACGACTACTTGGTCAGAATCGTGCTGCATGGAAAACCTCTTGGGCCGCAAAGATTGGGCCCGTGGGAAATGAGCGAAAGCCCGCGGGTTCCCTCGGCGCGAGCTTCCATGGGGATGGCAACTCTGGGACGATCCGCGTCAGCGCATGGATAAGACTACACAGGAGCGGACAACAGCCCGGCAACGCAAGGTCGCCTACCTGTTGATTTTACTTTCGGTCGCCCTGCATGCGCCCTCCCTGGGGTGGGGGTTCTTTGCGGATGACCATATGCATGAGCTGGTGCTCGAAGGCAACTTTGATCGCACGGACATGAAGCCCTGGGCTCTCTACGACTTTGGCGTCCTGGCGGACCGGCCAGAGCTGAGGGATTCGGAGGGGGCCTTCCCCTTTTGGACGGCGAAGAATTGGCGAGCCCAATTCCTGCGTCCGGTTTCCTCTATTTGTCGGTGGGCGGAGCACGTCGTCTTCAATGCCAACCCCGTCGGCGCACACATGATGGGGTTGCTGTGGTGGAGTGCGTTTCTGGTCTTGAGTTGGCGTTTATTCCTGGCCCTCGGGCTTGGCCCACGGGCCTCCCTTTGGGCCTTAGCGTTGCTCTCCCTTGAGAATGGTGCAGTGGTCACCGTTGGGTGGTTGGCGAATCGCAACTCAGTCGTGGAAGGCGTTTTCCTGTTGTCCGCGATGCTACTCTTCGTGCGCGGTTCGCGGGAGGGAACGAGCTGGCGCATCTGGTGCGCGTTCCTGTGCGCCTGTCTGGCGACCCTTTCCAAGGAATCCGGCATCGCGACCTTTGCCTTGATCGCCGGCTGGAGTTGGCTCGGCCGGCGCAGTTCCAGAACCCCTGCCTTCGAGCGGGGACGGCTGCGTTGGGCTTCCATCGCCGTCGCCCTCGCCGTTGTCTACGTCCTTTCCTACATTGCCCTCGGCTATGGGACGAAGTGCGCGTTCTACCCAACGCCCTGGGGTGAACCTGGCGTTTGGCTCTCGCGCTTGATCATCGCAGTGCCCGCAGGCGTGGTCGCGACGACAACCCCCATGGTGACGGATGTGCTGCACACGACGCCGGCCCTGGTGCCCTGGTGCATCGGTGCGGGTGTCGCGATTGTGTACCTGCTGGGACGCCTGATCGCGCCAGTTGTGAAAGCACACGGAGCTGGGCAATTCCTGCTTCTGTGGATTTTCCTGACCCTTGCACCCCAGGCCAGTGCTCCGCTTTCCGATCGCCTCTTCCTGATGCCGATGGTTGCTGTGGCGGGACTGCTGGGCCTGTTCCTGGAAGCCACGCGACTTCGCAGGTTGAAGGGCTGGGCCCTGCGCAGCGAAGTCTTGGGGACGCGCTGCATACTCGTCTCCTGCATCATCGCCTCCGGCCTGGGCTTGTTTGGGACGAGCGTGTCCCTGCTTGAAACCGCCAGGTTCACGCGTGACGCGCTTCGGGAGGCAGAGGTTGGTCCCGCGTCCCTGGGTCGCCGCGATGTGATCGTGCTGCAATCGCCCTCCCAACTCGTTTCCCTGCAACCAAGTGCAGGTTACGCGCACATCACAGGCGACGACGAAGTTCGCTTTTGGACCCTCTCGGCGACGCGCCGGGGAGTGACCTGGACACGCACCGGAGAGCGCACCTTTGAACTCACGTCCCTGGAGGATGTGTTCCTCTCTTCGATCTTCGAGAGCGTGTTCCTAGTGGAACCGCCGAACTTCAAGGAGGGAGAAGTCTGGATTACGGACCTGATGACGATCCACGGCTACGACATGGAAGACGGTCGTCCGCGTCGCTTGGTTGTCGAAGTCAAGCGCGACCTCGCGGATGAAAATCTCGTCTTCTTGGCCTGGCGCACGGCCAAGAAAGGCGAAGAGGGATTCGGAAAATGGGAACGCGTGACGCCGCCCGAGATCGGCATTTCCCTGCACTTCCCGACGCAGGATCCACCCCTGCCCTTCTTGCCCTAACGGTCCGTCTGGGAACCCGACGACGGAACGAGGCTACTCGTGGCGACCGCGTTCCTCCGTGATCTTCTTCTTGGGATCGACGCGCTCCAGGAAACGCCTGCGCAGATGTGTGAAGGGTCGCGTGACGCGATTGTGCACGCGAACATAGAGTGGGCGCGTGCGTGAGCTGAGGAGCTCTTCTTCACTCATCTGGTCCGGGCGCACGCGCCGGCGCAGCTTCATTAAGTGATACTGATCGGAGCGCTGGGTCCACGTTCGAATCCAAGTCAGCGGCGGCAAGTATCCACCCGCTTTGCGCGGCCAGTAGAACGCAATCTGGAAGTCGAAGAGGTAGGGCGCACCGTCCTCCCCCACCAGGACGTTCTCGGGCTTCTCCAGGTCAACATAGGCCATGCCGCGCGCATGGATCTCGTTGAGTCCCACCTGTAGCCGAGCAAAGAAATCGTCCGGCACGGGAGAGCCCTTCTTCAGCTCATCTCCGGGAACAAAGGCGTGGGAGAAACCATGCTTGCCCCAGCGTCCGGTAAAGGCCGGCACGACCTCCAGATCGTCCACCCTCTGGAGCACGCGCGATTCGTGCCAGGCATGCAGTCGGCCGATCCACCCGAGGGGTACGAAGAACATCCAAGCCTTGCGCCCCACCTTCAATACCACGTCGAACTCCTGGT
>JBLHLB010000240.1:0-6458 GCA_047618505.1 Planctomycetota bacterium
AAGAACTCACGATCCTGTGGCCCTCCGGCGCGCTAGAGACTCTGCGCGACGTGGCCGCGGATCAACGCCTGGTGATTCGCGAAGGCGAAGGCATCGTGCTGGCGGAGGACCTCCAATGAGGCTCAATCCCCTAAGGGCAGCGGCACTTGGGAGCGCCGTATTCCTGCTGTCCATCGGTGCCCTTCCGTCGGCCCAGGAATCCGGCGCGAACGTCGACGCCAGGGGCGCTCAGATCCAGGATCAGAAGCCCTTCGATGGAACATCGGAGGACGGGCTTAGTCCCCTGCGTGAGCTTCTGGAGCTCGATCTTCCTGCCCAGGCTGTCGAGCTCTTTGGGAAGCGCGTAGCCCCCGGTGGCGACCTCTTCCTACGGGGCGATGCGCGCGCCCTGGTCGCCCGCGCCCTCTTCGCCCTCGGCCGCAAAGGAGCCGCGCAGGAACTTGTCCGCGGAGATGAGCCGGGCCTCAAGAACGAGCGCGCCCTAGTGGTTGCGCGCGCCTGGCTTGCCATGGAACAGGATCAACTCGACCTGGCCCTGCGCGAGCTGTTGCGGTCGGAGAACGGACGCACCGTCCCGCGTTATCCCAATGACGGAGACGCGACGATTCTCTTGGCTCGCGTCTTCACGCGGCGTGGTGATTTCCTTTCGGCGGAAGCCCCCGCTTCGCGCTTTCTGGCACGCTTTCGTTTGCACGCCGAAACACACACAGCCCTGCACATCCTGGGACAGGCGGCCGTCGAACGCGGCGACCCGGATCGGGCTAGGGAACTCTTTCGACAGCGCGATGCTGCCCGGCAATGGCAGGAGCTTTACCGCGTTCGCCGACTGCAGGCGAGACGTGCCCCCGAAGATCCCCTACCGCGCTTGGGACTAGCACTTCTTTGGATGGAGATAGAAGAGTGGCTACGTGCACAAACCGTGCTCGAAGACCTCCTACAAAAGTGGCCCCGGGAAGGTAGCGCCTGGTTTCACCTGGCGGAATGCAGGCGTACCCTGGGCAGCGCGTCCTTGGCTCTGATGGCCTATGAACGCGCCATTGCCCTGGAGCCTAAACACGCGCCAGCGATTGCGAATCGCGCTCTCCTGCTGATCAGCCTTGGGCGACTTAGGGAGGCCCAGGAAGCCCTCGAGAAGCTCCTGGGCAGCGCAGCGGGGGCGGATCCGAACTTTGCCCCAGCGCAGCTCGCACTGGCCCGACTCTTGGTAGAAAGCGAAGGCGAAGAGGCAGCCGCCGCGCGCTACGCGATCTACCTGGAACTCGGTGGACGCGAGCCCTTGAGCCCGCGCTGAGAACCAACTCCTACTGACAGCGCCTACTGACAGCGCCTACTGACAGCGCCTACTGACAGCGCCTACTGACAGCGCCTACTGATCCTGGCGCAGCTCGCTCGTCTCTAGGTCAACAAGGAACATGCGCGTGTCAGTCACCCACTCCCCCTCGGGATTGTCGAACACGTAGTGATCGCAGGCGCTGCGGGCTGCTTCCACATCACCATTTAAATAAAGGGCCCGAGCCAGGTTGAGGTGCACTGGTTCCGGCAAGGTGATTTCCTGCCTGGCAGCGTCCTTCAGGACGATCTCCCAGGCGCGGGCGGCGCGCTCAGAATCACCGAGACGGAAATGCACAACACCGAGCTGGTTGCGGGCGCTCAGGTTGTTCGGATCCAGCTCCAAGGCACGTTCGAAGGCGATTAAAGCCTCGTTCAGTTGGGTCCCCTGGTAGTGCACGATCCCGCGCTCCGTGGCCGCCCTGGATTCCTCCTGGAGGACGTTCACACCAAAGCCAAGTTCACGGTCCGGCAAGCCCTGGGCGCGCGCCGCGAGGTAGTGGGAAACGGCAGCGTCCCGATTGCTAAGGACCAGGGCCGCCGTGGCAGCCTGTTGGTTCAGGAGCGCACGCTTCAACCCCAGGGGATAACCCTCCAGGTCCAGTTCGGCATAGATCGCAAGGGCCTCGTCATAGCGCAGCAAACCCGCCAGGGCTTCGGCTTCGAGGTCGCGGTAATCCTGACCAAGGGGCTCCCAGGTTTGTGCGGCCTGCGCGTGCTCCAGGGCCTTCTCCGGCGAATTTCCGGCGATCATCATGCGCCCCACGAGGAGGTGCGCCTGGGCCGTTGCCTGACCGGTATAGGGTAGGTTCGGATCGAGCTCATAGGCGCGCTTCAAGAATTCCAAGGCGATCTCGCCACCACCAGCGACCGACAGGGCTATGACCGCACGTGCGCGGCAAAGTTCGGCACCTTCGCCCGCCATCTCCAGACCCTTCAGCATGCTTTCCTCAGCGCCGCCCAGGCGCTGCATCACGGCGAAGACCTCAGACTGTGTGGCATAGATGCGGGCGTCCTTGGGCCAATCTCGCTTGGCCTGTTCGAGGGCGGCCAAACAGTTAACGGGACTACCCTCCGCCAGGGCCAGGCGCGCCTCTAGGACGGCACGGTCCACTGGATCCACCTCCGTTGCCTGCTCCAGGAGCGCACGCGCGGCGCCGGGCTGACCACGTTCAAAGGCGAGCTGGGCATCGATCAGGCGCTGATCCCGCAGGGCACGGGCCGTCTCCGGCAGGTCCTTGGCCTCGCTATCGCCACAGCTCGTCAGGAGCGGGAGAAGCAGGCCCAGGCAAAGAAGCGGAACAAGGGACGTGGAGATAGCGCGTGCAACCACAGAAGCGGATCGGGTGAGGGGTCGTCGAGGGGGCATGGGACACCAGCGGATAAACCGCCGGAGAAGTAGCTGTAGGGGGTCAAAGCGCGCCGGTAACCAGCGCGGCTCAACACCAGGAGTTGTTCAGGACTTCGCCCATGCCACCGCATCCGGGCACTACGTAGTCATGGTCATCGAGTCCGCGTTCCTCATCCCAGCGTGCACCGGGGGAAGAATCGAGTACATCCTTGGGCGACAGCCCGCGGTCCAGGCGACCGACGTGGACCTCCACGTGATCCCCAAGGGCCAGGACGGCCCGCAGGTACTCCGGCGTGGCGACCAGGGGCATGAGCACAACGCGCTCCGGCTGGCTGTAGTTGCGTGAGTAGTGGTCCAACAAGGTGATCACCGTAGATCCCGTCGCCCCCATCGGGTCCGGCAGGATCAAGGTCGCGCCGTTGACTTTGCCGCCGACTTTACTGCCGGAGAGATCCACGCCGTCCACGTGCCCATCGGGGCCCTCGCGACGCGCCATGTTGACGTGGTCCAAACGTAGTTGCTGCGCCGGCAGAACCAGGCTCAGGAGTTCATAGATCGTCTGGGCGGGAATAACACCTGCACGAATCACATCGACTACAACAATTTGCTGGGTGGGGTCGGGGGTTTGACTTTCCAAGTATCCGTGCTTGGGGTGCGCCGCGGCCATGCGCGTGGCCACACGTGCGGGGCTTGCGCGCAGGCAACGTTGGGCTGCACGACCAAAGAGCAACCGATAGGACTCACGCAAGAGCATCTGAAGGACTGGCGCAACGGTCTCTTCGGCACTGAGTTTTGCTAGGAGCCCGAGCATCCAAGGATCCTCGTGCAAATGGACACGAGGCCCGTAACCATGGGCGCGTTCGCCGGGCCCAGAGGACGCTATGGGTGTGCCAGGCCGTATTTGAATCTCACTCATTGCCAAGAGCCTAGCAGACCTGCGCGCCGTCGATATCCTTTGGCCAGCTCCGATTCCGTAATGCCCTCACCCCCCCTTCTTTCTGCCGCTTGGCGAACCCGGCCTAGGCTGGAGTTCTTAGCCTGCCTTGTGGCTGCCATGCTGGCATCCTGCGGCGGGAAGAGTGAAGTCATGGCGGCCGAGCGTGCCCGGGGCGTTGACTTGACCGCGCCTCTGCCCAGTGCAATTGGCGCCCTCGATCCCCGCACGGCAGGGGCACTTCAGGAGCTTTTTGCCGCCGTAGAAGCTGCTCCGCGGGACGCCGTTCTACGGCGCTCCTATGCTTCGATGCTGGACGCGATTCAGTGCGATGCAGAAGCCCTCACAACCTGGCGCCAAGCGCTGGCGATCGACCCCAAGAACGCGACATCACACCATCACCTGGGCCGACTCCTATCTCAGCAGAGGAAGTTTTCCAAGGCCGCTGGCTCCTTCCTATCTGCACTTGAATTGCAGCCGGACTACGCGCCCACCCACTGGCGACTGGGATTGGTGCACCTGGAACTCGACCAGTATGAGAAAGCGAGGGTCGCGTTTGCTCGTGCCCAGGAATTAGCCCCACGCGATCCATCGGGTGCAACGGGTTTGGCCCTCGTCGCCCTGGAAACCGGCGAGCCCGGAGTCGCCGATGAAATTCTGTCGGCGCTACTGCTGCAACACCCCCGAGATGCACGCATATCGGAAGCCTTGGCGACGGCCAATCGACGCCTTGGAATCGAAGCGACAGCGGCCCTTGTGGATGCTCGTGCGGGACGGGAAACCCGCTGTTTCCGTGCGGACATCTGGGAGCGCGAACTCTCAAACTTCCGCTTCGCCTTCAGGGAAGATGTAGGGCTCGCGCGCCAACAACTCAAGTCCGGCAATGCAGTAGGTGCCCTGGGTTTGCTTGAGCCTATTTACGCAGAGGACCCGGACTACCTGGAGGCTGAGGGGATGATTGTGCATGCCTTGCTTACCCTCAACCAAGTCGAAAGCGCGCGCACGATCCTTCGTCAAAGTCTGGAGCGCGGAGATCATCCGAGCGCGCACTTAGCCCTGGGGATCATCGCCGTTCGCAGCGGAGACAACCAAGGCGCCTTGGACCGCGCCATGCTTGCGGGCAATAACTCTCCCGGCGCCCACTTCCTGCGGGCCCGTGCACTCCTCGGGCTGGAGCGCCGGCAAGAATGCGTGACCGCATTGAAACTCGCCTTTCAACTGGGTGAGCAGAGTCTCCAGGCACGCATGCTCTATGGCCGTTGTCTCGCTGACCTCGCCGATCACGGAGCTGCACTCGCTGCAGTCGTCGAGACCACAGACATGTTCCCCGCAAGTCTTGAGGCCTGGGCCCTGCGCGTTGAAGTAGAAGTGCAACAGGGCCTCCTCGATGACGCGCGCCAATCGCTCGCAGTCGTCACAGCCCTCGATGGCAGCGGCAAAGTCCTGTTGCGCCTTGGTGTCCTATTCGACAATTGATCAGCGCGTCGCCTCAAGGATCGCACGCACCGCTTGATCGTTGAAACCGGTGGAACGCCAGAGAACCTTGCCGGTCTTCCCAATCAAGAACGTCGTGGGGTAGCGACGTACTCCAAAGGCGCGGCTGATCTCGTCGAAAATCTGTCCGTAGGTCGGATAGGTGTTACCCGCGGCCTTCCAGTGAGCCAGGGTCTCCGCGGGTGTATCGGTCAACGCGACGCCAAGAAAACGGACGTCTTCTCGTTCCCCTGAGACTTGCGCCCACAGTTTCTGCACTCGCGTTAAGTGCTCCCGCTCCTCGGGACAATCGACGTACCAGAAGGTCAACAACACGGCCTTGCCCTTTAGGGATTCCAAGGTCAGATCTTCCTTACCGGCTCCGATTCCCAGCAGGCTGATCGGGGGCACGACGGAACCGGCCGCCAGCAGCGTGTCCTCGACTTGGTCCAAGACACTCAGTCCGCTGAACCCCGCCGGCGGACGACGTTCGTAAAGGGTCGCGTTGGCCTCCTTCGACAACTCCCAGGAGCGCAACGTGAAGCTCGAGGAGACTTCGTGATCGTTGGTGTGACGGATTTTCTCCGCGGCTACGAGTTTCCCGTCTTCCCCAAGCCACAGGGTCTCGGTCGAACCAACAGACCACTTCGCCTGTCCCCCGCGCTCGATACGCAAGCCGCGGCGCCCTTGCCCCGTGGGATCAGAAACAAATACGACGGAACGAGGCGCCCGTTGGGCAATCCCCGTCCAGGCGCTAATCGGAGAAAGGTCGGGGAACACGGCAAACCAACGCTCGCCCAGGGTTAGGACGGTTCGATCGCTGCGATTAACCTCATAGATCTGAGCACCATCCCCCATCAACTCGAAGGGCTCTCCCTCGCTGTCGGGCAAGGGCTCACGGTCACCGGGTTTGCCTTCGGGCAGGAGACCCACTGTCGAGGTGCGCAGCCAACCCGCAGCCCTGTGGGCACAGTGCATCTCCCCCTCGACCAGGAGTCGCGCAACACCACCGTCGCGCCGTTCCACGCGACGCTCCACCGTGGCCACTAGGTCGATGGCCGCGGCATTTCCGTGCTGGGCCAGTAGTTCGACGTAAACCGCCTGCGCCTCGGCGTCGCTTCCGCCGGGGGCCGCCGTCGAAAAGGGAGTCAAGACGACCAGGAGAATCGCGAGGAGGAGAATCCGAGGGGACATGAGAGAGAGTCGGGCAAGAGAGGGAAGGTCGAAGCGGAGGGCAGACGACCGGGGGACGTGCTTCCTCCCACGGATATCGGTCTCCCCCACGGACGCGGCCAAATACGGCGAAGTGCATCGGCGTCCGGAATGGGCCGTCACCGGAGACCCCCGGGCGAGCACGGAAGGGTAGGATGC
>JBLHLB010000241.1:0-6457 GCA_047618505.1 Planctomycetota bacterium
TTGGCTTTGAGCGCATGGATCCGAAGCTCGGTGGCATCGGCGCGAGTTGGGCCTGGTCCACGGCGTTGGTCGATATAGACATGGACGGGCTCCTGGATATCTACTGCTGCAATGGGTACGTCACCGGCGACACGGCTGCGGACACATGAAGCACCTACTGGCGCCACGTGGTGGCGTCCACCGTAGATACCGACCAAGAAGACTCCCTGCGCCAGGGACAAGACGTGAACAGCTCGAGCTATCTCAACTTCCACAGCGGGCAGATGTTCGCCGATGGACTTTCCTTTAGCGGCTTCGAGCGCAACCCGACGTGGATCAACGGCGGTGGCTCCTTCGTGGACATGTCGCCCCTGTCGGGAGCGGATTCGCCGAATGATTCGAGGTCACTGTTGGCCATGGATTTTGACGACGACGGGGATGTGGATCTGTTTATCCACAGCATCCAGCGCGAGCGACATGCGCTCCTGCGCAATGATGTATCGGAGAGTCCGGGCTTTCTCAAATTGAGATTGCGCGGGACGACCGGCAACGTCGAGGCGATCGGAGCCAAGGTTGCCGTGCGCGGTTCCTTCGGAACCACGGCGCAGGTTCTTTCGCGTGGGGCGGGCTACGCTTCCTGTATGGCCCCGGAGTTGATCTTTGGACTAGGGGCAGACGCAGATGCTGAAGTCGAAGTCCTCTGGCCCGGTGGCGCGCGGGAATCCTTCGGCTCCCTTGGGGCTGGCACGCGGGCCATCTTGGTGGAGGGTAGCGGTGCAGCCGTAAACTTCGCCGCTCGCCCGCGCCCGCTTCCGGATCCCCTACCGGCGGGACTGTTGGTTTCGGAAGGTCAGGCGGTCAAGGAGCGCTTTGCGGCACTTGACAGGGACGGGAACCAAACCGTGCTGGATCTAGCCGAGCTAGCCGGTGGACGGCCCATCCTTCTGAACTTCTGGGCCAGCTACTGCGCGCCCTGTGTTGCGGAACTGCCGTACCTGGAGAAGGTCTCCAAGAGCGGCGAGATGGTCGTCGTCGCGCTGTCCGTGGATATCGCGGCGGACCGCGAAGCAGCGGTTGGGATTGTGGAGCGCCTTGGCGTTTCCTTCCCGACGTACTACCTGACAGGGGATGAAACGTTGCTGGGTGCGCTGGCTCGAAAGGACGAAGCAGGCGTGGACCTTACGGGACTGCAGGACTTGATCGACCTGGAGAGACTGGCTCTACCGACCACGCTTATCCTCACGGCCGAAGGCAAAGTCGAAACAATCCTGCGCGGCTCCATCGTGCCCGACGACAACGAGGAATGAATCGACACCGCAGGGTGGACTTGCTCAACGCCTAACGCCAATCGGCGGTACGGAACCAGGTTCCGTACCGCCGATTTCGCAGCAACAGTTCTAAATGGAGCAGGCGATCGATCCCAGTCGTTCGGAGAGGAGCTGGTTTTCGCGGTAGTCGATCGGGACAACGACCAGCGCCGGCGCGCCACAGGTAAACGCGTCCTCGAACGCCGCTGCCAAGTCCTTCGACTTCGTCACGTGGAATCCCCTCCACCCAAAGGCCTCCGCCAGCTGCATCCAATCCGGATTTCCGAAGGACAGGTCCGTATGCCTACCAAATTGGCTCTGCTGCTTCCACGCGATCAGGCCGTACATATTGTCCTCCCAAACCATCACAACGGGATTCACCCCCCAGCGCTTGGCCGTCTCCATTTCCTGAACGTTCATCAAGAATCCAGCGTCACCACAGACAGCCAACACTCGCCGATCCGGGTGAATCAACTTGGCCGCGATCGCCCCCGGAAGGGCGAAGCCCATCGAACAGAAGCCGTTTGAAATCAGGCAAGTGTTAGGCTCGTTGCACTGGTAATAGCGCGCGACCCACATCTTATGGGCCCCCACGTCACTCAGAATTATGTCCTCTGGTCCCATTGCCTGGCGCGCGTCCCAGAGAACTTTCTGGGGGCGAATATTCCCGTCCGTGTCGTCATCCGCGTGGGCCTTAAAGTCCTCCAGCATGTTCGCGCGCACCGTCGCCGTCTGTGTTGACTCCGGCTTCAAAGGCTCCGCCTCTACGCGCTCGTTCAGCATCCAGAGGCTGTGGGCCACATCCCCCACGACCTCACATTCGGGGTGATAGCGCTCATCCACTTCCGCCGGAACGAAGTCGACATGGATGATCTGGTGCTCCACCTCACTGTTCCATAGACGCGGGTGGTACTCCACCAGGTCGTACCCAACGCACAACACAACGTCGGCGGCATCGAGGGCGCAACTCACATGGTCCTTCGATTGCAACCCGATCGTGAAGAGCGAATAGGAAGCATCACAATCGACGCTGCCCTTGCCCATGAAAGTATTGATCACGGGGATTCCAGTCGCTTCGCAGAATCGGCGGAGCTGAGTACTGGCGCGCTTGCGGATAGCACCGTTGCCCGCCAGGATCACCGGACGCTTGGCGGAGCGCAGCAAGGCCATAGCCTGATCCACGATCTTGTCGGCCGCCACTGGACGCCGAAGTCGCACCGGCTTCAGGGGCGCACCCTGCGCGGGCATCGCCGCGATATCTTCGGCTAACTCGATATGACAGGCCCCGGGCTTCTCCATCTCCGCCAACTTGAAGGCCTTGCGCACGATCTCGGGGATGCTGTTCGCCGTTCGTACCGGCGTGGCCCACTTGGTGATCGGTTCGAAGAGCGCGACCACATCCATGTTCTGGTGGCTCTCCTTGTGCTGCCGCGTCGAGTCCGCCTGACCCGTCAGGACGATGCAGGGCGCGCGATCCATGTTCGCATCCGCAACGCCCGTGGTCAGGTTCGTCGCGCCCGGACCGAGAGTTCCAAGGCACACCCCTGCCTTGCCCGTCAGGCGTCCGTAGATATCCGCCATGAATGCGGCGCCCTGCTCATGGCGCGTCAGCATGAAACGGATCTTCGAACCCTCAAGCGCCATCATGAAGTCGGCGTTCTCTTCGCCAGGCACCCCAAAGATGTACTCGACTCCCTCTTCTTCCAGGCACTTGACCATCAATTCGGCGGCGTTCATCGTTTTGATTCTCTCCTTCTTGTCCGGCGTTCTATTTTGGGGGCGACTGCTGTTTGTTAAGGGGCCCCGATGACCCACAGGCAATCCCCTGGCAATTCAGGACTCTAGCTAGCGCCATGAGCTTACTCCAAATAATCACTATCCTCGCAATGCTCCTCGGAGCCTGCGCCTGCGACGGCAGCAGCGCTGCGGGGCCCCAAGGCCAAGGTGGAACGGAGGATGCTGGCAACACTCTGCGCTTGGCGGTGACCACCAGCACCCGTGACTCCGGCCTGCTGCAACAGCTTGTGCCCCCCTTCGAAGCCCTGTATGGCGTGCGTGTCGATGTTATCGCCATGGGAACTGGCGCAGCTCTACAGCAAGGACGAGACGGAAACGTGGATGCCTTGATCGTGCATTCCCGCGCCGCTGAAGAGAAGTTCATGGCGGAGGGGCACGGTGTGCGAAGGGAGGACCTGATGTCAAACTCTTTTGAGCTCTTGGGGCCGCCAGACGACCCCGCGGGAATCAAGGGCTTGGATCCGAAGATGGCGCTTCGGCAGATTGCTTCCAGTGGACAGAGTTTCGTTTCCCGCGGCGACGAAAGCGGAACCCACACACGCGAACTCGTGCTCTGGGGTTCGATAAGCGCGCGCCCCACATGGGACGGTTATGTCGAGAGCGGTCAAGGCATGGGCGCCACTCTGACAATGGCAAACCAGATGGGCGCCCATGTACTTTGCGATCGCGGGACCTATCTCAATCGTGTGAGTGACATTGAACTACGCCCCCTCGCGGCCGCGTCGCAAGCGATGCTAAACCCCTATGGGGCCATTGCTATCGACCCTGACAAGCACGGGCTCATCCGCGGCGAACTCGCCGATGCGTTCCTCGACTACTTGATCTTGCCCACGACCCAAGGCCTCATCAAACGTCACAAGGTCGGCGGCGAATCGCTCTTTGCGCCCGCGCACTCCACCGACTGATCGCGCCTCAATCGACGACGCAATAGAACCTTGCAGATCATCCTAGATGGCATTCGAGAGGCCCTGCGCCTGATCATCTCCCGGGACCCCGCGGTCCTGGACGCGGCCTTCCGAACCGCATGGGTCTCCGTGGGAGCGGTCGGAATTTCGGCCTTGTTCGGAATTCCCTTCGGAACGGCATTGGCCCGTAAACGGGTGATTGGGAGTGGCTTGCTGGTCTTGTTCTTTCGCACGACCATGGCGGTCCCAACGGTCTTCGTCGGCATTACCTGCTTCTTGCTCTTCTCTCGACAGGGCCCACTCGGGGTGCTCGAGTTACTCTACACGCCCTGGGCCATCGTCTTCGGGGAAGTGCTCTTGGCCTTCCCGATCATCGTGTCTTTGTCCCACGGCGCTGTGCGATCCCTGGATGAGCGCGTGGCGGAAACTGCGCGGACCCTGGGCGCCTCCATGTGGCGGCGTTGGGGCACCTACCTATCGGAGGCGCGCGTTGGCATTGTGCTCGCCGTTCTGACCGCCTTCGGTCGCTGCGTCTCGGAACTCGGCATCGCCATGATGGTCGGTGGCAACATCGAAGGGCGCACACGCACGCTTTCTACGGCGACTGCTCTCGACACGAACATGGGGAATTACACGCGCGGCCTCGCCATGGGGCTGATCCTGTTGTTTCTTTCCCTTGGAGTTACCGTCACCGTGTTGTTCCTCGGACGTGAGGGCAAGCGCAAGTGATTATTCGCATCAAGGACCTACGCGTTGAACGCCCCACCGGCATCTTGTGCGACCTGCCGACCCTCGAGGTCCAACGCGGGGAGCACGTTTGCATCGAGGGCTCCAACGGCTCCGGCAAGAGCACACTCCTGCGTGTACTCGCGGGCGTCGAGTTGGACTACAAAGGAACCGTTGAGGTCGCCGCCTCAGGCACCGAGATCACGTACATGCACCAGCATCCGTACCTATTTCACGGGACTGTATTGAGCAATGTGGCCTACGGTCTGAGGGCCCGGGGGCTGAATCGCCGAGAGGCCGCTGAAAAAGCCCAACCGTGGATCGAACGCTGTGGCCTGACCGAGTTCGCGGCGCGCCAGGCCGGGGGACTCTCCGGTGGCGAGCGCCGTCGTGTGGCCCTGGCCCGCGCCTTCGCCCTCGATCCCGTGCTACTACTCTTGGATGAGCCCCTGTCGGACCTAGACGCGGCTGGAGCGAAGATCCTCGAGCAAGCCCTGGCCCACGTCCGCGGAATGACCATCCTGATGACTTCGCCCAAGGGCGAGACGGCCGGCCTGACCCAGCGCACGATCACCCTGCAACGCCCATGAGCGTCACAATTCACATTCCCGAGCCCCTGCTACGCTACTCCGGCGGGAAGGAGCATGTGGAGGTCGATGGTGTGACCATTCGTGCGGCCTTCGATGCGCTCTTTGCCCAGCATCCCGGGCTGCACACGCGGGTGATCGACAGGCATGCACACATCATGCCCTACCTGATCCTGCTGCACGGGCGACGAACTGTTGCCCGCGACGCCTGGACCGAGATCGCCCTCGAAGATGGTGACCAGCTGGAGATCATCCCCGCCGTGGAGGGCGGCTCCGGCAAGGCCGACGTTCGCATGCGCGGCTTTCGAGAGCGCAGCACATTCGACTCTGCACTTACTGCGGCGCTGGCAGGCCTTCGGCCGCGGCAAGAGTTGCTTGGCTTCGATGCTGATCTCGCCGGTCGGGTCCTGGCGGAAGATGTGGTTAGCACCGTCGATGTACCGCCCTTCGATCGCGCCGCCATGGACGGCTACGCCCTGCGCGCAGAGGACAGCTTCGGTGCAACGACCTACGACCCTATCGAATTGAAGCTAGTGGGTGAATCTATGCCGGGGGCGACGGAGCTCCCGCGCGTCGCGGAAGGACAGGCCTGCCGCATCATGACCGGCGCCCCCATCCCCCCGGGCGCCGACGCGGTGCTGATGGCGGAAGACAGTTCGGAACAGGACGGACGCGTGCAGATCTCCGCAGCCGTCTCGCCCGCAAAGCACATCGGTTGCCGGGGGGAAGATATTCGGACCGGCGGCGTTGTGCTGCAGAGAGGTCGCCGACTGCGCCCCCAGGACGTGGGGCTTCTGGCGAGTATCGGGCACAGCCCGACAACGCTCTTCGCGCGACCGCGCGTGGTTATCCTCGTCACAGGGAACGAGCTGCTACCCCCCGGGGAGAAGCCGCGGTCGGGCTTCATTGTCGACAGCAATACGCCAATGTTGAGTGCCCTGGTCGAGCGCGATGGAGGCGAGCTTCTGGGGGTCCATCACCTGCGCGACGACCGCGCCTTGATCGCAGAGTTCCTGGGGTCACTGGATTGCGATGTGCTGCTCTGCGCGGGGGGATCTTCCGTCGGTCGCGAGGACTACATCCCGCAACTCGTCGCGGAACTTGGGAAGCTCGACGTCCACGGTGTCGCCATGCGACCCAGCGCACCGACGGGCAT
>JBLHLB010000242.1:0-6426 GCA_047618505.1 Planctomycetota bacterium
CCGCCGCTGAGAACGGCGCAGGATCACCCAAGAGCTCCCGCCCCGTGGTCTTGGTTGAAACCGAGGACGAAGGCCAGTATCGCGCCCTCGTAAGCGGGCTTGCTAGCCAGGACCCTGACATGGAGCGCTGGGCAGCTTCCGTCACGGGGCAACCGGGCTTCTCAGAGATGCGTATCGCCTCTGCCGTTTGGCAGTCTGAACCTGTCGGCTATGAGATTGGCGAGGTTTGGCGATCCGAGAACGAGCTGGTCAACCGACTCGCCCGCCTCCTGCTCCATCGTCGCTACGGTCGGCAGCCCACGTGGCTCGGTGTGGCTAGTGCCTGGCGTGTAGAGATGGAAGTTCTCGACACGATCTACTGCTTTCCCTATCGCGGTGGTTTCGTGGGGGTTGGCGATCACGGCGGCTGGCAAACTCATCTGAAGAGTGAATTCAAGAAGCGCAAGAAGAGCGACCTGCGGCCCGACGAATTTGCCGCTTGGAAGCCGAACACGTGGGATGAAGAGGAAGCGCACATGGCTTGGGGCTTCGTCGAGTTCCTAGCGCGCCACAAGCCCGGAGTTCTCGGGGCCTTCGCGGCGGAATACCGTGAGCTCTTCGAGGTCGGCTACCTCACGACCTTCCCCGATGGGTCCTGGCGGACGAACCCGAGCTTCGTAGTCTCCCTTGAAGAGCAAGCTGCGCTACTCGAAAGCCTCGGTGGCGAAGGCCTTTTCGATGCTGCCTCGGAATTCTTCCGCAAGGGCAAGCGCTATCGTCCCGCGCGACGACGCTGATCAGCTGGCTGCGTTGCCAGAACCACCCGTGCCTGATTCAACCGTGTAGGTACAGCTAAAGGGGGAGCCAGTCGCCTTGTCAGGCGCTCCTTGACGACCAATCTAGAAGCGGCTGTTTCTACGAACTGCTAGAAGGGCCAGATGCGCGGGATCAAAAGGAAGCTCGTGACAGCTGCCGCAATAGAAAGCGGCAGCCCCAGGCGGGGGAAGTCCATGGGGCGATACCCGCCGGGTCCCATGACCATTAGGTTGGTTTGATAGCCGATGGGGGACAGGAAGCTCATGGACGCTGCCACCATGACGGCGATCACGTAACCCATGGGCGAAACCTCGAGCCGCTCGGCCAAGGAGAGCGCCAGGGGAAAGCACAGCACAGCGGCAGCGTTGTTAGTGACGAGTTCCGTCAGGACCAGGGTCAATAGGTAGAGCGCGATCATCGCGCTCATGGGGCCCTGGGCCCCGAGGGTCATCACCGTGTCGGCGAGGACGACATCGAGGCCGGTTACCTGCATCGCATGGCCCAGGCCGAAGGCGGCGGCGATGGCGACGAGGACCTGGAAGTCCAAGGAGGCCCGCGCCTCCGGACGTGTACAGCAGCGTCCCATGATCATGGCGCCGGCGCCCAGGAAGGCTGCGACGACCGAAGGCAGGAGCCCGAGGGAAACCGTCACGACGACGAAGGCAAGGGCCGCGACGGCGAACCAGGCGCGTTCAAGCCGCGGCGGCTTGCCTCCTTCCACGCGTCCCACCAGGTGAAAGTCCGTGCGCGAGCGGTGTTCAGTCACGAAGCCCGGCTGGGCCTCCAGCAACAGCGTGTCGCCAGGACGTAGGACCACATCACCGATCCGTCCTGTGACGCGTTCACCGAAGCGTGCGATTCCAATAATTACGGCCCGATAGCGACCGCGGAATCCTCCTTCCCGGATGGAAATCCCCACCAGGGGATTCCGGGGGGAAACCACTGCTTCGATCAGGATGCGCTCGTGGCGTCCGCCCTCCAGCTGGAACACCTGACCCGGTGCGGCGGCCAATCCCGGGGTGCGTTGCAGGTCCACCATGGAGCTGACATCACCCACGAAGATCAATCGGTCGCCGTCTTCGATGTGTTCTGTGCCGGCGACGGCGGGCATGAAGTGTCCGCGCCTGTGGATCTCGGCCAGGAAGCAACCGGGTAGGTGGCGAAGGCCTGCTTGTTCCAGGCTCTGTCCAATCAGCCGACTGCCCGGAGGTACCTTCAGCTCCATGGTGTAGCGCCGCGGATCATCCGTGAGGCTGACCGGGGGCGTTCGATCGGGAAGCAAGATCGGGGCCAGAAGCACCATCAACACACACCCGATCAGCGCAATCGGCAGCCCGAGCATGGAGATCTCAAACATGCCGATCTCGTGCAGCTGGGGATGCGTTGCCACGGCGTCCTGTACCAGGCCGGAAACCACCAGGTTTGTGCTTGTCCCGATCAGAGTGCAAACGCCACCAAGGATCGAGGCGAAGCTAAGGGGCATGAGAATGCTCGAGGCGGGCAACTTAATGCGCCGAGTCCAATCGCGCACGGCCGGAATCATCGAGGCCACAACCGTTGTGTTGTTCAAGAACGCGCTGGCTGCCAGCACCGGCAAGGCCAAGCGCGCGATGGCCCCACGCGTTGTCTTTGGTCGTCCCAGGAGTTTCGTCGTCACCAAATCGATCACCCCCGTCTCGCGCAATCCAGCTGACACGATGAAGAGGGCAGCAACCGTCAACATGCCCGGGTTCGAGAAGCCCGAAAAGGCTTCCTCCACGCCGATGACTCCCGCCGCGGCCAGGATGATGACACCGGCCAGAAGCGCCACATCCGGCTGCAGGAAGTTCGTCATCATCGCCACCAGGGCGCTGAGGACGATGAAGAGGGTGAAGAGGGCTTCGGGGGACATGGGAAGGGGTTGCTGAAGCGCCCTTCGACCACCGGCAAGGCGGGCTGGAGCTGATTCCGGCTGTGGCAAAGTGGGCAGGGGAACTTCTGCGGGGGCAGCCTACGTTGCGCGTTGCCCGTAGCAGCCCGTAGAAAAACAGCCGCTCCCCGCTTGGCCCCACGAATCGCCTGGCTGGTTGCTAGAACCACCCCTGTAGGTACAGCTACAGGTACTGCCACATGGGGAATCTGTCGCCTTGACAGGCTATCCGAGGAGACCAATCGGGAAGCCGCTGTTCTTCAGCGGACTGCTTACCCTTGGGGAGTCTGTGGATCGAACCTGCGCATTTTTCCGCATCTGGGCGTTCGTCAGGGGAGCTTGCGTTAGGACTTTGCAAGCGCGTAGATACCGTTCAGAAGGGCGCGATCGCTGGGCGATGGGTGCAGGCAGTCGAGGAGTTTCACTTAGCCAGCCCAACACAATGATCACCCTAGTCCTGACCTTGCCCCTGTTCGCCGGCAGCACCCTTACCACCGCACTTGTCGAAATGCCTGTGGCGGTGAAGAGCATTGTCACCTCTGCCTACACAGCAACGCCCCACGAGGCCATTCTGGGGCAGATTCGTGCTTTCCGTAACGACGATGTCGCTGCGTTGCTTCGCTCCTTCGTCACCGATGCGCAGTTTGAGGGGATGGAGACAGCCTGGGAGGCGGAGCGCAAGCGGACGCCCGATGCCACTGAGAACACAGAGTTCACGTCCTTCATCGAACGCTTCAGTGGCGACGATGCGGAGCAGAAGCTCTGGCCGGAGTTGGAAGACGCCCTTAGCGAGATGCGGCCGCAGCTCGACATGACCATGGGGATGATGTTCGCTATGGCCCAGGGCGCCATGGTGGAAGATGATTCCGTGTCCGCGCAGGACCGGGGGGAAATCACCGCCGTTATGGGCGCTGTGCAGGAGCTCTTGACGGAGAAAGACCTGACCGATCCCAAACTGGCTCGCCGGGCTCTGGCAATTGTTTGCGAGACCGTGCGCATGCTCGACGTCGAAAACTTGGACGATATATACGCCCTCTCGTTTGAGCAGCTACTGGACCGCGCTGGACTTGGTCTGCGCGGCCTCAAAGAAGCGCTGGCCATCTACGGTCTGGAGCTCAACGGCTGGCTCTCTAGCATCAGCGCCGAGACTCTACACACAGATGGCGACTACGCAGTTGTGCGCGTCAAGTTCTCGGTCCTGGGGCTGGACGAGTCCTCCGAAGTCGAGATGACCCGCATCGCCGGTCGCTGGTTCTCCAAGGAATCTGCCGACCAGGCCGCGGCCCTCGGAAAGTAGAGCTGCGCACACATCAAGATCACCTACAGGGGAATGATCGCGGCCCCTCACGTCCCAGTGGCGTGTGGGGCCGCACTTTTCCCCACCGGCCGGCTCAGGGAAGGCGCTGCCGCAGGCCTGCCAACTCAGAAACAACGCGAGCGGGAAGATTCTTCCTGTGCTTTGGTTCCGCCATTGTCCGATTAGAGACCGAGCAAGGGCTGTTCTTCTGCCCATGGAATTCCTCTGTGCAGTAGTCCCCCCACTGATCATGTCCTTCGAAAACGAAGTTACCTCAGAGCATGAGGAAGAGCGCGACTGGCGACGCAAGATTGTGCTCGCTAGCCGAAAGATCCAACAGGTGCACATGTCCCTGTCGGACGACGTTTCGGAAGTGCGTGAATTGAGGGCGGCCCTGGAGCGGACGGCGCCGAAGGTGGAGCACCTGGACGAACAGCTACAGGATTCCACCCGCCGCATGGATGGACTTCAGCAGCTCCTTGAGGAACAGACCCATCTGTTGCGCGATGGCCTTGCGCGCATGGCGTCCCATGGGGCGGGCGCTGACGAGAATAGTGCGAGCGGGCAAGAGAGCATGGGGCGAGCGCATCTAGAAACTCTCCGGGGTAACATGGAAGGTCTAGAGGCCGAGCGTGGAGCTCTGCAGGCGGAACACGATGGGCGTATTGATGCCCTCGAACACGGCTTGATCGAAGCCGTGGATGAACTCGAGCATTGCGCCGAAGATGCGGAAAGGGCGCAGGGGGAGATGCAAGCGGAGCTCGAACGTGAGCGCTCGGCGCTGGAGCTGGAGCACAAATGGGAGCGGCTTGCCATTGAAGCCCAGGTGACCCAGGACCAAGCACTGGAAGGCCTGCGCCAGACTCTCGCCCAGGATTTTGCGAGCCGTTCGGAAGAGCTCTCGGTCAGCCATGAGCGCGAACTAGATCGCCTGAGGGCGGAGTCCGAGATTCGCATGAAGGAGCTCGGCGTCCAGGTGCGCGTCTTGACCGAAGGCCGCGCCGCGGTCGAAGGCAATCACGCCGCCTCCATCGCCGACCTCGAATCACGCAGCCGCACTCGAATCACCGAGCTGGAGGCCGCCATCGAAGGCCTGCAGGAGGGTAAGCGCAGCCTCGAAGCGGAGCACGCGCGCGCCGTGGACGGACTCGAGGACGAGCTCACCAATCGCTCCGAGGAGCTGCGTGAGAAGGAAGCCCAGCACCGACAGGCCCTGAGTGATTTCGAAGAGGATGCATCGCAGCGCTACGATGAGCTCAAGGCGAATGCGCGCGAGCTTGAGGAGCAGAGGAAGTCCCTGCAGAGTCAAATCGTAAGCCTCGAGGAAGCCCGCGATGTCCTCAAAGGTGACCTCTCGGATCTCTCCCTGGAACACGTTGAATTGGTGGCCGGGCATGAGCGGGAGGTGGAGCGACTGACCACCGAGTCCAACGGCCGCATCGCCGAACTCGAGGTCCGCGCTGACGAGATTACGCGCAGCCGTAAGCAATTGGAGGAAGCGCACAACCGCACCGTGCTGGATGCACGTGCACGCAGTGAGGCGATTATCTCCGGCCTATGCGCAGAAGCTGAGGATTTGAATCAGGGGCGCCTTGAGCTGCAGGAGCAGCACGAACAACGTGTGGCGACCCTCTATGAGGAGACCGGTGGGCGCGAGCGTGAGCTGGGCTTGGAGCTGGTCCAGCTGAGGCAAGAGCGCGACATCCTCGAGGAGCGCCAGGTGACCGCCATTGCCGAGCTCGAGATGAAGTTCTCGGATGAGCGCAAGCGCAGCGGCGAAGGTCGGGAAAGCGAGATGCATAGCCTGGCGGAGGACATCCGCCTCCTGGAAACGGATCGCCAATGTCTCGAGGAATCCCTGCTTGCCAAGGAAGCGGAACGCGTCGAGTCGCAGAACCGCTACGAGCAATCCCTGGCACGACTCAGCGACGAAACAACTCAGCAGATCATCGGGTTGGAGGAGAGCTTCGCGGAGGCCGAGCGCTCACGCAAACAACTCGAAGCCGCTCACGCCAAGGAGATCTCGGAGTTCGAATCCGCGAGTCGATTGCGTATCGCTGACCTGGAGGCCCAGTGTCAAGGATTGGCTGCCGGTCGCGCCGCCATCGAGAGCGAGCACACGCGAGTAGTCCAGGAGCTGAACGAGGAACTCCTCGTCAAGGAACGCACCCTGCGCGTTAAGACACGCGAGTTGGAGCAGCAGCACGAGGTCCTCGAAAGGGAGCACGCTGCGGCTTTTTCCGAAGCAGAGGAGCGCAACGCTCGCCAGGTCGCGGACCTGGAGGAGAACGTGCGCACCCTGGAAACCCAGCGCTCCAAAATCGAAGCCGACCACGCCGACATGGTGGGGAAGCTGTCGATAGCAGCAGACGGCCGCCAACGCGAACTCGAGGTCGAAGTTGTGGGGTTGCGCGAGCAGCTTGAG
>JBLHLB010000243.1:0-6424 GCA_047618505.1 Planctomycetota bacterium
TTGAGACTTGAAATGCCCGGTTCAACGCTTCACGGCATTGAGCTCGATCTTCCCGGTTCAACGCCACACGGCGTTGAGACGCTCCATGCCCGGTTCAACGCCTGACGGCGTTGAGCTCGATCTGCCCGGTTCAACGCCTGACGGCGTTGAGACATCACATGATCCGACACCTCGTCTCCGTCGACGACTTCTCGGTTCCGGAGATTCTTGAACTCTTCGGACACGCTCGCCGTTTTGGTGAGGACCTGCGGGGTCACTCTGAACTATGCCGGGGGAGAATCTCTGCCAGCCTGTTTTTTGAGCCGTCGACGCGTACGCGCTTGTCCTTCGAGTCAGCTATGCAACGCCTCGGCGGGGGTGTGCTGACGGCGGCAGACATGAAGAGCTCCAGTGCTGCCAAGGGCGAATCGCTGGCAGACACTGTGCGAGTGGTCAGTGGGGCCTATGCGGACTTGATCATCCTGCGGCATCCGAGCGAAGGGGCGGCGCGCTTGGCCGTGAAACACTCGACGGTGCCGGTGGTGAACGGGGGCGACGGAAGTCACGAGCATCCGACCCAGACGCTCTGCGACCTCTACACTCTTTGGATTGAAAAGGGCCACTTGGATGGGCTGGACGTAGTCCTGGCCGGGGACCTGCGTTACAGCCGCACGATTCATTCCTTCGTCTACGCCCTGGCGCGCTTTGGTGCCAACATCGTGTGTGTGCCCCAGCCGGGGTTAGGTCTACCGCAATATGTCCTGCGGCGGCTGCGCGAGGAATACGCGACGGAACCCTTCCGTGCCGACGGTAGTAAGTTGGGGGATCTGGCCAAGAACAGTGACGTTGTCTACATGACGCCGCAGAAACCCCACCAGCTCTCGCTCTTCACCGATAGCAGAGGTGTTCCGGTGGACCGGGTGGACGCCGTCTACATGACCCGTCCCCAGACGGAGCGTTTCAAGGGTCAGGATACAACAGACGACTACATGCGCCTCGGCAAGGGTGTCATGGCCGCCGCACCTCTGAAGGACGCCGTCGTGATGCATCCCCTCCCGCGGCGGGACGAAATCGCCCAGGACTTCGATGACGATCCGCGCTCGGTATATTTCGAGCAGGCGGCTCGAGGGGTACCTATTCGAATGGCCATTTTGGCTTTTCTCCTGGGTCAAATAACCCTGGAAGCGCGACCGCCGGAAGCCGTTTCTTCGCTCCTCAGTCTGGACCCCAAGGCCAACGGCTGTGGAAATCAGACCTGCATCAGCAACACGGAGGTGCGCCACAGTCAACGGGCCTTCCGCCTGACCTCTAGGGATCCCCTACGCGTCTCCTGTGGATACTGCGATCAGGAGCTGAACGTGGGGGTCGTGGGGTGTTCGACGACCCAGAGTTTCCACCCCAAAGACTCTCCCTCGGCTCGCAAGATCAGAGCGGATCACCTGATCTTTTTCAGGGACGAAGCACAGGCCCGGGACGCGGGATTTTCCGCCTCCTTGGCGGCTCGAGACTAGTGCTGCGCGGGGTTCTAGATCGCGCGGGTCGGAATAGCTGAGATCTGACCGAGGGGGAGAGTTGTTCCCTCGCCGCCCCGGCCCATGGGCTGGGGCGGACCCTCCGGACAGCAATGTCGTTCCCCTAGGGATACCGCCTTGGCTCTGGAGCCGCGTGCCGCCTGGGACCCAGATAGTCCCGGCGCTGGTGGTTCGAGCAAATTTTTGCCTAGCGAATCTGCTCCATCAGGGGGGAGGGGCGAGCGGCAGTGGCACAGAACCGAGCAACCCCGATCCCGCCGGGGAAAGGATCAATAAATAGTAAATGTGCGAAATCGCTCAATGACCCTGTTGGCGGGGCAAGACCCAACTCCTAGAGGCTCTGGCGGGTGCTAGGCATCGACCTCGATGGGCAAGGTGCGAAGACGCACAGCCTCCACGAAATACCGCCCAACTAAGGAGTTGCCAGGCGGCATGGCTGTTGTAGGTGACCTGGGAACCACCAGTGTGACCCACTCGGGAATACCCCGAGCGCGCCTGGCTTGCCCCGACCCCAATTCCATGGAACAATTCACCCTGGCGCCCCCCACCTCAGCCGCCGCATCTGACGCCCACTGCAGTGGTGTGGCGCAATCTGAGCGTGCGCACAAGGGGTCCATTGCCCGACCGTTCCGCGGTTCGATCCAGAGCATGCAGAAGACCATTCCCAAGAACGTTTTTCGGAGGCACGAGTCCACCGCCCAGCTAGGTTGCCAGGTGAGTAGCGTGCATCACGGGGGGGGGTCCCTGTCCTCGCTCCTCTTCACGGCCCTTGTAGCGGTCCCTCTGCTTATGACCCTTGCTGCCTGTGGATCTGGTGGTGGGGGTGGGAATAGTTCGAACACCTCGGGCACTCCCGGTGACGAACTCAACAAGCCCGATGGGTCCGGAACGTTCTTCGTCGACCCCAATTCGAATGGTCGCGCCTCGCGCATGCACATTGCAGAGGTCTTCTGGGGTCGCTTGGTGGATGTGCACGACATCGATGGTCAGACCGGTGCGATCGATCCCAGCCCGGCCTTCCGGGATTGGGTCATCAACGAGAACGTTTTAAGTGACGGTACCTCCTACGTGCTGGAGACGAACCCGATCACTCAGCTGACGCGCCTGGTGATCCAGCGTGAGAAGGGGCTTCCGGCCGTGAACGGCGCGAGCTTTACTTCACTTCTAAACTCCGCCTCCGTCAACTTGCCGCCGATTCAGCCCAAGCACGATGACGGCACATCGACGGCGCCCTTCTCTCTGATGGCGCGTAACGCTTGCCTTGTGGTGCGCATCGACGACCTCATGGACGATTCCGATGCGGACACTCTTGCGGACAAGGTGCGTTTGGTCACCGGCTACCGGCCTTCGCAGCCCTTTGCAGCGCGCGTCATCTTCGACCCGAACCACGGCGGGATCGCCTACGATAACGAGTTCCACTCCTCGCGCATCCTGCTCGACATGACGGTGTCCGAAGCGGAGGCCGCCGCATCGACTCAGTCTCTGGTGGTGAATTCCCTGGGATTGCCGCCGAGCCTGCAGTCTTCGACGGACCCCAACGTGAGCCTGCGGATCCCAACCCAGATCGACTTTGCTACGGGACTCTTTGAGGTCCTGCAGAACGTTGGCGGCGGAGAGATGGATATGGACCTGAACGGTCCCATCGACAACACCTCGAGCACCCTCGACCTAGTGCGCGCCATGCGCGCCGGAAACGGTACCGACCAGAACAACGGCTTCATGCTCGACCTGAACCTTCCAGAGGTTCTGGGGAGTTGGCCCCTGTCAGTGACCGGAGCGGCAAACGATCCGGGTGGTGTGCTCGGCTTCGACTTCGTGATCGACCTGTCCTTCCAGACCCTGTGCCAAGCACGGCCCCTGGCAGGCAATATCATTCAGCTGGGGAACAAGTTCCTGGAGGTTACGGCCCCCGGCACCGTTCCCCAGGGTGGTGCGGTTCCCGGAGTGCGCGCCCGCGTGCTGACCTCTGACGGAATCAGCAACACGAACCAGCTCCTCGGGGCTGGCCTGTTCCTCTCGACCTTTGACCCCTTCTCCGTGGTCGACTCCGGTTGTTGGGTGAGCTTCAATCCTCTGCCGGGGCAGTTCCCGACGACGGATGTTTCGCCCGATGTACAGGCGACGATTCGATTCAGTGAGCCGATGGACCCGACCTCTGTCGTGCCCTTCGACACGTTCCTCTTCGTGCGTGGAACCGCGGGCTCGCCCCCGACGGCGCGCGCCATCATTGTGGGGGAGGTGACTCCCTCAAGTGATCTGAAGGACTTCACCTACGAGCCCGTGTTGCCCCTGGCTCACAGCGGTGCCTCGGAGCCCTACCACGTGGAGATCATCGGCGGCCCCGGCGGCATGTCGGACTTGGCGGGCAACGTGCTCTCCGCCGTGCCGGACTTCGTCGATTTCACCATCGATCCGAACGCCCCTTTCGAGGCGAACAACAGCATTGTTCTGCGCTTCAATGCGGTCGATGAGTTCGAGACGACGGCGGGCTACAACGACCTGCGCGGTCAGTTCTTCTACGACCTAGAGGCTGGCATCATCAAGCCGCGCCCGGTGGTCTTCCGTTCGGTCGCCGCAGACCGCACCAACCCGGTGCCGTCGATCATGATTCCCTTCCCCCCGGGAATCCAGACGCCCTTGACTCCCCTGGGTAGCAAGCTGCAGACCCTGTGGCGTTATGCGGACCTTGGCTGGGCCGTTGACGACGAGACGAACTTCAACCTCGACGTCATTGGATTGAGTTGGGCACCCAGCGGTGGCAGCATTGTTGCTGACTTCTACGAGGAGTTCGAGATCCTCCTTTCCCACTCCACGAATCTGCCGGACGAGTCTCTCGGCGACTTCCTCTTGCCCTTGCACCAGTCCTCAGGACTGCTCACTTCGCCGTCCTTCTTCTCGGCAAACATCTTGCCGGACCAGCGCGACCCGAGTGCTTCGCAGAAGTCAGTGCACCCCCGCGCCGCCGGGTACACGATCGACCCGACGACGATCTACCAGTCCTCCACGGGCACCTTCCTTGTGCCCTGGCCCATGAACCTTGGGGCCACTGAGCTGGAGAGTTACACCTGGCGCGACACAGCGATCACCTCGGTAGGGGGAGCGAACAACGCTGGTATCCCCATGGACATCGAGACTCGGCCCCCGCTTCTCCTGGACCCGCGCGAATCTGGGTCAGTGGCTGCTTCCGGTGCGATCCCGACATTCGGCCTACCGCTCTTGATGGAGTTCCGCTGCTATCCCTCTAACACCGGGATCGGCCTGAACCCCCTTGATATCTCCCTGGCGATCAACTCTTCGGCGTTGCCGAACTTCCGCGCCTTCTCCAGTGGCGGCTTTGACACCTCCGGCAACAGGGTCGTAAAGGATCCGGATCTCGAGCTGGTGCCCTCCGGTGGATTCAACCCCGGTGGAAACCCCCCCGGATCTCCTACGGCGCGGACGGCGGACAACGCTTTCTACGTCGGCTTGATGGACGTCGTTACCCGCGTGAGCCGCGTGCACACGGTCTACCTGGATGCGATCTTGGCAGCGCCGAATTACTACACGCCGCGACTTGAGCCTTCGGTCAACGATCAGCCCCTGGGCGCGAGCCTGCTGATCGAGTACCGCGGAGCGACCAGCTTCGGCGCCACGGCAGGCGATGAGCCCTTCGACGGCCGTAGAATCGATCCCTATGGGAATCCTCGGAGCGACCTCGACAACTCGCTCGTCACCGTGAATTATCTCGACGGTGACGACACCTGGAATAACGACATCAACACTGTGGACGGAGCTCGCTTCCTTCAGATGCGGATGTCGTTCTTCAACAACGTTCAGGCGGGCACCAATGCCGTGCTGTCCGCGATCGGAATCGCCTACGAAAACGACTGACGCACGTTAGGGCCCGGGGAATTCCCGGGCTCGCTAAATTTCCACGCCTCGGTGTTTTTAGACATCGAAGCGCGCCCCGCACGGGGCGACCCCCCCTTCAATTTCAACGGTCTCGACGCCCGAAGGCGTCTTGGCCTGCTTCGGTTCCAGTCTTGCTGGGGCCGCCCCCTCATTCTGCTCCCCGCCCCTTCGGGCACAGCTCACAAGAAGGCTAGGTCGTCCGGATGCGCACTGCGTCCTGTCGCCTACCACGGAGACCCTCAACGATGCGCGAACCTCGTTCCGCCCACCACAAGCTTGTTGCCCTTGGAATGTCGGGCTTGCTTCTTGTCGCTTCCTGCTCCGGCAGCGGCGGATCCGGCGCTAGCGGCACTGGCTCTAACTTCCAGCTCACTCAGATCTCAGTGATCGAGGGGGCCATCTGGGAAATCAACCGACCGATTGAGTTCACATTCAACATGGATGTCGACCCCGCATCTGTGGGGATGAACACACTCAATATCGCCACCCTGACGGGGTCGCCGACGACAGGCACCTTTTTCTTCAAGGCTGTCGACCTGGACAATGACGGGACCAAGGAATCCGTGGACCAGAAGATCGTTGTCTTCCAACCGACTTGCCCGACTCTGAACGATCTGTCAGACGCTGGGCTCCAACCGGGCTCTACTCCCTATGTCCTGACAGTGCTGGGGACGACGAGTAATACGACCAACGTCGTCAGGAGCACCAGCGGACAGGAGTTGCTCAACACCCAGACGCGTAACTTCGTCACGCCTGGCTCCAGCGACCCGTCCGAGGCTTTCATCGATACGGTCAACGGTCCGCCCGTTCCTGTGATCCGAGTGAAGGGCAAGGTTGCTTCCGCCGAATCGCCGGGTTCCTACATCGAGCTTGGAGGGGATTCCGAAGACCGGACTTACTTCCTCTTTGATGAGACCACTCAAACCGTGGGGATCCTGCCGGACATCCCCCTGAATCTCTTCAGTGACAACGCATCGTCCGTGGCGGTGGTGGTTGACTTCAACCAGCCGATCAGCCCCAGT
>JBLHLB010000244.1:0-6412 GCA_047618505.1 Planctomycetota bacterium
CACATCCGCCGTCATGCCCTCCGCCAGATACAGAACCATCAAGGGATCGAAGTCCACACCGGCGGGCACGTGCTCCAGGATCCGCCCGCGATAGGCCTCGGCCTCCTCCACACTCGTCACCGCCGGCACCAAGTTCGGCATCACAATCGCGCGCCCAAAAACCCGCGCTGTTGCCGGTACCGTCACCGCCAGGGCCGCCCCGTCTCGCAGGTGCACGTGCCAATCGTCAGGACGCGTGAGAGTCAGGCTTGCCGTCATGTTGAGCAGTCTAGCGCGTGCGCGCGGCTCATGCCCAACTCAACTCCCTCTGCGAATCGCGAGGGACAAGCCGTAGCCCGCCTGGGGAGATGCGCAGAAGACGGCGTGCATGGCGGTGCGGGCAGGGCCATGGTTCGGGAGCAGGATTACGTCGCCGGGGCTCATGAGGCAGGCGTGGCCGGCGTCTATCAGGCTGCCGGTGAATTCGGAACCACGTTCCACCAGGGGGCCAAATCGGCCGCAGCCGGGCTGGGCGAGTTCGGCCTTCAAGCCGGCCGGTTTGCGCACAATTTCCAGCAACGCGGCTAATCCCTCGGTTCCCCCGAGGGACTCCTCCACAATCCAGGGAGCGTCGCCTTCGACCAGCCATCCGATGAACTCGGTGACGCGTTCGGCCAGGTGGGCAATGGACAGGGCGAGCCAAAGAGTCTTGCCGGTGAGTTGCGTGTAGGCGACCCCGAGCTGCCCCGAGGCGTCCTCTGTGCCCCCGATAAGGGGATCGATAAGTGGATCGCCGAAGGCATCGTGGTGCATTCGTGCGCCGCCTTCCGGGGCGTTCCAATAGCCAATGGCTTGGGTGAATAGAACCTTGTGGTCGAGGACACGCTCCAGGGTCTCGCGCGGCTCTACGGCCCTTGCGAGCAAGCGCGCACCCGGCAGGAGAGCCTGGGACAGCTCGCCCACGAGTCGGTGCCCGGCTTCATCGCGGCTGGCGTCATCATCTCCCTCTTGACCAAAGGAAACGCGCACCCGCAGGCCCTTGTCCGGTTCGTGCAAGGAGATGCGTGCGCTCTTAACCCACAGATCTTCGCGTTGGGCCCCGGCAAAGTTCGCTGAAACGCCAACGATCGCGAGATCGCGATCGGGATCCTGGGGCTCGAGTTCGGACGCCCCAGCACGAAAACGTTTGGTCTTACGGCAGGCTGAGCGCGCCCAGGTTCTCAACTCCCCAGGCTGCAGCAGGCGGCGGCGGAGGTCCTCAAGGCGACGCTCATCGAGATCACGTTCACGATCCAGGTCACGTCCCAAGGCCCCGGGCAGAAAGAGGGGCTGCGCCGCAACCCAACGTTCCCGCTCGAGAGCGCGCATGCGTCGACCTCGGGGAAGTGGGGCGAGGGTGCTACCCGGATCAAACACAGCCAAGAGCCCGTGATCCGTCCCACGTCGCTCCAGGGTCACTCGTCCCACCATGCGCTCCCGTAGGGGCGTCAGGAACTCCTCGTCATCGTCAACCCGGTAAGAGAGCGTAGGCCAAGCTCCGGGGATGCGATCTCGGTCAGCCGACTGAAGAATGTCCCGGAAGGATCCTTCGGGAAGGGACGGCAGGGCATCCTGCGGCTTAGAATCGTCTTTATTGGGGGTGGCCATTGTCGCCCTACCTTAACTCCCATGGAGCCGTTCGTCTGGCCCATGATGCTCACAGCACCGGAACTCTGACCAGTGGAAATTCACGAAGCACCCCACGGCATCAACATCGTCGTGGACACGGAAGAAGCTATCTATATCGGACGCTTCGACAAGACCAACGGTTTCGAGGCCGTCATGCACGACTGCGCGGAGCATCACATCGAAGCAGGCGAGGACACGGAGGCTTTCGTTAAACAGACCGCGAAGTACGGGATCGCCGTTGATCACAAGGATCTGACGTTCCCCACAGCGGGGGTCACCAGGGTCCGCATCCTCGGCGACATCCCGAAGTAGCAGGGAACGATGTCTTGGTGGCGGTCCCAAATCAGTTCCCCCACCATCAGTTGGAGCGCAAGTCCCTGCGACGCTCTGCGCCATAGGGCGCGGTGTACCGCAGGGACTTGCGCTCCAACTGATGGTGAGGACCTGATTCCGGACCGTGTTCCCGCACCGAGCTTCAGTATCGCCGTTACTCGACTTCCCAGATGTCGCCGGAGTAGACGAGGTCCTTGGCTGAGCCGGGACCTTTGCTGGCGGTCACCTCTTTCATCTGCTCGTGCATCATGACCTCGAAGACCGGGGCCTCCACGCTTCGGAAGATGCCTACGGGGGTCGGCAGACCAGCGGGATCGCGTTCGATCTCGGCCATTAGTACGCCCGGGGCCGTCGATACTGTGGAGGCGTTCCAAACACTCGCTTCAGAAGCATCACAGGCCGCGACGTTGAAGCCATCAATCTTGATGCCCTTCTCAGACTCAGCACCGTAGATCATCGGATCACCGGGACTCAGGTTGAAGGTCTTCTCCTTGCGCACCTTCTTATCGGCAACCTCATCGAAGGCTCCGCCGTTGAAGATCACGCAGTCCTGGAAGATCTCGATGAAGGCGCTGCCACGGTGCTTGGCGGCTGCCTCAAGGACAGAAGCCATGTGCTTCTGATCCGAATCAATCGTGCGTGCGACAAACGTGGCACCCGCGCCTAGGGCCACGGAGATCGGGTTGAAGGGTCGGTCAATGGAACCGTAGGGCGTCGCCTTCGTGCGCGTGCCCACATGCGACGTGGGAGAGTACTGTCCCTTCGTCAGCCCATAGATCTCGTTGTTGAACAGCAGGATCTTGACGTCCACGTTACGGCGCAGGATGTGGATCAAGTGGTTGCCGCCGATCGACAGGCCGTCACCATCACCGGTTACGAGCCAAACCGTCAGGTCCGGGTTCGCCGCTCTGATACCCGTGGCGAACGCCGGGGCGCGCCCGTGGATCGTGTGGAATCCATAGGTGTCCATGTAGTACGGGAAGCGGCTGGAACAGCCGATTCCAGAGACAACGACCATGTCTTCCTTGGGAATCCCGAGGCCGGCCATGACGCCCTGGACGCAGTTGAGGATCGCGTAGTCCCCGCATCCCGGGCACCAGCGCACCTCCTGGTCGGACTTCAAGTCCTTCTTCTTCAGTGTGACTTCGGTGCTCATGATTGCTGCTCCAGGAGTTCGGTGATGCGTTGGGCGATTTCACCAGTGGTGAAGGGGCGACCTTCGACCTTGGGCTGACTGATAAAGTTGTGTTGCGGGTACTCGCTGCGGAGGATTCTCCAGAGCTGTCCGCTGTTGAGTTCGGGAACGAGGATCACCTTGAAGTTGGAGAAGATCTCGTCCAGGCCGTTGGGCAAGGGCCAAACGTGCCGCAGGTGGATGTTGGAAGCGACCTTGCCGGCCGCTGCCACCATCCCGCAGGCCGCCTGGATGGCGCCCTTTGTGCTGCCCCAACCGAGGACCAGTACGTCGCCAGTGTCCGGACCGGACACAGCCGGCGTCGGAAGGGTATCGCGAATCGACTCCATCTTCTTCCAGCGCAGGTCAGTCATCAGCTGGTGATTGTCGGAGTCGTAGCAGATGTTGCCTGTGCCGTTCTTCTTCTCAAGACCACCGATGCGGTGCTCGAGGCCGGGCGTCCCGGGGAGAGCCCAGGGACGCACGCCGCGGTCATCGAGCTCGAAGGACTGGAAGCCCTCGGGATCCGTGCGGAACTTGGCCTTGAAGGGCGGGATCGCGTCGAGATCCGGCAGACGCCAGGGCTCTGAGCCGTTGGCGATGTAGTTGTCGCTCAGGAGCATGACCGGGGTCATAAACTCCACGGCGATGCGGCACGCTTCCACTGCGCTTTCGAAGGCATCCGCCGGCGAAGAGCAGGCCAAGACCGGCATTGGGGCCTCACCGTTACGGCCAAAGACCGCCTGGTGCAGATCCGCCTGTTCCACCTTGGTCGGCATGCCGGTCGACGGGCCAGCCCGTTGCACGTTGATGATAACCAGGGGCAGGGCAATGGAAACCGCCAGGCCAATGGCCTCGGTCTTCAGAGCCACGCCGGGTCCCGAGGTCGTCGTCATCCCCAGTTTGCCCGAAAAGGACGCGCCGATGGCGGCGCAGATCGCGGCGATCTCGTCCTCGGCCTGGAACGTGAGCACACCGTGGTTCTTGTAGTTCGCCAGCTGATGCAGAATATCCGTCGCCGGCGTGATCGGGTAGGCGCCCAGGAAGACATCCAAGCCTGCCTTTTCCGCACCCATAACCAGGCCCAAGCCAAGGGCCGGGTTGCCCATGATATTGCGGTACTTACCCGGGGGCAGCGCGCTAGCGGCGGGGACTTCAAAGCGACCCTGGAAGAGCTCCTGGATCTCGCCGGAGTTGTAACCCGCGCGCAATGCCTTTTGGTTGGCTTCCACTAGGTCGGGCTTCTTCGCGAACTTCTCCGCCAGCCAATTCAAGGTCGGCTCAAGCGGGCGACTGTAGAGCCAGTACATCAACCCGAGGGTCCAGAAGTTCTTGCAGCGCTGGACGTCCTTTGTCGAAAGCGGCGAGCCCTCTAGGGCGCGTGCCACATGCTGATTGATGTCGATCGCGATCACGCGATATGCCTCGAGCGATCCGTCCTCGAGCGGGTTCGTTTCGCAGTTGGCCTTCTTGAGGTCCGAGGCCTTGAAGTTGCCCGTGTTTGCGACGATTGTTCCGCCGGTCTTTAGGTCGCGATAATTGACCACAAGTGCTGCCGGATTCATCGCCACCAACACATCGGGTGCATCGCCGGGCGTATGGATCTCAGAGGAACCAAAGTGAATCTGGAAGCCCGACACGCCTGGCCGTGTTCCAACCGGTGCACGAATTTCCGCGGGGAAGTCGGGCAGAGTCGCCAAGTCGTTGCCGACGATGGCTGACGTGTTCGTGAACTGGTTCCCGGTAATCTGCATACCGTCACCTGAGTCTCCAGCGAAGCGGATCACGACCGCCTCCTGCTGCTGAAGGGGGAGCTCGGCGCCGGGTGTCTGAGTTTGCGTCATCGGATTCGTTTCGTCGTCCCCGCGGGGACCTACTGCCCTGGCCCGCCCCGAGATAGGGCTCGAAGGTCGCAGGCCGGACCCGCTTCGTTCCCGCCAAATGCGGGGTGCGGATGGGATTGAGGGGCGACATTCTGCCAGCAACATGGCCCAGTGGCAGTCCCTAGCTTCCAGTCCTTTGAAAGGTAGGGACCTTTTCCGGTCCCCGCCCCCGGATAAGAATCAGATCCAAACGCCCTTCCGCTTGAATCGCAGTCGCGACGACCGAAGATTGGACCCCCTCGATTGCCCGATGACGACACCTCATTCAACAGCTCTGCCCCGCCGTACGACCCCCAGGGGTCCCAGGGCTTGCCTGCTGGTTGCACCTCAACCCCTGGCCCCTCTTCTGGCTCTGCTCCTGCTGGGGGCAGCCTGCGAGAGCCCGGGGGGCCGCCTGCCCGACCCCCAGCGGCACCAGGTCAACAACGCGCGCGCGGTCCCGCTGGATGTGCACATCTCGGTCGAGCGCACCTTGGCCCTAAATTTCGAAGCCGGCCAAGCCCTAGTTCTCAGGGATCACTACGGAAATGTGAATGTGACTGTGGACGCCGAGGGTCCCCCGCGCTGCCTGGCTACGGTTGGAGTCAGCGCCGCGAGCGAGGAGGCGGCAGAGGTCCTCGATCGCACCATCGGCCTGGATTTCCAGGTCACTGAGGATGGGGTGCAGGTGCTCCTGATCGAACCTGCACGCTCCGACGATCTGGTTTACGTTGCCTCAGCGACGCTTGAGCTATTCGTGCCGCCGGGGACGCCCCTGCGCATCGACATGGCCCGGGGCAACTTCAATGGCATCGGGCCCTTCGGCCAGGCCCTGGTGGAGACACGCAAGGGCGAGCTGCGCCTGCGCAAGGTGGATGGGGGGGTCATTGCCCGCAGCAACGACGGTGACGTCAAACTGCGCGAGTGCACCGGCGGACCCGTGCGCGCCAGCACTGATTCTGGTGTGCTGGCATTGATCGGATCGCGCACCGAAACAGCAAGGCTGGAGACCGCCCGGGGGCGTATTGTCGTCCGCTCGGTCAACGGCGGGACCATCGAATGCCTTGCCCGAAGGGGCTCTATTGTGCTGGAGGACGTAGAAGCCAGCGTCACGCTAGAGGCCGGGAGCGGCGTGCGTATAAAACACCACACTGGTGATTCACTCAGTCTGGAGAACAGCTCCGGCCCAAGCTATTTGACCGACGTTCGGGTCAGTAGCCTTTCTGCCAGCGTGGAAGACGGCCCGCTCGAGCTCGAGCGAGTGAACGCGGGGAGCGCGACCGTTGACCTCGAGTCCGGCAACCTGACCCTGACGGACTTCCAGGGACGGCTAGAGGCCAAGACTGGCAGCGGCGACATCGACGCCGTCCTGCTCAAGGGACCCGAAACCTCCCTG
>JBLHLB010000245.1:0-6368 GCA_047618505.1 Planctomycetota bacterium
TCGTGGCCTGGATGCTGGCCCAGAGCGGGCACGCCTCTGTCGGGCTCTTCATGCGTAACGGAGTCGAGGTCGACGCGGCTGAGGTGGCGAAGAAATCCTGCTGTTCCGTGGGCGACGCGCGCGACGCTCGCATGATCTCGGCGCGTCTGGAACTGCCTTTCCAGGCCGTAGATTTGGCGCCAGAGTTCAGCACGATCATCGACTACTTCGTCTCCGAGTACCGTCGCGGTCGCACGCCCAATCCCTGTGCGGTTTGTAACCGTGATCTCAAATTCGACGCGCTCCTACGATTCGCCCAAGAGTTCGGCGCCGAGTACGTTGCGACCGGGCACTACGCACGTCTCGAGCGACCGGACAACAGCGTGGACGGTCGCGTGTGGGTGCGCCGCGGTGTCGACCCGCGCAAGGATCAGTCCTACCAACTCTTCTGCGTTCGAGAAGAGAATCTGGCTCGCACGGTTCTACCTCTGGGCGGTTTGCACAAGCCCGAGGTGCGTCAACTGGCAGAGCGCATGGGCCTACGTACGGCAAAAAAACCTGACAGCCAGGAGATTTGCTTTGTGCCTTCCAACGACTATCGACGCCTCTTGAAGGAGCGCGGAGTTCGATTGACTCCGGGTAAATTGGTGGACACGACTGGCCGCGTCTTGGGGGATCACCCCGGTATCGAGCACTTCACCATTGGGCAACGGCGGGGACTCGGTGTCGCCGCTGGTGTACCTATGTTCGTGGTGGACATCGTGCCCAGCACCGCGACGGTAGTCGTGGGCATACGCGAGGAATGCTCGAGCTCTGCTCTCATCACCGAGGAGCTAAACCTGATCGGCTTTGATCCGCCGGAGAACGGTGCGTTTCGTGCGGATGTACAGGTTCGCTATCACCATGACGCAGCCCCCGCTTCGGTCGAAATGGATCGTGAGTCGGGTACGGCACGAATCGTCTTTGACGACCCCCAGCATGCGGTTGCGCCGGGGCAAGGTGCAGCGCTCTACCAGGGCGATCGCATGATCGGGGGCGGTTGGATCGCATCGACGGAACCCCTTGCCATGCACCACGAGGCCTAGTGCGACAGCCCCGTCGTTCCCCTCGCAGTTCGCGCACGGGCAAGGCCGGGCGATCTGCTGGTGCGGGTGGTCGCGCGGCCTGGGGCGAGGGAGGCGAGCCTCCCGGGGGAGCGTTAGTTTGGGCCCAAGCCAAGCTGCTCCTGGGCCTGCTTGCTGCGAACATCCTGGCGGTCACAGGCACCCTGAGCATCGCCCTTCTTCTGCTGGCGACTTGGCTCTACCTCCCCTTTGGGGGCGCTGGAGTTGAGCCTGCACCAGGGGTTCGCGTCGTCATCGTGGATGCCTCCGCGAGCGCGCGCCGTCTGCGCCCCGCCTGGCCCACCTGGGCGCGTGAACAAATCAAATTGGAGGCCGAAGCGGCCCAGGCCCACGGCGAGGATATTGCTGTGGTCGTCTTCGCTGATGAGGTGCGTCGTGTCTACGGTCCCGGTCCAGCGGCGGGTCTTCACGAGAGGCTGAGCGGTCGAGCCGGCGCGCCCCTCGTACCGTCCGATGGTGCAGGGGAGGATGACGGCAGTCGCCTGGGGGCTGCTCTTCAGGCGGCGGCGGGGATTGTTCTCTCCCCCGAGCGTGCGCCGGGCCGCGTCGTCCTCCTTGGATCGCAGCCCGCGACGGATGGAGATCCCAACCCGTTGCTTGGGACCATTGCCCGCGGCGCCCTGCTGGAGTTGAGGCCACTGGCGACAGCTCGAAAGAGCGATCTGGCGTTGCTCTCCATGGATCTGCCCCTGGATGTGGAGACCGGCGCGCCCCTGTCGATTGATGTTCGCCTGCTGCACACGCCAGGGCTCGACGGGTCGACCCGAGGCGTGCTCGATTTGGAGATTGTTGAGTCTGGTGTTCAACGCCTTCGGCGTGTTCCCCTGGAACTCTCACGCTGGTCTGGGGAGCGTCGTTTACGCGTGCCACTGGGCGCTGCGGTCGCCGGGCTGACCCGCGTGAATGGTCGCGTGCGCCTCGAGGAGGACAGGGACCGGATCCCAGAGAACGACCGCGCGACAGCGGTGACTTCATCGGGCAACACGCCCGTGGTTGGTGTGCTCAATGGCGCACAATTGACCGGCTTCCCCCCAGGCCTTGAGCGCGTTGACTTGACGCCCCAGGAACTCCCCCTGTTGCTACCTAGTCTCGATGCGATCGTGGCCATCGACGTTTCACATCTGGAATTGACTGAGCTCGTGCCCGAGCAGCTACTCGTGAATTTTCTGCGTGCAGGGGGAGGGTGGTTGAGCACTGCCGGCCGCGGATTCCTGAGGGGTTGGAGTGAACTCAGTTCGACCAGGGGGTTCCAAGCCCTGCTACCCCTGGAGCCCGCACCCCCAGAGGGCGGGGACCGTGATGTGATCTTGTTGCTGGACGGTTCCCAGAGCATGGAGGGCCAGCCCTTTGACGCGGTTCGCAGCGCCGCAGTTGACCTTGTGGAGGCCGCGCCGAGCAGTGATCGCGTGACCCTACAGTTCTTCACAGCGGCTCTGCAGACGCCTGTTCTCTTGAAGGAGCGTAACGCTCCGGAGGATGGTCGCGCAGCCGGGCGAGAGGCTGCCCGGAGTCTCCTCTCGCGCGCGGTTCCGCGTGGCTTCACCCACCTCATCAGTTGCCTTGAGATGCTCGTGGACCAGCGACCCATCGATGCGCCCCCGGCCTTGGTGTTGCTGCTCTCCGATGGGCGTGAGATGGAAGCTAGCGTTATGCCCTACGCTGAGCGGGCCGAGCTGCTAAAGGCTCGCTTGCGCGGGCGCCACATGCGCATCGTCCCGATCGCAGTGGGGGACCGTGTGGAGTTGAAGTACTTGGAGCTCTTCGCCGAAGAGGGCCAAGAGGTCCGCCATGTGCGCGATCTCGAAGATCTGCGCAGGCTCTTTCTGCGTGAGATAGGCGCAACACGCTTGGTGGAGGCGAAGATCGGTGAAACGCTCGCCCTCTCCTTTCAAGGGCAGCCCGGCGGCCTTGCGGCCGAAGTCATGGGGGAGAGCACACCTCCGCCGGTGACGCGTTTCGTGCGTGCACGATCCCGCGCCCAGGGTGCGGGCGCCAGCGAAGTCGCCTGGGTCGATCACAACGCCTCGCCGGTCCTGGCCCTGGCACGTGTTGGACGCGGGCGGATCGCTCTTTTGACCACAGCCTTGAACGCTGAATGGTCCCCGGCTTGGACGACGTCTGGACCACCGGCGGGGGCGGCGGCCTGGGCTGAACTCGCGCCACTCCTTCGCTGGCTTGCCCGTCGACCCCCCCGGGCAAGCGAGGAGCGTCCGCACGCCTGGCTTGAGGGGGACCGGTTGCGCGTGCGCGGCTTGTCATCTTCGAGTCTGGCGGTGTTGCCAGCCTGGCTCGAACGCGCGGAAGTGAAGGTTCCCCTTGAGCTGACGGTTCCCATGCGATCCGGTGGATCAGATACGGGGGGATTCTGGGAGCGCGAGGGCAGGCTTGGAGCAAGCGATCGAGGGGCTCTCCTTGGCGATGCTGTCAGCGGGAGCGCTTCGTTATTTCTAGGGCTACCTGGCCAAGACTCCGCAGATTCAGGGAGCGGCGCCCATGTCGCCATTTCTTTAGCACTTGGTCCCGCACCCGAATTCCTGGGATTAGGCACCTATGCGGAAGTCGCGCGGTTTGACCGGATTGGAGCTGCGGAGCCTGTGCCCGCAGGCTTGAGTTCGGGGCCGGAGACTCGATCCCTGAGCCCTGGCGGTGGTTCCCAGGGTTCGGCTCTCCCAGGGCCGCGTCCCCAGGCGAAGTGGGTTCTGGCCCTGGCCGTGGTCTGCCTTTCGATTTGGGCATTCCTGGCACTACGTGTCGGCTGGAGAAAGAGCACGGAAAGCGCGGGGAGTGGCGGTCAAGGCGGAAGGTCTTTCGGTCGATAGCCAGCCAGTGGCAACGGGCAACCCGTCTCCACACATCCCTCAGCTCCCATGACCTTTGCGGTGGGGGCATCCCTCGACGAAACCCACGCGCTCAAGACCCTAGGGGCTTGAGGCAGAATCATGACGCGCACCAACAGCACCCGCCGGAACGCTATTCCCTCCCTCGCAACACTCCTCTCTTGCCTCCTGCTATCGAGCTGCTCGATGTTTGGGTACGGCGACGGCAGTGGCGTCAAAGATTCCGCCTGGATCGAGGCTTCGCCGATTCTTGAACAGCAGATTCAGGACGAGGTCTCACGCTTGCCTTGGACCCATGGCTTCGAGCGCCTGGAGCAGATCCGCTGGTTTGCATCCGTGGGGGAGCCGGCCTATCCCGCGCTCCTGGCTCTTGTGAACGATCCGCGGGATGACGTTGCCGCGGCAGCTCTTGCGTCCCTCGGAGCGACCATGGATCGTCGACTTGTCGCTTCCGTTCGGGAAATTGAGTGGTCCGAAGCTCGGGCCCATAGCGACCTGCGCCACGAGCGCGCACGCACCCTGCTGCGCCTCGGTGATTGGAGCGAGATCCCGACCCTGATTGACGGACTCCGCGACAAACGCGTGTACACGCGCTCCTTGGCCCTAGAGTCCCTCAAGGAGTCCACGCAGCAAACCATGGGCTTCGATCCGCACTCTGATGAGGAAGCTCGTTTGCAAGGTATCGACCGTTGGGAGCGCTGGTGGCTCGACCGCTCGAACGATGAGCTGCTTTCCGTTGCGTCGGAATGATTCGCGGCTGATCTGATGGAAGGCAGGGCGCGGGACCGCAGGTCGGATCCGCGCCCTGCTTCCGTTTAAGGCCAGCCCGAATCCAGCGCAGGCCCTAGCAGTCCGTTGAAGAACAGCAGCTTCCCGATTCGTCGGGCTGGACGGAGAGCCGCGCGGGCAGCTGCTGTTTTTCGGGCGGGCTACTCGTCTTCTGGGACGCTCAGTGCCCGTAGCAAGGACTGGAAGCGGGGGTGCGCGTGCAGGCTCTTGAGGTCTTCGTCCTGGACCATGTGGACGCCGTCGTCATAGCCAAAATCAAGGGCCGCCTCGAGGGAGTCGAGGGCATCCTCGGGCTGACCCAGGAGAGCGTAGGAGCAGGCCAGGTTGTAGTTCACAGTGGGGTCATCGGGGAGCAGGGCTACCAGGGCCTGATCTGCTTTCAGGCCCTCCGGCAGGTTGCCAAGGCTGGTGTAAACCATGCCGAGCTCAGCCAGCGCCGCGACGTTGGTTGGATTGCGTCGAGTCTCCCGCCGGAAGATATCCGCAAGAAACTCTGCCCCCGCCTGATCCAGTAAAGCGCGTGTCGAGCGCCGTAGCTCTAGGGGAGCTCGCGGTCCGGGGGGGCCCGCTGCGCCGTTGGAAACAGGGTTTTCGTCCACGGACTGAGCCTACGGGCCTCGGCCTAGGGCGTCCATGGTCTGCCCATTCCCTTGGATCCCCCGCCCCGGCAGAAATGGATTGAAGGAGTAGGAGTTCGGTTGGAGGGTAACTATACGCTTGTGGCATGGGACTCTGTCCCGGACCCGGCGCGAGAGCCCTCGCAGCCCTTTTCTGTTGCCCCCCGACACTTGATGCCTCCTAGTTCAGCCATGGACCTCCTCTTTTGTGATGTTTGCAACGAGTCTGTCCCCCAGAGAGACCTCGACGAGGGGTTGGCCAAACGGCGCCGGGGCCGGGTGGTCTGCGCTACCTGTGAAGGGGCCATGTCCTCGGAGGGGGCCGTGTCCGCTGGGGGAGCCGTGTCCGCTGGGGGAGCAGGGGTAAATAAATCAGACGCACGGGACCCGGGGGGTTCCGCTGGCGGGAGGGCCAAAGAGGCAAGGATCGGAGCGCCCGGCCATGTGCTGGCCCAGGGGACTCAGGATAAGTCCGGTGGTGAGAGCGGAGGTGGAGGTGTGGCGGCTGCGGCCCTTACCTTGGCCGTCGTTGGGTTGGCCGCAACGGCCGCAGTGGGAAAGTACCTGCTGGACTCTATTGAGGGGGATCGTGATGACCAACAGGCGCAGATCAGCGAGCTGCGTAGTTCTATCGGGGACAGCGCCGTGGGGACCAAACGCGAACTCACCGCTGAGTTGGTTGCCGTAAGCGCCTCCCTTGCGCGCGTGGAGGAAAGTCAGAGCTCCATCCGTGAACGCTTCGAAACCCTAGACCGGGACGAGCGTGCACGCACCGATGACCTGCGTGCAGGAATGAGTCAGAACGGTGAACGCCTTGCGGCGGTGGAGTCCTACCGCGGCGATTTGGATAGGCTTGAGTTGGATGTTCAGAAGATCGGAAGCTTCACGGCGGACCTGCACGAACAACAACTCCGTATCGCTGACCGCCTGGAGGGCCTGCGGGAAGATGTGGGGAACGTGCGCGACCTTGCCGCGGTTGACTTGGGGGCACTGTTGAATCCGACGGCGGATGTGGCTCCCGG
>JBLHLB010000246.1:0-6339 GCA_047618505.1 Planctomycetota bacterium
GGTCGGCGGGGAGCTAGGCGAGGCGCTTCGGCGTTTCGAGGGCCTCTTGCTGGAGCTTGAAGATGTTCGAAATACCTGTCTCACCGAGCGCCAACATGTCGTTCAGCAGCGCGCGCGAGAAGGTCTTCCCTTCGGCCGATCCTTGGACTTCCACGAACTCGCCTTCGCCAGTCATGACGAGGTTCATGTCGACGTCAGCGCTGCTATCTTCGACGTAGTCGAGGTCGCAGACCGCTTCGCCGTTCACAACGCCGACGGAGACCGCGCCCAACTGTGTCCGCAGGGGCCAGGCACGCAGGACACGCTTCTCCTGCATGTGCATCAAAAGGTCGTGCAGGGCAACCCAGGCACCGGAAATGGCCGTCGTGCGCGTTCCACCATCGGCCTGCAGCACGTCGCAATCGACCCAAATGGTGCGCTCCGTCATCTTGTCGAATTCGATCACGGCGCGCAGGGAACGCCCGATCAAGCGCTGGATTTCCACCGAGCGGCCGTCGACCTTACCCGCGCGATCGCGCGACTTGCGGAAGGGCGTCGAGGCCGGGTGCATCGCATACTCCGCTGTCAACCAACCGCGGCCCTTGCCTTTCATCCAGGGGGGAACTCCGTCGGTGTAGACCGCGGTGCACAGAACCCGCGTCTCACCGAAGGTGGCGAGAACGGAGCCAGGTGCGGTGTTGGTGAATCCGCGGTGGAAACTGACTTGGCGGTGTTCGCCGGCGGCGCGACCGTCGTGTCGGGACATGCTGATTGGGTGTGGGGCCCGGAGGTTGGGCGGGATCGGGCGGGATCGGGCGGAGAAATGGAGGAGAATGGACGCGGAGGAGCGACCTTTGCGCTGGACCTTTTGGGGGGCTGCGCTGGCGAGCAAAATGGGCGACCAGTCTAGCGAGTCGAGTGCTCGCCGTCCGGACCCTTGACCGGCTCGACTTGAGCCACGTGCTCCAAGGGGACCCAGCGGGTCGATCCGTTCTCCAGCCGAAGGGCCAAGCCGCCCTCCAGTGCCAGACCCGTAAGATGGCCGCTGACGCTCTCCTGGCCAGCCTGCACACGCACCCGAAGTCCATCGAGACCAGTCGCTCTCAGGTAGGCAGCCTCTAGCTGCGCCCGGGCCGGGGCCGCCGGATCCAGGGCCAACTTTATCCACTTCTCGACGGTGGGGGCGAGGATCGCGAAGACGTCCTCGACCTCGGTTTCGATGCCGGCCAGGGCCAGGCTCGTGACCGGTCGCTCCGCCAGAAGTTCGGGCGGGAAGCTCTGCTGGCCGACGTTGAGACCGATGCCGACCACGAAGTGCGGCCGGGCGGGGTCGAATGTGCGGGCTTCGACCAGGATTCCGGCCAGCTTGGCCGGCCCCAGGAGCAGGTCGTTGGGCCACTTGAGTCGAGCTTCCGCCAACCCGAGCATGCGCGCCACGCCGACCACACCGAGCCCCGCAGCCATGGTTAGGGCCGGAGGCCGCAGGTCGCCGCCGGGCTCGGGCAGCAGCACCAGGCTCCCGTAGAAGCCTTCCCCCTCCGCGCTCCGCCAGGCCGCTCCGCGTCGCCCGCGCCCTGCTTGCTGACCCGTGGCCAGGAACCAATCCCCGTGGCGTGCGGTCCCATCGGCGACAGCACACAAAGCCCGTTCATTGGTTGAGTCCACCACGCCTGCGCGCAGCACCCGTCGATCGGCATCAAAGTCCACGGTCTCAGCATAACGACAAGCGACGGTCACCCGGTGATTGGGTGGCCGTCGCTGAGTTGCCAAGGTCTGGGCTCAGTGCTTGAGTCTGTGGCTTCACCTAGTGATCAGCCCAGCTGCCTGGGACTAGTGCCGTTCGATATAGTCAATCGCCATGGCCTCGTAGACCGGGCTCTTGAGGCCCACGGTCTTGGCTTCGGCGAGGGCTGCGTCGAGGTCGATGCCGCCGTCGAGGACACGCCAGGGAAGCCACAGGGCGCCGACGCGATTGGCAGAGGAGCAGTGCAAGAGAATCGGGCGTTCGGCGGTGTTGAGCAGATTGCGCAGCTCATCGAAGATGCCGTCATTCAGCTCTTCGGGCCCATTCCAAGGCAGGCTGACATAGTTCAGTTCGAGGCCTTCAATGACCTCGCGCTCGTTGAAGTCCTTGTTCTCCGCTTCGTGCCGTAGATTGATCACCGTTCGTACGCCGCCCATCTTGGACTGGGCGAAGTCCTCGGGGGTCGGTTGGCTGGCCACGAAGATGCCACCGAAGGTGTGCAGTCGGGTGATGTCGCCGCACTCATAGAGTTCAAGGGATTCGGTCGTGATGGCCGTGTGCTCGGGCTCAACTACCGCGTCGGAGGTCGTGGAGCAGCTAGCGGTGGTCAGGGCCAGGAATACGCCGAGGGCGATGAGTGTTTTCTGCATGGAATCGTCTTGGTTCGCGTGGTGAATCTGGGCGACAGGTGACGCGGGCGTCGGCGGATTGGCCCGCTCGATCACTCGCCTCAAACCTGTAGAGACACAGAATCCCGGGAGGTTCCCGGGAAAACCAAAGCAGCCCCGTGGGCCCCCAATAACAGCCCTCCTAGCTCCGGAATTCGGCCAAGAGCGTCTCGCGCAGGACATCGGGCAGCTCACCCCGGGCAATCTCGTGACAGAGCTCTTGGGTCAAATCCATGGTCTCGAAGAGCTTCGAGCAGCGCTCGCAGACCATCTGGTCGGGGAACTCGAAGGCCAGTCCGCGATCCAGGGTCTCCTGCTTGGCCTGGAGTAGGTCCAGGCAGACCTGGCTCGAGTAGATCGTTGGCGGGACCTCGGCCCGGGGCAGGGCTTCCTCAAGGGCCTTGCGTAGTCGCAGGCGCGCGCGGTGTAGGCGCGTCTTTACGGTCGCCTCCTTCAGATCCAAGACGCCGGCGACCTCAGCTAGGGAGAATCCGGCGATCTCCTTGAGCACCAAGGGCATACGGAAATCCAAGGGCAACTCAATGATGGCCTGCTCGAGTTGGGCTCGACCCTCCTCTCGCATGCTCATTCCCAGGGGATCATCTTCCCCGTGGGTGTCGGGTACGACGGCCATGCGTGATTCGCCGAAGGGCAGCAGCTCATCGAGTGAATCGACATGCTCCGGCTCCCCGGACTTCTTGCGGTGGAAGCGTTGGCAGACCCGCGACGCGATTGTGTAGAGCCACGTGCTCACCTTCGAGCGCCCCGCGAATTGATCCCAATGTCGGAAGGCCTGAAGGAAGGTCTCCTGCACCAAGTCCTCCGCTTCCTGGGCGTTCCCACAGAAGCGCAACCCCAGGGAATACAAGCGCCCACCATGGGCCTCCACAAGCAGGGGCAGCGCCACTTCGCGGGATTCGCTGCCATCGAGTTCCGTCCCGCCAATTTCTTGCATGGAGAGGTCTTCCTTCGACGGTGGCGAGCCCGGGCTCAGTTGCCCATCAACACGCCGGCCCGCTGGCCCAGGAGCCCTTTGAGTCGGCTCATGACGTTGGAGTGGATCTGGCAGACGCGACTCTCGGTCAGGGCGAGCATCTCGCCGATCTCCCGCATCGTGTGGCCGTACTGGTAGTACTGCTCGATGATGAAGCGTTCCTTGTGGGTCAGCGCGCGGGTGATGAAGCTCATTAGGTCGCGGCGGTTCAGTTCGCCGACGGGATCGACGGCGCTCTTGTCCTCGAGCACCTCGACCTTCTCGACGGAGCCGTCGTCATCCTCCCACTTCTCAGAGAGGGAGAACATGGTCTTGGCACGCGCTTCCTGGATCTCCTTGGAGAGTTCGCCGTGCTCCATTTCGAGCGTCTTGGCGAGTTCGGCGTGGGTCGGTTCACGGCCGTATTCGGCAGTCAAGCGCTGTAGAGCTTTATCGATGCGGCTTGCCTTGAGGCGCACCAAGCGCGGAACCCAGTCCTGCGAACGCAGTTGGTCAAGGATTGCACCGCGCACTCGCGTGGAGCAGTAGGTCTTGAACTTGATGCCGCGGTAGGGGTCGAAGCCGCGGATCGCATCCATCAGCCCGAAGTTGCCCGCGCTGATCAGATCGTCTAACTCGATCGACTTCGGCAGGGTTTGCAGCAGTCGCTCAGCGATGTATTTGACCAACGGGTGATGCCGCTCGATCAGGATGTTGCGCAGGTTGTCCAGCGCGCGGTTGTTCTTACGTCCGCCCTCACTCGCTTCCTTGCGATAGAGGATCCACAGCTCTTCCGTGGGGGTGTCCGCGATGCTCGGGGTGGCGTTGGCCGCGACCTTCTCCTTCGTGGGAGCAGTCTCGGATGTCGCCTCGGGAGCGTTGATTGTTGTCGCCGTAGATGTCACCGCGGGAGTCTTGGGGGCAGAAGTGAAGCGGGGCGGGGGGGAGCTTTTCTTGGGTGCCTTAGCGGCCTTGACGGCGGTGATCTTTCTTACGGGCGTCGCCTTCTTCGCAGCCTGGGTTGCAGGCTTCTTGGCGGCCGTCTTTGTTGCCGTGCGCTTGGGGGCAGCCTTCTTCGGCGTCGCTTTCTTCCCACTGGACCCTTTGGTGGTCGTTTTTTTCAGGGTCGCCTTTTTCGCGGCGGTTTTCTTCGTTGCCGACTTGTTTGCGGCGTCCTTCTTGGGGGTCGCCTTCTTGGAGGCGGCCTTTCTCGGCGCGGGTTTCTTTATGGCAGGCTTCTTGGTCGCTGCCTTCTTGGCGACAGCCTTCTTCTTGGTGGCGGTTTTCTTGGCCGCCGCCTTCTTGGTGGTCTTCTTGGCGGAGGTAGCCTTGGACTTGGCGCTAGCCTTCTTCTGCACCTTCTTGGTGGTCTTTTTTGCCTTACGAGCCGCCATGATTAGTACGTGACCAAGCTGTGAACGGGGATGTCACCGAGCTTCTTGCGGCCGGGTAGAAAGCCGAGCTCAATAACGACGGCGCAGGCCACGGGATTGCCACCAATCTTGCGCACCAAGCGCAGGGCAGCCTCCATGGTTCCGCCGGTGGCGAGTAGGTCATCCACCATCAGGACACGTTGACCGTCGAAGACAGCGTCCGTGTGGATCTCAATCGTGTCCGTGCCGTATTCGAGCTCGTAGGACTCGGAAGCGGTCTTCCAGGGCAACTTGCCGGGCTTGCGAATCGGGATGAAGCCCTTGCCCAGCTGCGTCGCCAGGGGCACTCCAAAAATGAAGCCGCGCGACTCGATCCCACAGATCAAATCAAAGTCATAGCCGGCCACGGCTTCCGCCATCTTGTCGATGGATGCCTTCAGGGCCAAGGGGTCCTGTAGCATCGGGGTGATGTCCTTGAAGACGATCCCCTGCTTGGGGAAGTCCTGGACGTCACGGATGGTGCGCTCGATCACAATCTGCTCCTTCTAGCGGATCTTTCGGGGCGACGAACTCCCGAGAAGACTCCAGGGCGAGGGATCGCGCTAGAAGAGCCGGCTGGGATGGACATCGTCGTGCTTCGTAGCTTCGGACGGGTACCAAGATCGCTTGAGGACTTTCTTTCCGCCCTCAGGATCCGTGACACCCGCGCTTCGGCTCTGCCGGCCCCCACGTCGCCGCACCAGTTCCCCTGGGGCCGCGACGCCGAGCAGGCGTAACCCCTTGTGTATAACGATCTTGGCGGCTCAAACAAGGATCAGGCGGCCCCAGGTGAGGACCCGGTCATCTGGGGGAACAGCGAGGGCGGCGGGGCCAGCGTCGAATCCCGGTGGCAGGCCCCGAGGAAAGCCCCGAGGAAAGCCAGCGCCAATAGGTGGACCGCGGTGGTCCTCCAGGACTGTTCCGGGGTCACAGCCCCAGCAGAAGAGTGCTCGAGGAGGACCCATCGCCGCCCGCGGCCAGCAATTCGACCCGGGGTGAGGACGTCCCATTGTGCAGCACAAAGGAGGGCTTTCACGCGCCCCAGCCTGATCCACCCCAGGGGTCCGGACGCGCGCGCTACTTATCCGCTTCCAAGAAAGGGACCCGTGCAATGACCGTGTCTCCCTTGCCGCCCTCGTCAGTGATGCTCTGGACTGTCCAGAGGTCGCGCAAGTTGTCCCCATCGAGCACCGTGCTGCTGTAGTCGCCCCATGAGACTCCGTCCGTGGCGCCCTTGCCTTCGCCGAGGTGAACGACCGCTCCCAATGTACCGGGCGGGTCCGCAGCCCGGCGGAATGCGAGCCTGGGGCTGATGAACATCGCGCTGCTCGTCTCCTGGAAGCCAACCAGGACATCGCCGAGTCCGTTCACGGCAAGCGTTGGCTGGATGAAGCTAGAGGACGGATCTCGTATCAAACCTGTCTGTAGGATCGTCCCGTCCGTCTGGATTTGGTGCCACTGGACCGCCGAGCGGCCGTCGACGTTGACAGCGTGCGCGAACCAAATGTGTCCGCTCTGCAGCACCAGGTTCTTTGGATTTCGATCGCCCGATGCAGTTTCTTG
>JBLHLB010000247.1:0-6324 GCA_047618505.1 Planctomycetota bacterium
CCCTGGTCATTGATCTCGAAAGTGATCGAGAATTCTGGCGTGGAACGCGAGACGCTCGCGCCGGGCTCCTTGGCCCAGCCGAGATCGGCGTCGAATTGGTTGATTGTCGCCGGTTGGCGGAATGCGGGGAACAATCGCAGGCCGAACTCGAAGACGCCAAAGGCGATTGCGAGGCTGACAAGGATGGCCAGTAGAACGTTTAAGGCACGCATGACGGTGGGAGCGTTAGATCTAGGCGACGGGGGAGTTAGCTCACCATCTCGGTGACTGAATCGCCCTGGTGGCGAAGACTGAAGCGTGTTTCAGCGATCTGCTTCTTGGTGTCGGCGCGCACAACGAAGTTGTTCATGAACAGGAAGTCCATGCCCGACAGGCTGAAAGTGTTGAAGGCGTGACTGGGGTGTTCGACGATCGGCTCGCCCTTCAGGTTGAAGGAGGTGTTCATCACCACGGGAACTCCGGTGATCTCGCCGAAGCGTTCGATCATGCGGTGGTAGCCCGGGTTCGTTTCCTTGTAGACCGTCTGAAGACGTCCGGAGCCATCTTCGTGGGTGATGGCCGGCAGAACGGAGCGCTTCTCTTCGCGCACTGGCGTCACGTAGAGCATGAAGCGTGCGGGGTAGTGCTTCTCCGCCTCGGGGATCTCGAAGAACTCATTGGCGCGCTCCTCCAGGACCGAAGGAGCAAACGGGCGGAAGGCCTCACGGAACTTGATCTTCGAGTTCAGCTTCTCCTTCATCTCCACCTTGCGGGGGTCGGCGATGATCGAGCGGCTACCGAGGGCCCGCGGCCCCCATTCAAAGCGTCCGCGCATCCAACCACCGACGTAGCCCTCGGCCAGTCGCTGGGCAACGAAGTCGTAGAACTCTTCGTCGTCTTCGATGTACTCGTAGGCGATGTCGTTCTTCTCGAGGAACTCGCGGATCTCGTCGTCCGAGTAGGAGCTGCCGAGATAGGCGTGATCGAGTGCCGGCCCACGGGGCTGGTCCAGAAGGTGGTTGTAGGCCCAGTAGGCCGCACCCACCGCTCCGCCATCGTCACCCGGGGCAGGGTGGATGTAGACGTTCTCAAAGGGACCGTCTCGCAGGAGTTTGAAGTTCGACACGGAGTTCAGTGCCACACCGCCCGCAAGGCAGAGGGACTTCATGCCCGTCTCCTTGTGCAGTGCAGTGATCATCTTCAGGAGCACCTGTTCGGTGACCTTCTGGATGCTTGCGGCCATGTCGCAGTAGTAGGGATCCAGAGACTTGTCCTGGAGCTTCGGGTCGCGTGCGGGCTTACCAAAGTGCTCCGCAAACGCATCCGATAGGGTCGAGTCCCTTGAGTAGTGGTAGGCGAAGTACTTCATGTCCTGCCACAGACTTCCGTCTTCTGCGACGTGGATCATCTTGTAGATCTCGTCCACGTACTTGGGCTCACCATAGGGGTGCATGCCCATCAGCTTGTATTCGCCTTCGTTGATCTCGAACCCGCAATAGGCCGTAAAGGCCGAATACAACAGGCCCAGGGAGTGCGGGAAGCGCATCTCCTTGGTGATTTCAATCTTGTTGCCGCGTCCGATTCCCATTGTCGCGGTGGACCATTCTCCAGCACCGTCGACCGTCAAGATGGCGGACTCCTCGAAGGGTGAGGTAAGGAAGCTGCAGGCGGCATGCGACATGTGGTGGTCGCAAAAGAGCAGCTTGGATGAGGGCACGCCCATGCGCTTGCTCATCATGGATTTGATCCAAAGCTTGTCGCTGATCCAGCGCTGCATGGACTCGCGGAAGACCGCTGCCGAGCGAGGGAACGTCGCCATGGCCGAGAGCAGCATGCGCTCGAACTTCACGAAGGGCTTCTCATAGAACACGATGTGGTCTACGTCAGCGATCGTGATGCCGCCCATCTTCAGGACAAACTCGATGGCGAGTTCGGGGAAGCCAGAGTCGTGCTTGACACGACTGAAGCGCTCCTCTTCGGCGGCGGCGACAAGCTTTCCGTCCTGCACCAGGGCAGCGGAAGAGTCGTGATAGTAAAACGAGAGCCCGAGGATATTCATGTTCCCGAGGGGGGAGGGTCCGGCGGTTGCGGCGGGAGAAGTTAGCTTCAGTCCTGGCGGCGCGCGGCGGCCAGGGTTTCGTTACGAGCGATCCAACCGCTCCAGTTCCCGTCTTTCTGCCGGCGGATGTGAAGCGGATCACAGCACAGGCGATAAACGACGGCAAAGGGACCGAGCACCAAGTAGTAGAGGAGTGTCAGGAAGATCCGAGAGATCATGCTCCCGAAGCGTTCCGTGAAACTGATGAGTGCCTGCATGGTCCGTGCTATGGGCCGGGGGTGAAGGGGTGGTCCACAAAGGAACCTTGGGAGATCGGAGAAGGGTCGGCGCCGTCTGAAAGAGCCGCGGGGAAGACCCGCTGCGTAGCGGGTTGTTCTACGTCGTCCATCCCAGAGCCTGAACTGGAGTCCCTGGGGTGGAGTAGGAAGGATGTTCCTGTCGAAATCGCACCTGCGCCGAGAGACTCTGGGGGCGGCAATTCTACCCGCCTTGAGGGCGGAGGGTAGAGTCCTGCCAATTGAAGATTCTGAGGCCATTTGGGCGGCTTGGAATTCCCGAGGCGGCAGGCGTTCTGGGTCCCGAGTTTGGCCATCGGCTCCTGGCGGCGTAGTCTTCAAGGGATGGCTGAGAGTATTGACCAAGAACAGCGCGGCGCGGGCGGACTCCTGCGCTTCTGGTGGATCGCCGCCCTGGTGCTGGCGCTTGCTCCCTCCTGGGGGACTTTTTCCGCTCCCTGGATAGCCGAGGATGCCGCGATTCTGGCCAAGGTTTCCGAAGCACCCCTTGGGGGAGATTTCGCCGGCCCCCAGTACGGCTTGCACCTGGTTCGTTTCTGGCGCCCGGTGGTCACCTTGAGTTGGTGGATTCAAGGACACCTAACGGGGATCAGCCCCCTGCCCCTGCGCCTTTTCAATTTGGCTTTGCACGGGCTTTCTGCTGTGTTGATAGGGCTAATCCTGCGTCGCCTCGGGGCAGGGGCGGTCACCGCTTTGCTTGGGGCCGCCATGGCGGCGAGCTTCCCCGCCCAGGGGGGGACCGTGACCTGGCTCGCCGGACGCACCGACGGAATGGTCGCCGTTCTATTCCTTGGCAGTCTGTTGGCGGCACTCTCCGATCGTCGCATTCTCACGGCGTTTCTCGTCCTGGTCGCCTGTGCGACAAAAGAGTTTGGCTTTGTGCTGCCGGCTTGGATCGGGCTCGGTGTTTGGGCCCAGAAGGGAAGGTTCGCCCCGGCCTTGCGGGCCACCTGGCCGGTCGCCATCGTCTCGGTGGCAGCCCTCGGTCTGAGGCGCCTTGCGGTGGGCTCCTTTACCGGTGGATACGCCGGTGGGGCATCTGGGGTGAAGCTGTCTGGCCTCATTGACGGGCTTCAGCACGGAGCCCAGGGGCTTGCTCCAGCCTTGCTCCTCGTGGCTTGCCTGGCCGTAGCGGGGGCCTGGGCCGGGTCATGGAATTGGCGCCTGGTACTGGCCGGACTGGGATTCTCCCTGTGTGCGCTGCTACCCCTGCTACCGCTCCTAATGGCGGGGCCCCTAGGCCCCCAGAACGTCCGCCTTTTCTGGGTGGTCGAGCTTGGTCTGATTCTTGCCGCCGGCGGTTGCTGTCTGCATCTCGAGCGAGCGACTGGTTGGCGCTTGGCCCTGCCACTGGCCGTCTTTGCCATCGGTATTGGTGTACGGGGTGCCGAAGCGCGCCGGGACGTCCTGGAGTGGAGCGACGCGGCCAGGGTTGGGGAGCAGGCCGTCGCCACTGCACACGCCCGAGCTAGCCATGCGACCAACGGAGCTGCTGACCAGAGACGAAGGTCGGGAGACCCAGGCTCCCGCATCAGCCCCCAGCCGCTCCTCTGGGACGGCTTCCCCGGGACTCACCGCGGCGCCTACTGTCTGGGGTTTGGATTGGCGGATCGCTTCCGTGCCCCATTTCCCACAAGCGCTCGGCCCGTCTGGCCTCTGCGACCATTGTTTGTCCAATCGGAGCCCATGCGCGAACCGGTGGGGCTCCCCGATGGTGACGGTTTTCGCGACCCCTTCGATGCCTCTACCCGTTTGGTGGGGGGGCTTGAGCTGCCGGGTATCGAAGTCCTGCTAGACGGTGAGGCTTTCAATCCCACCGATGTTGCAGCCAGCGTCCCCGTGGACGGGCGAGTCCCTAAGGCGCAGGTCGACCTTTCCCCGCGCATCGATCTTGTCGGTGCGCCGGCGGGGGCAAAGCTTGAACTCTTGCTCTTGACCGAGGCGGGGATTGAGGGGATCGTCCCCGGCACGTTCGACCAGGAAGGCCGGGCAAGCTTCACCTTGACCGAGATGTGTTTCGTCGAGAAGGGGCTACTCGGCGCCGCACTGATGCAAACGGCGGACCTTGGCGCGACAGACGCCTACCTAGAGATTCGCGCCCTGGATTCAAACGGCGTTGTCATTGCCGCAGCTACCCCGATGCGTTTGGTTTGGGAAGCAACGCTGCTGGACCAAATTGACTCTTAGCTGTGAGTCAGAATGGAGATCGCCTTGGGCAGCCTAACGTACGAGCAGCTGCCCCTTGAATCGCTCTTGGTTGTCACCCGTGAGTTGAAAGACGCCGTCCTCATCGCGGTCCTGCATGATGAAGACTTCAAGCTGACTTCCCACCGGTGTGCGCGCTAGCACCCAGGCCAATTGCTCCCGCGATGAGAGCTTTCGCGGTGTGCTGAGGGAAGCGCTCTGGACGGCCTCAACCACATCGCCGGGGCGTAGCCCCAGATCCGCCGCTGGTCCGCTGGCTTGGACAGAGCTGACGCGCAGGTAGGTCGAACGTCTGTAGCCGCTGCCCATCACTGTCGGCTGCAGGCCCATCCCAAGGCGCGCCCACAGGTAGCCGTCAAAATAACCCCAGGGCGTCAAGTTGACCTCTACCGACTTGCCTTCGCGGCTGACGCTGAGGGCTGTCGGTTCGCCCGGCTGGGCCGTAATAAGTGAAAGCCTGTAGTCGTCCTCACTGCCCAGCAAACGGCCCCCTAGGCGCGTGATGCGATCGCCGACCTGCAGTCCAGCAAGGGCTGCCGGTCCACCCTCGTAAACTTCGCCGACAACGAAGTCCTCCAATGTTGCGAGTTCGAATCCCAACCAGGACCGCGCGCTGTCGGGGGACAGTAGCGTGTCGTTTAGAACACGCTTCAATTGACTGACCGGAATAGCAAACCCAATATTTTCGGCGTCGGGGTTCATGGCCGTGTTGATCCCGATCAACTCCCCCAGAATATTGAGTAGGGGACCACCTGAGTTGCCGGGGTTGATCGATGCATCCGTTTGAATCAAGTCTGTGAAGCGCACCTGCCCCGCCTGCACATCGCGGTGCAACCCTGAAATGATGCCGGTGGAGACGGTGTGCGTTTGTCCGTAGGGACTGCCGATTGCGATCACGGTTTCCCCCAGAAGCGGCGTGCTGGTCCCCGGTTGCAGATAGGGAAAGTCATCGCGTCCGTCGATCTTCAGAAGCGCCAGGTCGTCCTCCTTACTGAAGGAGAGCAGCTTGGCTTCATAAGATTCCTGGTCATCCTCGGCATCGAAGCTCACCACGATCCGCTGCGCCCCTTCCACCACGTGGAAGTTGGTCACGATGTATCCATCAGCCTCAATCAAGAAGCCGGACCCTGTCTTCGGCACGGTCCCCTCGATCAGGTTCCCAAAGACATCTCGACTTCGAACCGCTACGTCTGTGTGCACAAACACCACAGCTGGCCTTGCATTCCGGACCACCTCGACCACGGGCGTTACGCGTACTTCATACCCCTCCCCATCTGCCTGCTGGGACAGCTCTATTCCGGCTTCAGCGACTCCCATCCCAGTCGCAGCAAGGAGAACTCCGACTCTCGCCAAACGCCCAAGAAGAGCAACAGATCCAAAGGGGGAAACCGACATGAGCGCGTGTCCAAGAGGGGTCAATGCTGAGTCCGACCCGGGCACAACCCCTGAGTCATCCCCCGATCTACGTCCTCTCCCCCGCTCCAGTGAACAAAAATCCCCACAACTCAAACCCTTACCAACCCCCAAGACCCATTCCCGACAGCAGCCCCTCCCCCTGAGCAGCCCACAACTCTTCCGCCCCCAACCCCCAAGGGCCCACCCACCCCGCCCGTCTCCTCGCCCCCAACTCGATGGACTATCGAATCGACGAGGGGCAGATCCGTGGTGCCCCCTCAAGTCCCAAGCCCCCCCGTCTCCTCCGTCTCGTCCGTCTCGTCCGTCTCGTCGCCGTCAGGCGACGAACCAAAAAAACACCAGAGGGGGGATTGGGGGGGGGGCGGCCCC
>JBLHLB010000248.1:0-6282 GCA_047618505.1 Planctomycetota bacterium
CCCTCAGCGAACAACTCCTGGCGATTGCCGCCTGCGGAGATTTCTTCAGCCTTCCCGATGAGCGTGCCTTTTGCGCCGACAGGATCATCTCAGCCATGGCGGATCCGGTGCGCTCACCCATTAGGGAGCGCTTCAGTGGTCTCGGGGATGCCCAGCGCTGGACCCTGGCCCAAGACGAGGTTCTTCGCATCCTGCCTCAACTCTGTGCGGGCCAATTGGAACCCTTCCGCGTCCTCTGGGAAACGGATTTGATGCGGCTACGGACAGACCGACGTCTCCTGGCGACCTGCGACAAGCATCAGCTTTCCACGCGGGATTGGACGTGCTGGAACGACACCTTGGTGCGTACTCCAGGGGATGCGCCTGGTCGGCACGCCATGTTCGGCAGCAGTGATTCCGACCGTGTGCTGTATCTGGCCAGTGCAGTCGCCTCCCCCGCCGCAGCAGGCACCGAGCTAGTCACCGAGCAAGTCACCGGAACGATCGCGCGTCTTGTAATCTCAACCCTCTCATGGTTCGACTTGGTCAGCCCAGCGCGACACGCACGACCGAACCTCGAAGAACTGGTCCAGAAACTTAACGATCTCGAAGAAGCGGACCCCACGGACAGCTTGGCTTGGCGCGCCCAGAGTCTGACCAACGCCAGTCCCGAGCTCTGGTTTGGTGGCGCCCAACTTGAAGCCTTCGCCGAGCACAACGCTGCCCTGGGCGTGAGCAGCCTTCGCGCTGATACGATCAAGGAAGTGATCGGCACGGCACTAGCCCCGCCGGCGCGCGCGACCGCCCGCTAGGGGTGCACCCAATCGTCGCTGGAGCGCGAAGTCAGCACGTGATCGCGCCAGGCCCCGTCGATGAAGAGGTAGTCGTTGGCCAGTCCTTCGCGTTCAAAGCCCAGTCGCCCCAGGATCGCTTCGCTGCGCTTATTATTCGGCCGGTAATTGGCCATCACGCGGTGCAAATTCCAGTCGCCTAGCCCGAAGCGCACGACTGCATCGACTCCCTCGAAGGCCAAGCCCTGACCCTCCTGTTGGTGATCCACAGCAAAGCCGAGGTAGGCCGCTTGGAACGCGCCGCGCACCACGTTTGACAGGTTCGCACGCAGCACAAGCTCGCCCCCATCCCTCAGGAATCCCACAAAGGGTGCGGCTCTTCCTGCTTTGATCTCGATCGCCATTAGATCCAGGTGATCTCTCCACCAGGGCAACTCGTAATAGGCCTCCGTGCGACGCGGATCCCAGGCGGAATGGGGCTCGCGATTGTGACGCGCGAAGGCCAGTAGTGCTTCTGCATCGCCAACGCTGGCCACGCGCAGGTCCAAGCGCTTGGTCTTGAGGCGCACGTCGAAGAGTTCGAGATCCTGTCCTTGTTTCATTTCTCCGCCTCGTCATTGGCTGGGGCTTCCCCGCCCGCGTCCAGTGGGGATTGCGCTGTGCTTCCGGGCAGGTAGCGCCGCCGTCTGCCCGCTGACCTCGGCCGGATTGTGCGCCGCGACAGGGCGCCAAGGATGATCAATACAAGCGCGCCCGAGATCAGGAACAAGCCGCGGATCCCCAAACTTCCGGCCACGACACCGCCAAGCATGGACCCACAGGAAACTGCCATCGTGCGCGCACTAAAGACAGCGCCCATGGCCCCACCGCGCTCTTCGTTCTTGGTATCCGTAGCTGCCAAGCCGAAGGCGGCCACGTTCGCGCCCGTCGCGACCAAGCCCAGGACAATGCGCAGGAAAAAGAGCGAGCCGTAGCTCTGCACGACGCCGTGCCCCAGGAGAACTACCCCGGAGAGCAGAGCCGCCCCCGTGAGCACTCGTCCGTGGCCGCGGATGTCCGCGAGCCGACCCCAGGCAGCCGTCGAAACCAAGGCGGCACAACTCAAGGCGGTGTGCAGCCAAGCCGTGCGCTCTTCCAAGGTCCCCGTGGGCACTTCGCTCAAATCCTCCACGAATAAGAGCAGTTGCGGGTTTGTCGCGCCAATTCCGATCTGCACCGCGAAGAGGATCACGATTGCTGCCCGGATGCGCGGTCGCGCAAGGATGCCGCGCAAGTCTCGGCCCACATCCACAAGGATGGACAGGGGCGCGAAGCCCGCCAAGGTTTGGCGCTGGGAGACCTCCTCATGGGCAAAGAGGCCAACCAATAGCGCCGCCAGCGCCGATGCCGCGGCCACGACGGCAAAGACCATGCGAAAGCCCCAATGGGCCTGTACCCAAGCCCCGAGCAAGGGGCCGATGATGCTACCAGCGGCCAGCGAGGCCTGAAGGGATCCAACGACTCGCCCCTGACGAGCCTCCGGCGCCGCAACACTCACAAGCGTGACCGAAGGCGGCACAAAACCGCTGAAGACCCCCTGACAAAGGCGCAGGACGACGAGTTGCAGGGGTGTCGTGACGAACCCCATGCACCCGACGAAGAGGGTGATCGCCAGGAGCGCGCGCAACACCATCATCTTGCGGCCAAAGCGATCCCCCAGGGCGCCCCAGATCGGTCCCATCAGTGCAGCGGAAAATGGCGCAGCCCCAAAGGCGACGCCCGTCCACGTCTTGACCGCCGCTTCGCCCTCAACCCCCAGCTCGCGCAGGAAGGTCGGGAAGAACGGCAGAAAGCTCATCATCCCCACCGCCGTGATCAAATTGGCGGCAAAGACAACCCAGTAGGTCCGTTCCCAACGCTTCATGCAATGTACTGAGCATGGTCACTCAGGCGTGCAAGCGCAACTCCGCTGGGCCCATGCCCGTTGGCGTGGGACTGATTAGGCCGCTATGCGAGCAGAGAAGTCGTCCTCAAGCTCGATGCGCTTCGCCGCAAACGCATCGGAGTGAGCCAGGAAGACACGCACCAATTCCGGATCAAACTGCTCAGCCGCCAGCCCGGCCACGTAATCGCAGGTGCGCTCGTGACTCCAGGCCTCCTTGTAGGGCCGTACCGTCGTCAGGGCGTCATAGACATCGGCCAATGCCATGATGCGCGCCTCCAGGGGGATCTGGTCTTCACGCAAGCCACGGGGATAGCCGTTGCCGTTCCAATGTTCGTGGTGGCACCATGCAATTGCCTGACCCATGCGCAGATAGCTCTGTTCACCGCTACTGGCCAAAATCGTCTCTAAGGCCCGAGCTCCAAGTTCCGCGTGGGAGCGCATGATCTCCCACTCGTCCGCACTGAGGGGGCCCGACTTCTTGAGAATCGCATCGGGCACGGCCACCTTGCCGATGTCGTGCAAGGGAGCTGAAATCTCGAGGTCCTCGATGAATTTATCTGTCAATGCCTCGCGCTCTACCCCGGAGTCCCGCAGGAACTCGCCCAACATGCGCGAGAAGATGCTGACCCGCTCCAGGTGCCGGCCGGTAGTTTCATCGCGATTTTCCGCCAGACGTGCCAGGCCGTGGACCGTGGCAAGCTGCGCGTTGTTCCTTTCAACACGGTGGATCAGCCCTTGGGTCACAAGAGTCAAGGGCGCCTCAAAAGTCTCAACAAACATCTTCTCCTGAGAGCTCAGGACACCGCTGTTCTCACGGCCTGCAGTTATCTCCAGCACTCCGAGCAGCCGCTCATATCCCTTGAGCTGTAAACGCAGCAACACATCCCCACCCACTTCCCCATCCCAGGCCCCGGGGGCACCGGCCACAACGGTACCGTCTAGAACGAGGTGAACTCCACGACCAGGGAGTTGAACTGAGACAGCATGCGCCGCAACAACCACCATTTCCTGCAGGCTTGTCACTGACCTGAGGGAGTCAATGAAGGCCTCTACAATTGTGGACTCGCGCTGTGTGTCTTCAATGCAGTGCTCCAGGGCATCAACGGTGTCCTGAAGAACCTGGCGAGTGAAATACAGTTGTTGCGTTTCAAGCTGTTCCAGTGCCTGACGTTCGCCCATCTGAAGGAGCGCTTGAAAGGCCTCGCTGATCTCGGCGTCACCGGCGTGCTCCCCAAGGAGTCGCTCCAAGCCGCCCCGCTCAATCGCAAGAGCAGCGGTACCTAGGTCGTCATCCGGAAGCCAAAGAACACGCGGACAGCCAGGCAGTGCCTTGGCAAGTTCCGTGAATAACTGCTTATCTAAGGCCCCCCCAGGCAGTGCCGCAACCACGATTCCCGCAGGTGGCTTCGATGTCGCCACATGCTCAAGAAGTTCAGCCGAGGTTTCGAAGGACTCCAACCCCGAGGGCAACGGCAGGCCAGCCCGCAGGCGGCGCGCACGCCCTCCCTTAGCCAAGGCGAAGAAGACCTTCATTGGGCAATACCAAGGAGCCCTACGTCAGCCTGTGGCTTACGCATCATGGCGGGCAAAGGGAGCGTCTTGGACTTTGACGGGGGCATCGCTTCTTTGTCTTGGGGAGGGACTGACTCAGCAGATTCGTCTGAATCGCCCAAAAGCTTGAGCGTCCAGGCCAGCTCAACCACGGGCCCGCCCTCTTCACACCCCAGGAGTAAACCTCGAACTCATCCCTGGGGGTACCAGACCGTATCTGGCCTGTCCTTCGTCACCCCTTAGGGGGATGCCCAATCAGTTCCTATAGCTCTGGAGCGGCGCTGGAATGCGGCCCCCGCGACGGGCCAATTGCACGCAACCGGCCTTGCCCGGGTCCTGCACGATGGCGGTTCCGAGCAGCCCGCCCCACTCGATTTTGTCCCCGGGACCCTTGCCCGGAACGGGGATAATGCGAACGGCCGTGGTCTTCCAATTCACCATGCCGATGGCCATTTCGTCTGCGACGATTCCGGCAATGGTGGAAGCAGGTGTGTCGCCTGGGACTGCAACCATGTCGAGTCCTACGGAACAAACCGAGGTCATCGCCTCGAGTTTGGCCAAGGTGAGCACACCCGCTTCAACAGCGCGAATCATGCCCATGTCCTCTGAGATAGGGATGAAGGCTCCGGATAATCCGCCGACACTGGAGGACGCCATGGCGCCGCCCTTCTTGACCGCGTCAGTCAGAAGCGCGAGCGCTGCCGTGGTCCCCGGCGCACCTGTCATATCGACACCGATGAGTTCCAGGATGTCCGCCACGGAATCTCCCTCGGCCGGGGTCGGTGCCAAGCTCACATCGACGATTCCAAAGACTGTGTTCAAGCGGCGCGCAGTTTCGCGTCCGACCAACTCGCCCATGCGCGTGATCTTGAAAGCCGTGCGCTTGATCGTTTCCGCCACAGCCAAGAGATCCCAGTCCGGCTCGATGCGCGCCAGGGCGGAGCGCACTACACCGGGGCCTGAGACACCGACGTTCAAGACAGTCTCCGGCTCGCCCACGCCGATGTGGGCACCGGCGACAAAAGGGTTGTCCTGCACGGCATTGGAAAAGCAGACCAGCTTGGCGCAACCAAAGCCGCCGGTGTCCGCCGTCAGGGCCGCCGTTTGCTTCACGATGCGCGAGAAGTGATTGACGGCATCCATGTTGATGCCGGCGCGCGTACTCGCGATGGAAAGTGAGGCACAGACTCGCTTCGTCTGCGCTAGGGCTTCGGGAATTGACTCGAAGACCGCGTGATCGATGTTGGCATAGCCCTTTTCGACGTAGGCGCTGAAGCCGCCGATAAAATCGACGCCGACCTCGGCCGCGGCCGCGTCCATGGCCTTCGCCAGAGGAACTAGGTTGTCAGCCCCGGACGCCGCGGCAACCCAGGCGATCGGCGTCACTGCAATGCGCTTGTTCACGATCGGCACGCCGTAATCTGCGCTGATGGATTCCGCCACCTCCACGAGCTTTGAAGCGTGGTGCAGAATCTTCGCGTAGACCTTCTCGCAGCAGGACTCCAGGTCTGGGTCCGCGCAATCGAGTAGGTTGATACCCAGTGTCGTCGTACGAATGTCGAGCGTCTCCAGCTCGATCATACGCACGGTTTCAAGGATCTCGCGCTCTGAGAAACTCATGGTGTTTGTCCTCCGGAGAGGCCGTTAGAGGCGGTGCATGAAACGGAAGACGCGCTCATTCATGACGCGCACCACGTATTTGTCCCGGGAGCTCATGCCCTCGAGGGCGTCCTTGAGCTCGCTGAAGGACGTCTGCCCCCCAAGGTCGACGGTCAAGATCATGTGGAAGTAACCCTCTACCATCTTCTGCGAAACGTCCAAGACATTGCAGTTCAGGGAGGCGATGGCTCCGGTGATCCCAGCCAGGACCCCGGGGCTGTTGCGGCCAACGGCGGTGATGATCGCGCTGGTCTCGATACCGTGCTCCTCGTCAGGTTCCGGCAGGTGCGGATAGGCTGCCGTGGCGCGGCGCGCGTCGGGACCGCGGTCGGGCTCGCCTGGCGTCCAGGGTCCAGCGGTCGTGACGATGCTAACCCC
>JBLHLB010000249.1:0-6248 GCA_047618505.1 Planctomycetota bacterium
ATGCTGCTGTACTGGTTCTTGCCCTCCTCGGGGGCCTCGCGCAGGACCAAATCCTGGGACTCGGGATTGCCGAGCGTATGCATGCAAATCGTCGCCGGAGTGTTGCGCTCCCGTAGAGCCTCTTCGTCATCGGGCGAGCCGTAGCTCGAATAGACAACCTTCTCCGAACCGTCCACCCAATCGAGGCCGCCGAACTTGTTGCGGTGGAGGATGTCGGGCAAGAGCTTGCCGCTTTCGATCTCAAGGAAGTACCAGGTGCGCCAGTCGGATCCGCCATCGGATGTCGCGTAGGCCAAGAGCCGCCCGTCGGGACTGGGGTTCGTACCCGCCAGGGCGATCGTGCCGTCCTCGGAGAAACTGTTGGGGTCCAACAGGACACGTCCTTCATCGGCCGTCGCTTGCTCCAGCGAGTCTGCCACGAAAAGTACCGCCTGATTCTGCAGGCCATCGTTCTTGGAATAGAACACATGGCCTCCGCGTTGGGACGGAAGTGAAGAGCGCTCGTAGTCCCAAAGCGATTCCAGGCGCTCGCGGGTTGCAGCGCGCGACGGAATCGACTGCAGCAGACCATGGGTCAACTGGTTCTCTGCTTCGATCCAAGATCCAGTGGCGGCTGCATCCGCATCTTCAAGCCAGCGGTAGGGGTCCGCGACTTCGACGCCGTGGTGCAGGTCGACTACGTCGCCCTTGTGTGCCGCCGGGTAGGTGCGAGCTTCTTCCCAGTCCGCGACCGCGCTCCAGTCCAAGGACTGTTCGGTTTTGCCGGAGACCCTTTGCTCGCCATCAGGGTCTATTCCGTTCGCACGTTGGCCAACGCAGGCCCCGGCGGCGAGTGCAATTCCCAGGACTAGGACCAGCCGTAGGGGAAGAGGGGCAGAAAGGCCGAATAGGGGCTCTGAGGGTGCGAGATCGCCGGAAACTGCGGACGATCGGGAGGAGGGCGTGGGCGTCATGGGGGATTCCGGTCAGGAAGCGGGCGTCTGGGACTGCCGAATTCTAACGAGTTGCCCGCAGGTCGTTAGACTCCTTCCTTCATGCTGAATCGACGCAATCTCCTTGGGTCATCCCTGGGCCTCTCCGCCATCGGGATGCCGGCCTGGGCAGCGGCTCCGGCCCCCGCCCGCAGTGCCGCGGAAGTCCTTGCCCGTGCGGCGGGTAGCTCCAATGAAGAGGATTACTGGGAGGAAATCGCCCGAGCCTTCACCCTGGATCGGAGTCTGATCAACCTGAACAACGGCGGAGTTCACCCCGCTTCGCGCATTGTTCAGGAGTCGATGAAGCAACATCTGGACTACTCCCACCGCTTACCGGCCTACACCATGTGGCGTGTGCTGGAGAAACAACGCGAAGGAGTGCGAGCTCAGCTGGCAAATGAATGGGCCGTAGATCCCGAGGAGATCGCGATTACGCGCAATGCTTCGGAGGGCCTGAACATCCTGCAACTGGGGATGGATCTTAAGCGCGGCGACGAGGTCCTCACTACGAACCAAGACTACCCACGCATGTTGACGGCTTTCCACCAACGGGAACGCCGTGAGGGAGTTGTACTGCGCGAGATTTCGATCCCCACACCTGCGGAGGATCCCGCTGAAGTGGTGCGGCTCTTTGAGGAGGCGATCACACCGAAGACAAAGCTCTTGCTCTGCTGCCACGTGATCAACTTGACCGGGCAAGTCTTGCCGGTGAAGGATATTGCCGCCATGGCGCGTCGCCACGGTGTCGACACAATCGTTGATGGCGCCCATGCTCTGGCGCACTTGGATTTCAAGCTATCGGATCTCGGCGTCGATTTTTACGCCTCGAGTTTGCACAAGTGGTTGGCGGCGCCCCATGGGACGGGCTTGCTCTATGTGCGTCGCAATCGCATCGCCGACGTTTGGCCTCTGCAGGCCGCAGTGGAGAAGCTGGACGGCGATATTCGTAAATTCGAACAGATTGGAACGCATCCTGCGGCTAATGCCCTAGCAATCTCAGAGGCGATTCACCTGCACCAGGGGATTGGACAGGCCCGCAAGTCCGCGCGTTTGGTAGCACTGCGTCAGCACTGGATCGAACGTCTTGGCGCTAGCGGACGCCTGCGGCTGAACACGAGCGAGAAGCCTGGTCTGGCCGGCGCCATGGCCAATTTCTCTATCGATGGAATTGAATCACCGCAGCTTGTGCGCTGGCTCTGGGGCAAGCGCCAGATCCTTACGATTCACATCCAGCACGACGAGTTCGAGGGCATCCGAGTCTCCCCGAGCATCGACAACACCAAGCGTGAGCTGGACCGTTTCTGTGAAGCGGTTGAGCACATCATGGCCGATGGCTTCCCGGCCTAGCAGCCCGTTGGAGGCAGCTGCCTGTTGAATGACCTGCTTGGGGTTTCCTTCAGTCGAAGAGCCCGTCTCCGGGGATAGGGCCACCGACCGTGTCGCCGCAGCGCTGGGCCAAGTCGCGAATCGTATCCGGCCCGTGCCCTGCGTAGTGGTTGTTCCCATAGACGTAGGTCTCGGGCACCGACTCGCGCACGTTGACTAAGAGCTCCGCCCAGTCGGCGAGGCGTTGTCCCTGGTCGATGACGATGCGGTCGAACTTGCCTTGGCCCGCTTCCTCCACTCGCTTGCGATCGCCGATTAGGCGCGCATAGGAGAAGTCTGCCGTCAGCAAGTCGTGTTCGCCCGCCTCTGGCCGGTGTAGCTCCGCGGGGTGCGGCATGTAGAGCAAGTCCACCAGCACCAGGGCCACGTTGTGCGCGCGCAGGAGATCCAGCAAGGGCTTGTCAATCCAAGCCTTGTTGCGCACCTCGACTCCGTAGCGAAAGCCCTTTGGCAACGCCTCGAGATAGGCTGCCAGGCGCTCAAGGAATGGCCCTACAGAAGGGAATGCCGTGCGGTTGAAATAGGGGAACTGCAGGACCAAAGGCCCACAGCGATCACCCAGGGTCGACATGCGTTCCAGGAATAGTTCCGTGTCCCCAGCAACGTACTCGCGCGCCAAGATCTTCTCTCCATCGGGGTGCGGTCCCTTGCCCGCGTGCACGATGGAGCGCGGAAATTTGGCCGACAACCGAAAGCCCTCGGGGGTCTTGCGACGCCAACCCTGGACCATGGTCGTCGAGGGAATGCGGTAGTAAGTGACGTCCGCTTCTACCGTGTCAAAGCGTCTGGAGTAGAGGCTCAGGAATTCGCCGGCGGGCGTGCCTTCGGGGTAGAAGCTGCCCGCCCAGCTCTTTTCGGACCAACTGGATGTACCCCAGCGAATTTTGCCGCCAACCATTAGTTTCTGTCTTGGCGAGGGCCGTTAGCGAAGCACCGCGCGGTTGAGATTCCAGGTGAAGCCCAGCTGGAAGGTCTCTGCTTCGAAGGTCCCGTGATTGGGTTGCATGTTGCCGAACTCGGCTGAGACTGACGACTGCTCCGTAAGTTCATAGCGCCAGCCCGCTTGCCATTGCCAGATGAGGCCGGAGCCGACATCCATGCCACCGCCGCCGCCGGCACCTCCCTCCATGCTGAGGGAGAAGTTGTGGTTCTCGTCCTCAAGGGGCGCGAACTCATACTTCAAGCCAAAGAGCCCTTCGCCGTAGCCTCCGACGTCTCCTTCCCAGGCAGTGTAGGCACGACCCATCAGGGAGAAGTCCCCTAGGATCGGCTGTTCGAAGCCGATACCCACCAGGTTGATTGTCTTGTCGTATGGCCCGCCCTTTCTGGTCAGGGCGCTGCTGATGGGGGTGTAGGTCTTGTTGAGGATCTGAAAGCGAGTGGTCTTCACCCGTGCCCTTTCCCGCGGTAGGCCCTCGTTCTCCAGGCGAGAGCGCGGATATTCACGGGTTAGGGTCGGTGTGTTTGCGGACCAAGTGAGACCGCCCGTGAGCGTACCCCCTTGGAACGAGCCATTGGGCGCATCGAGGTAGCCGGCCATTACTACCAGGGAGATCGGACCCCCGATGTGTGCACGCAGACCAGCCCGGCTCTGCCAGGAAAAGCCACCTGCCACATCCAACCGGCCACCACCTGATGATCCAACCAGGGCCTCAACCTCGAGGGCCAGGGTCTCACCAATAAGCGGCACCGCCCAACCAAGCCCGGTATACACCGACGCGTAACCCGAGGCCTGACCACCTGCTGCGCCAAACGCTTCGAAGGGGATGTACAGGTGATCCCCCAGGAAGTAATCGATTCCGATACCCAATAGACTGACATCGTTGGGGAAGGGGTTGTCGCTGGTGGATTCTTTACTAGACGAGCTAGGGTCGATGATCTGAACCAGCGGAGTGACTCGCAACTGGCGACTGACCACGGCAATGTCGGGAATCGCATCCCTGCGCCCACTCTCCGCCGCCCGCAGCACTTCCGAGTTGAGGGAGATACCTAGGGCCACATGGAAGTCGTTGATCGGATCATCTTTGATGTCGATGTGCGCGATCTCAAAACGGATCGCACTCATCCCCAGGTTGCGTTCAATGGCAACGTGGGGACGCAGTACCAAGCCCTCCGATTCGGGGCCATCACCGCCACCGCCGCCACCGGCGAAGAGCCCCGCATCGACACTCCACAGGGGTGAGAGCGGGTGCAGCCAACCGGCATTCAACCCACCAATAAAAAGCCCGCCACGATCTCCCGCGTAGGCCCCATAGCCACCGACACCAACGTAGAGTTCCGGCAGTAATTCGATCGGCCCCAGGATGTCATAGTGGATCCCAAAGAGTCCGATTTCGTCGCCGTCCTTCTCATCTGCACCCTCAACACCAAAGTACGAAGTCTCGAATCGCCAGCGCGCTCGCTGGGTCGTGAGTTGTACATCCTGAGCCTGGGCCAGGGTCCCACCTAGGCAGCAGGCGAGGGCTAATGCGAGGGCGAGCTTCGGGGTCTGTCGGAGTTGATTCACGCCTGAATCCTAACCCCTGACAGCCCGATGAAGATGGGGCAACCCTTACTCCTTGGGCCGCGGATGACTGGACCCTGATTCAATGGGCATGGAGCTCAGCTTTGCTGTGCAGAGGGCGCCGTGACCCGTGCGGGTCGCGATGGTCCCCTTGGACTGAGTGATGAGGATTGGCTGGGGAACAGGTTGACGACGGTTTCTATCACGCTCTGTTTTCCCCCTCCGCTGACACCGACCGAATCAGCGTGAAGCTGGCCACCGGATGCGAGCGAATTTGGCTCTTCTTCGACGAAGACACTACGGGGGCGGAGTTAGCGAAAACCCTGCTGGGTGCCGGGATGACCCCTGATAAAGGGTTGCCGCTCCGACTTGACCTGAGTGATCCCGCCCGACTTCGCGATGCACCGGACCCCTTGTCAGCACAGCCAGGTACTGAGTTCTGAGGCAGCATCTGGCTCGCCCCCGGTGGGGGACTGCGCCCGATCGTTTTGACGGACGAGGAGCGTTCGAACCTGAACGACCTTGGCTATGTTGAGGGTGACTAGGGCGTGCGAGTTCGACCCCTAGCGCCCCGAGTACAACTGCAGGAGTTCCTGAAGACCTGCGTGGTCCGGGAAGGCGCCGGCGCCGCGTTGCCAGGCGTCCACAGCTTCGCTGTGAGCGCCCTGCTCAAAGAGCAGTGTACCCAGGAGGCGATAGCTTCGAGCGGGCGCCGCCGCGCCGCCGTTGCCGCGATCGATGATCGTTTCAAGCTCATCGATAGCCTGTCCTCGGCGCCCCAGGAATGACGGCCACTGCGCCAGGGCCTGGGCACGTTCGTAGCGCAGATCATTCCGTTCGGGCGCCAGTTCTAGAGCCATCCCAAAGGCGTCGTCCGCCTGTTCGGCGAAGTCGATCATCTGGGGGCCGTAGGTCTCAGTGCCCATGGCCCCGACAGCGCCGTGGGCCAGGTCGATTGCGGCGGAAACGTTGCTGGGATCCGCCTCCACGCGCCGTCGAAGTTCCGCCAGGCTGGTGTCGAGCAGACCCGCATCGGCAAGGTCCTTCCAGTGCCTTGCAAGTGCGAGTTCATCGCCTTCGGCGAGAGCCGCGTCCATTTGCAGAATCAGGTCCGCCTGTCGCAGTCGGGCTTCTTCTTCTGCCTGTTGCCGACGCTCGGGAGCCAACTGCACACCGCCCAGCAGCAGGGCAGACTTTATGCCAGCGTCAATGGCGTCGACTGCCTTGCGCCGACTGGGCGTGAGTTGCGCGCTAGCCGCCTGACCCAGCTGTTCGATTCGCGTCTGAATGGCCGCGGAACGCGTGTCGAATTGCGAATCCGCGCGCTCCTCCAAAGGGGCGTCAATGTCATCGGCGCGGGCTTGGCCCACGGCCAGGCCGTGGGT
>JBLHLB010000250.1:0-6219 GCA_047618505.1 Planctomycetota bacterium
GGTGCTTCGAGGTTTGTTCCAGCTTCAGTTTGGACTCGCCACAACTCCCCCACTCGCTCGACACCTGTTACGGCTCTTGAGAATTCGAAGCGTGCGCCAGCGTCCCGCGCCCACTGCTCCATAGCGTCGCGGACATCCCGAGCTCGATCACTGGCCGGAAAGACCTTTTCCAGGGGCGCCTCACGCGTTTCAACGCCAAGGCTCCGGAGTCGTTCACGCACATCCAGGGGCGTGAGGCGTCCCAGGGCTGAGCGTAGGAAGCGTTCTCCGCGCGTACCAAAGAGGTGCCCAGCGTCCCGGGGCCCAAGGGTCGTGGTGATGTTGCAGCGTGATCCACCGCTGGCGAGAATCTTTGTGCCGGAGCGTTGGGTCTTCTCAACCACGACGACGCTGAGCCCTTGCTCCGCAGCCCGGGCCGCACACCAAAGTCCCGCAGCCCCCGCGCCGATGATCAGCACCTGAGGCTGTGTTTCTTCTTCTGACATCATCCGCCTGTGAGTGACTTCTCCCAGAGGGCGATTTCCTCTGGAGTGCGCGGTGAGCGCGGAGGGGTGTCGTCGTCGCGATCGTCGAGGTAGCCCTCGGGAAGTGAAACGCGTTGCGTTCGACCTCCCTTGGCCCGGTGGGCCCGTAGGGCGTTCGCGGGGAACTCCTCCTCGGCGTCGAGATCGTCCAGGATGTGCTCCATCTCCGCAAGTGTACTGACCCGTACGAGGCGTCCGCGGACACGGGAAGAACCTCGGAATCCGACGGTGTACCAGGTGCACCACTTGCGCATTTGACGGACACCCATTTCCTCGCCAAAAAAGGCAACGAGGCGTTGGGCGTGGTCGCTCATGACAGCGCGCACTTGACCTAGTGTGGGAGGTGCATCTGGTTCCTTGCCATCAAAGACCTGGGCCAACTCGCGGAAGAGCCAGGGTCGACCCAGGCAGGCGCGTCCAACGATCACGCCCTGGCAGCCGGTCTCGCGCATCATGCGCAGGGCATCCCAGCATTCCCAGAGATCCCCATTGCCCAGGACTGGAATGAGAAGAGACTGCACGAGCGTTGTGATGGCACTCCAGTCCGCTTCACCGGCATAGAGTTGTGAAGCTGTGCGCGCATGCAGCCCGATGGCGGCCACGCCCTCTTCCTGGGCAACGCGACCGGCATCGAGGTAGGTGCTGATATTCTTGTCGATGCCCGTGCGCACCTTAATCGTCACGGGCACGTCTCCTGCGGAACGCACAGCGGCGCGCACTATGCGGGCCAGGAGTCGCGGCTTAACGGGGATCGCGCTACCCCCACCGTTGCGCGTCACTTTGGGTACCGGGCAGCCGAAGTTCATGTCGATGTGCTGCACACCTTCCGCGACGAGTTCCCGGGTCATCTCCCCTACATCAACAGGGTCGGTCCCGTAGATTTGAATCGAGCGCGGTTGTTCATCCGGCTGTGAGCTGCTCAGGAGATGGGTCAGGCGGTTCCCCATTATGTAGCCCCGGGCCGTGATCATCTCCGACACGAAGAGCCCCGCGCCAAACTCGCGACAAAGACTGCGGAAGGGGTAGTTCGTGACCCCCGCCATCGGGGCCAGGATAACGGGCGGCCAGACCTTGAGCGGACCGACCTGAAGCGGAGAGAACTCTCCGTCACCGGCTACGGGGACATGCTCTAGACCGGGCGAGCAGGCCCTCTCCGGGGTTACATCGGCCGGGGTGGCATCGGCGGAGCCGTCGTGATCGTTCTGGGGCATCGAAGTAAGCAGCGCACAGGTGACGCTGAAAAGGCAGCAGTTGAGTCTAACGCCCGCCGGAAGCTGGGGCCCCACCTTCGGAGTCATCCGCCGTATCTTCGGGGTTTGGCGTTTGCGAAAGGTGGGATCCAATCCAGCGGCGCATCTTTGAATTGACGGGGTAGCCCGGGCCGCCGCGGCTGTCCGTCTCGGTCAACACACCTTCGATGGTTCCGCGGCCCACTACGCGCACGGAGCGCTCGGCGACCCCCTGGGCGTTGAGTCGAAAGGCCAGGGCCCCGGTCGGCGTCCCCACCTGAAAGTCTCCGTTGGTATCGACCAACATTTGCCAATGCACTGACTCTGGCGTCAGTGCCTCGTGCAGCGTCAGCATGGGGAAAGTCTGCGTGCGCGGTTTGCGGGCGATGATCATCAGCGATGTCACGCTGCCAAGATCGAGGGCCACAGCTTGGTCGTTGCTGGCGAGAACACCATCTTGACCTCCTCCATTGAAGAGGCGGTGCATGCGGAATGAGCCCGCGGTCCAAAGGCCTTCGAGAACCAACTCGTTTGTTCCATCGCTCGCCGCCACCGAGAATTCCACCAGTGCACCATCGACGACATCCTGTCGGACGATCATCTCCCGTGTGGGGATTTCTCCGCGCCCGGGCTCCACGATGCGGCTGATATAGCGGGTGACGCCGGTGTCGAGTCGCTCCACATGGAAGCGCTCGGCGCTGACTCTTTGCCCCAGGGCCCAGCTCTCTACGTAGCCAGAGATCAGGATGTTTCCGTTTTCACTCCCAGGGGGATTCTCCACCGGAATAGGTGCCCGGGCCAAGGTGCGCTCTTTGTTGCGCTCCTTGAGCACTGCCTGCACACGAGTCTCTATTTCTTCGCGCGGATAGACACGTCCGCGCAGGACAACTGCGCTGGGATCCCCGAGAGCATTGAGGTTTGCCCGCGGGTCTGCGTCTAGGACGAGGATGTCCGCGATGTAGCCTGCGGTCAATTGGCCGCGCTGCCCGCCCTGGCCAAGGGCTTCGGCGGCGCGGCGCGTGGCCAGGTCGAGGACTGTTTCCCGCGCAATGCCCGCTTCGACCCAGCGCTTGAGTTCCGCATGCAGCGAGGTACCGGGGAACAGCCAGGGGTTAGGCGCGCCACTTCCGGGCACAAGCTGAACGCCCGCCGCATGGATCTGCTGAAGGAATGCGCGTGAACCCTGGAGTTGTTCCGCCCCGCGCATGAGCACTTCAGTAGATAGCAAGGGAACACGCTGGTTGGCCTCGGCGAGCCACCAGGTCTCGTAGCTCTGGGCCAGGAGATACAGCAACTCCATGGCACCGGGGACTTCCTGGGGGTTTACAAGCCGAAGGGCGCTGGCTTCGAGGGCGGGCACCACGCGGGCGTTGGCTTGGGCGAGGGCAGCGCTGAGTCTGGCGGACTGCTCCTCGGTCAGATCGGACCAGTTCAAGCTCGCGGGAATCAACGAGTCCAGGAAGAAGAAGCTGCGCTGTCCCTGGGCGACAGCCTGTTCCATGGTGAGTGCGTTAGGAACCGGACCCCAGACATCCAGTTTTGCTTCCTTTGCCCGCGCGAGTACGAAGGCGTGCACCTCAGGAGAAAGCCCCCGGAGTATGGAGATGTAGTCGGGGTCATCCGCAAGGACGATAGGCAGCAGGGCCCCCGCAGCCGAGGGGTCGCGCAATATAGCGGCCTCCGGTGAACTGGGCGGATCACCATCGAGCGGTGCGCCGGGAACAAGCAGTGCTGGCCCGCCCCTGTAGTCGCGAGCCTCCGTGGCACGCAGGTCAAGATTGCGGATGCGTTGGCTGCCGATGTCCCGCACCAATGTGATGCCGGCGCGGAGATAGAGCGCATCGTGATCCGCATCGAAGCCAACCATCGCGTCGATCAGACCCGGAAAGAGGTGCTTTCCTGTGGCGTCCACAATCTCGATTCCGGGGGGTATTTCGAAGGGATCCCGGATGGCAATGATGCGATCGCCGCCGATCAGGAGGGTCCCCACCCTTGGCTCGACACCCGGTTCCATGGTGTGGATCGTCCCCCCTACCAGGGCCAGGTTGATCTCCGCGGGCTTTTCGTCGGGGGTGGCCTGCTCCGCTCCGGCCTGGGTGGCGGGCTGCTCCTGGGAGCCGGACAGCGAGGACGAGGCCAATAACAGCGTGAGCAGGATCAGTGAAAGAGTGCAGCGCATGCGGGGATAGCCGTCCAACGGCCATGGGGTCACCGGGCGAGGTGCCGAATCTAGCCGCTACGTTACCCTCGGGATTCGCGTCCCGGGAGCCAAACCGCTATTGTCCGCGCCCTATGGCCCGTTCTGTTTCCTATCCCGTGATCAAGCTCCTCGGTGACGACGTTCACCGTGGCCCTTGGGTCTATTCGCGCCAGGTGGAGACTCCCTCCTGGGATGCCCCTCCGGATGGCTCCCTAGTGGAGGTCCACGACCGCTCCGAGCGTTTCCTGGGGCACGCCCTCTGGAATGGATCGTCAGATATCCAGCTACGTTGGCTTTCCCGTGGGCGTCGCTCGGACATGGATCGGCCCAAGGACTTCTTGGCCGCCCGCCTGCGTGATGCTGATTACGTGCGGCGGAAGGTTCTCAAACTCCCCGCCCGAACCGAGGCCTATCGTATTTCCCACGCCGAGGGTGATGATCTGCCCGGTCTGGTCGTCGACCGCATGGGACCCGTCTTGGTTTGTGAGCACCATTCCCTGGGGTTTTGGAACCTGCGTCAGGAGGTGGAGACGGCCCTCAAGGAGATCTATCCCGAGCACGCTGTTATCCACAGGGTTCCGCGCAGCGCCCGTGGTCCCGAGGGATTCGAGCCCAAGGAGGGTGAGGAGGCCAGCCACCCGGAGATTGATCTCCTGGAGGAGGACATCCACTACCTGGTCAGCCCTGGCGAGGGCCACAAGACCGGATGGTTCTGTGATCAGCGCGACAACCGTGTCCGTATCGGTGCCCTATGCCAGGGACGTCGAGTTTTGGACCTGTGCTGCAACATGGGAGGCTTCGGACTGCAGGCTGCCCGTCAGGGGGCACGCTCAGTCCTGGGGATCGACCTGGACGAGGTCGTCCTTGAACGCGCCAAGCGCACGGCCCAGCACAACAAGTTGGATGTGAGCTTCGAGCATGCCGATGCCTTCGACGTCATGCGCTCCTTCGCGGGAGGTCCAGAGGATCGACGCCCCGATGTCTTGGTCCTGGATCCCCATAAGATCATTCGTGGCCGAGCGAATCTCGACGAGGGTCTAAAGAAGTACAGCGATCTGAATACCTTGGCCCTTGAGGCGGTGCGGCCCGGGGGATTGGTGGCGACCTTTTCCTGCTCTGGGGCCCTGGAATTGGGTGCTTTCCTTGGGATGACCTTTGCTGCGGCTCGCCGGGCAGAGCGGGACATCCGTCTTCTGGCCACACTTGAGGCGTCGCCTGACCATCCTCAGCGGCCCGATTGGCCTCGGTCGCGCTACTTGAAAGGTGCACTTTTAGGCACGGATCGCATTCGCGGGGCTCGCAGAAGTTGAGCCCGGGGGGATTACAGGGCATTCTACCTGGCCTCCTTTCCTTAGCGCACCCTGCCAGACTTATCCCCTAATGACTCTCGCGCGTCTCGTACGACAGCAAAACTGGAACGCCCTTGATGATGCTTGGACCGAGCATGTCTCTGGTTCCGCCGACATCGAGCCCGCCCTCGACGCCCTCCAAGTGGGCTCAAGGCGCCGGGAGCTTTCCCGCCTCCTTTCCTATGTGCGTGATCACGCCAGGGCACTGGAGGAAAATGGCCGTTCCAAGGAAGCTTGCAGGCTGCTCGGTGAAGCAATGATCCTTGGCGGTTCGCCCGGTGAGTTGGCACCCCAACTCATGATCAGTGCCAAGGCGGCCTATGCCGAAGATCCGCGTTGGGAAACATTCCTTGCCGTTTCGGATCTGCGCGACAACCATCCGGACATGCGTACGGTCTGGGGGTCCTTCCAGAAACTGTTGTCCCTGGAACCTGAACGCGTCATCTATCACGCGAAGGGTTGGGGCCTCGGCAAGATCCTTGAGGTCGACGTTCCGAACAATGAAGTGACGATTCGCTTCGTTAGTGGAAAGCGAGATCGCTTCCCCCTGAAGACTTCGATTGAGATCTTCGAGATCCTTGAGAAGACGGACCTGCGGGCATTGGTCGTTGAGGACCCCGAGGAATTGGCGAGCCGCCTGAAGAGCGAGCCGCTCGATGTTTTGCGTTGGATCGCAAAGCGTAATGACGGTCGAGTCAACCACGCGGGTATCAAGCTCGCCCTGGGAACCCTCGGCGTTGAAGGACCGAAGTTCACGGCCTGGTGGCGTAAGGCGCGCAAAGTCGCCGAGACCTCCGAGTGGTTCGAGCTCTCCGGTCCCGCGAACCGCGTCACCGTGCGCCTCCTTGACCAGGCAGAGGACCCCGCCGAGGGTCTCCGTCGCCAACTCCGTAAGGCCAGTGGATTGGCCGAAGCGT
>JBLHLB010000251.1:0-6211 GCA_047618505.1 Planctomycetota bacterium
AACCTTGGCTACCAGCAATTGATCGTCGACCGCGGCGGGGTCGGCGTCAACACCCCCCTATTCCAACTAACTCAGGATTCCAACGGGGGTAGATGACCCCCACGGGGAGTCAGACTAATCCCCTTCCTTCACATGCTCACAGCCCTACTACCCATCGCTGCATTGGCGTTCCTGACAGCGCCCGTCCCCCAAGACCAGCAGACCCAAACGATTACTCGAGTGGGTCGCTTGGACGACGAGGACATTAAACTCAGCAGCGGGGAGTACGCGGAGACGCAAATGTTCGAAGTCACAGCGGTCGGGCCGATGACGATTCGGCTCACGGGGGACTTCGATGGATACCTGATGGTGCAGCCCCCCGACTTCAGCACGACGAAGGAGGGGCAGCTGGACAACGACGATTGGATGGGTGACTTGACCGAGAGTCGCGTGGAGATCCCGGAGGCTGAGGTGGGAGCATGGCGAGTTCTCGTCACCACCTCCAGCAAAGGAGTCGGGGGCAATTACACCTTGGCGGTAACGCTTCCTGCGGCAGTCGCAACCCAAGGAACAGACACATCTGATATTCCAACGAGCAGCCAGCAGATCCCTGGCAAGCTCGCAGCGGGTGACAAGAAGATGAATACCGGCGAATACTTCGATCGCCACGTGGTCACCCTTGCCCTAGGCGAGTTGCTCGAAGTCACGATGGAATCAGATGCCTTCGATACGTACTTGGTCCTCCAGGATGCGGAGGGCAACCCCATCAAGACGAACGACAACTTCGGCGGCTCTACAGGTATTTCTCGGCTTGCCTATACGGCACGGGTTGCCGGGACCTACGGGGTGATCGCGACCTCCGGCCCGCCAGATGTGACGGGGACTTACTCCTTGACCATTACACAGGGTCCTGGCGATCCGAATGCGCTGCTCGACACCGGGGGTGAACACTTCCCGGGGCGCCTCACGACGAAGGATCGTGTCCTCGATGCTGGCAACTACATGGACATCATCGAACTGGAAGGAGCTCCGGGGGAATGGCTCCGGGTACAGCTCAACTCCACCGAGTTTGATGCGGTGCTTTACATCATGGGGTCCGACACGGAGATCATTGACAGCAACGATGACTTCGCATCCGGAAGTACGAATGCCCGGATCACCTTCCAGATCCCAGCGGATGGCAAGTATGCCCTGGCAACGACCTCAGTCGGTATTGCGGAGGGCGAGTATGAGCTGGTGGTATCCCCGGGCCCTGCCCCCGGGGAAGTGACGACAGGAATCCTTACCACCGACGACGAAGCGTTGGAGGCGGGCGAGTTCTTTGACAGATATGAATTCAAGGTCAAGGCAGGAGAGACCGTTGAGTTCTTCCTTGAGTCCGGCGAGTTCGACGCCTTCCTCATCGTCCTGCCCCCCGAAGGCGATCCGATCCAGGTGAACGACACCGGCGGCAGCACAAACGCCAGGTACCGGTATACGGCGGATGCCTCTGGTCCCCTGCCCGTAATTGTGACCTCGAGACGAGCGAGTGAAACAGGCGCCTATGCCCTCACCGTTAGCAGAGACCTCGAGAGCAGTACGAACACCAGAGGTTCATCAGGCTCTGCCAACCCTTCCGTGCAATACGAAGGCACGCTGACCATAGGCACCTTCGCCGGTGGTCGCCTGGAGGAAGGTGATATGAGTCTGGATACCGGGCAATTCAGGGACACCTGGGTCTTTGAAGCCATCGCCGGCCAGATTGTGTTCTTCGAAATGGCTTCCACCGAATTCGACACCTACCTCGAGTTGATCGACTCCACGGGTGACGTCCTACAGAATGACAATCTAGACGGCCAACGGGAGCTTTCTGGTATCCAGTGGACAGCTCCGGCGGACGGTCCTGTCGAGGTAGTCGCGACCTCCTACCGGCGTGGCGAATCGGGCCGCTATCGCCTGAGCGTAAGGACTGGAAGTGCCCCGGCCACGCTGGATGCCAGATCAGGGAACACCTTCGGCGTGTTCGTCGGCGTAAGTGACTACGCAGGCGACGCTCCTGGATTGCCGGGGTGTGCAGACGACGCCTTGAGTCTTGTGCGCGCTCTGATGGAAGAGACCGGCATGCCGCAGGAGAACGCGATCTCCTTGACGAACAAAGAGGCACGCACCGCCAATGTGCGCGATGCAATCTTGAGCTGCGCCGATCGAATGCAGGAAGGCGACACCTTCGTCTTCTTCTTCTCCGGCCGTGGCGCGCACCTCAAGCATCCCAACCCTGTCGCGGAAGATCCCGATGGCCATGACGCCCTGGATGAAGCTCTTTGGCTTCACGATGGACTGTTGCTGGACGACGAGCTCAATCAGCTCCTGGCGGGATTCTCGGACAACACGTGCCTGGTCATCCTAGATGCCTGTTTCAGCGGGGGGTTCTCAAAGGACGTGATCAAAGAGCCCGGGCGCATGGGACTCTTCACCTCCAGCGAGGATCTTTCGAGCTCCGTCGCATCGAAGTTCGAGGCGGGAGGATTCCTGGCGGGATTCATCGCCAGCGCAGTAGGTTCCGATTCAGGCACAGCGGACAGGAACGGAGACAGGATTATCTCCGCAGCCGAGCTGAACAAGTTCATCGACGACGGCTATCGCAGGCAGGCCGATCAAGAGCAGACCTCCAACTCAATCGATGGGCGCGATAGGCTTAAGAAACAGCAGTTGGTGATCGAGTCCGGCTCCGTCGCGGGCGACACGCCCCTCTTCATCCTGAATTAGGTGGCGGGGCCCGCGCTCATGCGCTGGATCCTTCCCGAAGGAACGGTTCGACGGGTTCTTTGATCACGTCGAACTTGACCTTGTCTCCCACGGTGCGCCGCAAGTTTCCAAAGGCGCCTTCCGCGACGCGCAGGATGACCGTCAGGCGCTCGGCCGCGTCATCGACCTCTTCACTGCTGACCACGCCAGCTTTGCGAACGGCCGCCAGGCTCTTGCCATCGGCCAGGGCAAAGCTAGCCCGGACCGTAGCCGAACGCGCGTCCAAACGGGCAGCGACGACAGCCTCGAGGCGATCAATGCCTTCCCCTGACTTCGCTGAGAGGTGCACGACTGCGCCCTCGAAGTCCCCCGTCAGAAGCTGCAGCCGGATTGGTTCTTCGACCTGATCAACCTTGTTCAGGACCAACACATCCGCGCGCCGCGCGGTGATATCCGCCAGGGTTTCATCCACCGCGTCCATCTGCGCTCGGGCGTCGGGGTGAGATGCATCGGCGACGTTCAGGACCAGGTCCACGTTAAGGGCTTCCTCCAGCGTGGCGTGAAAAGACGCCACCAGGTGGTGCGGAAGGCGCTGCACAAAACCAACGGTGTCCGACAAGAGCACGGTGCGCCCATCGGGCAGGCGCCATTGACGGGTGCGCGTATCCAGGGTCGCAAAGGGCATGTCCGCGACGAACTCATCGGAGCCCGTCAAGCGATTGAGTAGCGTCGACTTACCGGCGTTCGTGTAACCGATTAGGCCCACGGTGAATTGCTCGCCGCGGGTCTGCACTTGACGACGCTTGCGCTGTTCGATGTCCAACATGCGCTGCTTCAGGTCCTTGATGCGGTCGTTGATCAGGCGACGGTCAGTCTCGAGCTGTGTCTCACCCGGACCACGCGTTCCAACCGCTCCCTCCATGCGCTCCAGGTGAGTCCACATACGGCGCAATCGCGGACGCATGTACTCCATCTGTGCCAGTTCAACCTGTAGTCGCGCCTGGGCCGTGCGTGCACGCGTCGCGAAGATGTCCAGGATCAACTCGGAGCGATCGACCACGCGCGTATTCAGAGCCTTCTCAAGGTTGCGCCCTTGGCCCGGTGAAAGACTGTTGTCCACCATGACCGCATCCGCGCAAGTGCGCTCGAGCGCTTCTGCTATCTCGGCCACCTTGCCCTTGCCAAGGAATGTGCTGGAGTCAGGGCGCACGCGGCGTTGAACAAGGGGCTCGCCCTCATCCTCGACGACCTCTGCGCCAGCCGCCTCCACCAGACTCTTGGCTTCGGAGAGGGGTCCACCGAATTCGACCACATGTTCGGGTAAGAGCACGCCACAAACGAGAAAGCGCTCGCGGGCTGCACCCGTTTTTTTGGGTTCACGACTCATTGCTGTGCAGTCTCCGCCTGCGCCTGTCTAACGTCAACATGTTCGAGCCCAACTGCCACAAGTTGAGGTCCGTCCACCTCGGGAATCAAGCGAGTGTGCTGTGCCGGACCTGCCTTAGCGGAGGGAAAGTCGCTGCGCCAATGGACGCCACGCGACTCTTCTCGGGCGAGGGCGCCAATGGTTGCGAGCTGTGACATGAGCAACATGTTGAGGAGTTCCCAGGTGCGCGGATTCGAGGGAGCGAGGGCTTCCACGGCCCGCGTCCACAGACTGATCTTATCGAGAGCGTCACGCATGCTGGTGGCATCACGCTCCACTCCCATCTGGCGCCACATCAACGACTTCAGGGAATAGACCACGTCAGAGATGTTGACCTGTATTCCGCCGGGGGCCGGTGCGAGAACGCGCGGAGGCCTAACCTCGAAGTCCGAGAGCCCCCGATCGGTCGCATCCTGGGCCGCCCGTTCGCCAGCCCGCGTCCCCAGGACCAATCCCTCGAGGAGCGAGTTCGACCCCATGCGGTTTGCGCCATGGAGACCGGTACTTGCGCATTCCCCCACCGCCGAGAGACCCCGCAGGGTCGTGCGACCATCGATGTCCACCTCAAGGCCCCCGACCTGATAATGCGCGCCGGGGCGCACGGGTACGGGATCCTTAGCGATGTCGATGCCGAAGAAGTGGCAAACCTTGGCAATGCCGGGGAACAGCTTGTGGGGGTCGCCATCGAGTTGGGAAAGGTCGAGATATACGTTCGTGTCGCGGGTCTCAACCATACGACGGAAAACGGCGCGACTGACGACATCACGCGGTGCCAACTCCGCCTTCGGATGCGCCTCGGGCATGAAGCGCACGCCATCGCGATCGCGCAGCAGACCACCGTGACCGCGCACGATTTCGCTGATCAACACGCGTGCAGCGCCGGCGATATAGAGCAGGGTCGGATGGAACTGAAAGAATTCGAGGTCGCGCACAACCGCGCCAGCCCGGAAGCCCATGGCGACGCCGTCTCCTGTGGCAATCGAAGGGTTGGTCGTTTCGCGGTAAAGCTGACCGGAGCCGCCGGTCGCCAGGATCGTGCGGCCACCGGAGAAGACCAGGGAGCGGCCGCGCTCGTCGCTTGCGAGCAATCCGATGACGGTCCCATCCTGGTCCTGAAGGAGGTCGAGGGCGAAGACCTTGGGAAACAGGGTGATGCGCGGGTGCTCTTCGAGGGCGCGTACAACGGTCGCTTGAATCTCGCGGCCAGTGGAGTCGCCGTGGGCGTGCACGATACGGGGATGGCTATGCCCACCTTCCCTAGAGAGAGTCAAGCTCCCGTCGGGTTCGCGGTCGAGCTTTGCCCCCCACTGCAGCAGTCGCTTGATCGATGCGCGACCCGCGCCAATGACCGCCTCCACAACCTCGCGATTCGACAGGCCACAGCCAACATCCAGGGTGTCCTGCACATGGGAAGCGACGCTGTCGTCGGCCCCGAGTACGGCCGCCACGCCACCCTGGGCATAGAGGGTGTTTGTTTCCTGCGGAGTTTCCTTGGTCAGCAGCGCTACTTCCGCGCCGCTCGCTGCCGCCGCCAAGGCAGCGGCACTTCCGGCGGCACCACTGCCCACCACGAGAACGTCAAACCGGAAAAGCGGCACCTTGCGCGAATCGACGGAGAGCAGACGACTCTCGAAGCCCAAAGGGAAACGTTGTTGGAAGCGTTGATTCAAGCGCCTGGGCCTCGGAGTCGGATCATTCCGGCAGAGCGAGGGAGAGGATGTTCGGGGGGGTACCGCCCGCGGCGGTGGAGGGTCAAGAGTGTACCTCTTCCACCGGCCTGCTCAGGGGGCTTCGAGGAGCTCGAACTCAGGAGCCTCAAATTCTGGGCTTCCGTAGGTCGCATTCCAGGTGGCTAGCCTGGCTCGAACGCGCACACGGGAGCCCGGGCGGAGGGCATCAGCCAGGGCGTTGAGGGCCTCCGGAAGGCGCACCTCAATGGTCAGGTCATCGGGCTGTAGCTTGCCGGCCAGGACCCTGCCCTTGGCGTAATCTTGGCCCACATCCCCGTAGGTCCACTTGACGCGTTCGACCCTCATTTCGAATTCATGCTTCTGGCCGAGTTCATCGGCGATCCGAGACTTG
>JBLHLB010000252.1:0-6155 GCA_047618505.1 Planctomycetota bacterium
CGCCGGCTTTGGCAGCGAGTTGCGCCTGGGCACGGTTTTGATCGAGGCGCGTCATGGCGGTGAAGCGCTCCCTGGGAAGATCGGGTGCGGAGTGCATTGCGATCAGGCAGTTCGTGTTGCAGGGGTTGCCCACGACGGCGACGCGCACATCAGCGGCTGCGTGATCATTGATCGCCTTGCCTTGTCCGGTGAAAATCGGCCCGTTCTCGCGGATCAAGTCGTTGCGTTCCATGCCAGGACCCCGCGGCTTTGAGCCAACGAGGCAAGCCCAGTTCGCGTCCTTAAATCCGACGGCGGGATCACTGGTCAACACCATGTCCTGCAGCAGCGGGAAGGCGCAGTCTTCGAGCTCCATGGCTACACCAGAAAGCGCCTGCATCGGCTTTTCGGCGGGGATCTCGATCATCTGCAGGATCACGGGCTGGTCGGGGCCAAACATTTGGCCACTGGCGATGCGGAAAACGAGCGCGTAGCCAATTTGGCCAGCGGCACCGGTGACGGCTACGCGGATGGGAGCCTTTGTCATCACTGGAAAGGGCTTGGGGTGCGGTTGGGACGCTGGCGTCCGTGGGACCAATCGGTCGCCGGAGGCCATGCGGGGGGGGAGGAGGATCGCCGAGGTGCCCTGGAGGTCTGCGAGGGCAAACCCGGGGCCAATATCGGGGAGGACAGTTTGCCGGGCCCGGGCAGGAACGAAAGGATCGGCCCGTGTTTCCGGTCTGTTCAGGGACGGCAGCCCAAAAAAGCACCTGAAAGCGTGCTGTTCTTGAGCGGCGCGGCATCCGATAGAATGGAGAGCATTGCCGTCATCATCAGACCGCCCCTCGACGGCGATTCTGAGCCAGACCATTAACCACGCCATGGATTCAACCCGCATCCTTTCAGTGCCCTCCGGGGGGGCGACGGATGGGCAGTACGCAGCGCTTCTTGAGGAGCTGGGTACCGTTGCGGGGGAATTTCGTTTCGAGGTTGCGCCGAACCCTTGCGTCGGAGCCATTGTTCTCTCCGATGGGGTCGAGATCGGTCGCGGATTTCACGAGCGCTGGGGGGCAGCCCACGCGGAGATCAATGCCCTTGCGGCTGCTGCGAAAAGCGGTGTAGCCCGTGAGCGTTGGGACACGCTGCTTGTGACCCTTGAGCCTTGCTCTTCCACGGACAAGACCGGGCCCTGCGTCGAAGCGATTCTTGAGGCGGGCATCAAGCGCGTAGTCGTAGGTGAACTCGATCCAGATTTCCGCCATCGCGGGGCGGGCTGCAAGCTACTTGCCGAGCGGGGAGTTGAAGTTGTCCTGATGAATGGCCCCGCCCGCCTGGCGCGTGTCGCACCGCACTTCCTGCGTTGGACCGACCCCGATCGAATACGTCGGAGACGTCCCTGGGTCATCGCCAAGTGGGCCCAAACACGTTCCGGACAACTATCTCCCCCGGCAGGAGTCGGGGATGGGCGTTGGATTTCAGGTCCCCTTGCCCAGGCCTGCGTTCAGGTCTTGCGCGGTCGCGTGGACGCGATCATCAGCGGTAGCGGCACTGTCTTGGCGGATGACCCGAGATTTAGTGTGCGTCTCCCTGGAGACCTCGCGAATCCACCGGCGCGGGTGATCTTGGATTCGGAGCTTCGCACTCCACCCGAGGCGCGCTTATTTGCCGCAGTGGGCGAGGACGAGTCAGCCGGCCCGGTTAAAATCGTGACTCGCCTGGGCGCAGCCACCGTATTTCGCCGTCAGCTTGAGGAAGCGGGCGCATCTATCTACGAGTTCCGCAGCGGGGATGACGGCAAGCCGTCGCTGCTGGCAATCATGGAATGGCTCTGGGATACGGGGGCCCGACGTGTGCTGCTGGAGGCGGGGCCTAAGCTCGTCCAGGCTTTCTTCGCGGCGGAGTTGATCGATCAATTGTGCGTTTACACGGGCGACGTCCTGGGCGGTCGCGGGGACAACCTCGGTAAGTGCCTGGACCCGCGCTTCCTCTCCCAGGCCCGACATGGCGAAATCGGAGAGGACGGCCTCTTGGACGCGTTCTTTGTGAGGTAGTCCGGGCCACCCCTGTGCGGTGTTTCCCCTCGGTGTCTCTTCTCGGTGTCTCTTCTCGGTGTCTCTTCTCGGTGTCTCCCCTCGGTGTCTCTTCTCGGTGTCTCCCCTCGGTGTCTCCCCTCGGTGTCTCCCCTCGGTGTCTCCCCTCGGTGTTCGACTTCGCCGTGACTAGACCCCATGCTTGAGATTATGGGATTTCCCTCCAACAAGACCACGCCCCGCGCAGCGCCGCGCAGCGCATCAGTTCTCTTAATGCTGCTGCTTTGTGGCGCCGGTTTGCTCGATGCGATTGCCTGTGTGGCCAGTCAACCCAAGCCTGGACCGCTTGTTCCCCTAGAAGCTTCCGAGGCCTTCTCCGCGGCCCGCACTCTTCTTGGGGAAACCGCGCCTGTGGCGGACGTTGAGGCGGCTGCGCGGAGTGCGGCAGAGCTTGACCCAACCTGGGCCGCCCCGGAGCGTTTCCTAGACGATAGCTCGCGTGACCGACTCCTCTTGGGGGAAGCCCTGGCTGCCCGCCTGGCAATACTTGCGGACAACCCCAGTGATGCGAAGACGCTCTACCTTGTGGGGCGTCTTGAGGGTCGTGCGGGAATTGCGCGTTTCGGCGAGGCCCTTGCTGCGGACCCGAGCAATGCCTGGGCCCACAATGGCATGGCCTGGAACTACTTCACATCCGGTGATCTGGAGAGGGCCTGGGAGCATGGCCTCTTGGCTGCACAGCTCGCACGTGCACCCTTCGATCGCGTGCACTTTGTGAAGGCTTTGGCTCGTTATGCTGTGGCCCGCGGGAAGCCTGAAGAGGCGTTGGAACAATTTGATCTGTGGTTCGATGCGAGTCCTGAAGGGGGTCCATTGGCGCCGTACAACCTGGCACCGGCGGAACGTTTCGAACTTTGGGCCTGGCGAGCGATCCTGGAACTTACGCCGGGCGAAGACGAGGATTTCTCCCCACCCCAACGGGCAGAACGAGGCGTTGCCCGTGCCTTCTCGCTACTGCCGGAAGAGGCTCTTCCTCCCGAGAGTATGCTGGAGTTGATCTCTTCCCTGGCGGTTCATTCGTTGTTGACCGATCGACCGTCCATTGACCAGGAAGCTCGGTCGCTCATTGCGGCCCGCGGCGATACGACGGCCCTGCGCGCCCTGGTTTGGTATGAAGGCCGTGAAGAGGGGGCTCGTGCAGCGGCTCAACTTGCGCGATCTTTTGGTGGGGAACTCAGCACCCAGTTCGCTAGTGCGCGAGTCAGTTCTCTTGGGCTCTTGGAACGGGGCAAGTTTAGCGCAGCCCTCGACATGTGGCTTGAGAGCTACCCTGGATTTCTACTGGCGGAAGATGGGTGGCCGACGGCGCACAAACTCCGCCAGCTGATGGAATTGAGTCGTTCCGATTCCGAACTTGGCGTTGCTTCACGGGAATTCGGCGAGGCATTACTTGCGGCAGGTTGGTTCGCGGAGACGCTGGCGCTCTCGCGTTGGGAACAGGGTCGTAATAACGACCTGTCCCTGGAACTTGAAGCCCGCGCGCGCGCAGGACTTGGATTCCTTGACGCTGCCGGGGAGGTCTTTTTGGATGTGGATGGAGATCGTTTGCGCGCGAGCGCTGACCTTCTGCAGTCCTTGAGCTCTGGCTTGGGGCCGGGATTGCCCGGGCTAGGGGAAGACTCGGGGAGCGGGGATGCGATCACAGGGCTGGATTCAGTCCTGACCGCCCTGGAGCCGATCTTTGCGCGCTACTTCGGTGACGACGTGCACGGGGAGTTCTCGGACTCACCGCGGATTGATTTTGGTCCCTTTGCGTCTCTCTTGCACCCCGGTCCAGTGTTTAGCGCCAAGGATGAAGAGGCGGGGCTCGGTGATCAGAGGCAGCCTGTTCCGGGGCTATCACGCTTCCTCCTTTCCATCAGTCGCTTCGCGATCCTGGGGGAGGTGCGCGGTGGTGGAGGTCCCGATGGAACGATCCTGCGCCTGATGGATACGCGGGAAGTTCAGGGCGAGCACCTAGGCGTGCCCTTCAACGGAACCGTGGCCTGGTGTGACGGACAAGACCTGAAGGGACGACCCGGCAGAAGGGGAGCGAGTATCTCTGGTGCTGCTCTCCACGAGGGCTATTGGGTGGACATCGATGTCATACGGGCTGCGGCAGCACGTTGGGCAGCGCTGCAGGCGCGTTGGTTTGGCCCGGATGCTCCTGCCTCAGTAGCAGAAGTGGTGCAAGCCCGAGGCCCGCTTGTGGCGCATACAGAGCACTCCAGAGCTGAGCCCTATGGCCCCGCAGGCTTGGGGGATCGCCTTCGCCTCGCCGTGCTCTTGGATCGCTCAATAGACACGGATCGCTCAATAGACACGGATCGCTCAACAGGTGCGGAGCAATCGCGGAGCAATGCCGTACTTGTGGATGGCAGAGGCACAGAAGGAGGCACGGGCAAAGCACTCGTTTCCCTGGAAGACCTGCTTCAGGTGGTGGCTCGACACGAGGAAGGTCACCTTTGTGATCGCACGCGCTTCCTTCCCCTCACGGACAATCTCCTGAGTGTCTTGGGGTTCGTAGTGACCCAGCGCTTCTCTGCTGCGGGCATCGCGCGTCGGGTGGAATACAGGGCCCAGTTGACCGCCCTCTGCGTCAGTGACGATCCGCGTCTGCCCTTGGCCACGATCTTGGACTCTATGGATGGCGGCAGCGTAGTTACTCCCCACGCGGGCGCCTACATCGAACTGCTGGAGGACTTCCTTGGGGTCCTGGATGATCGTTTAGGGAAGCATCCGAGTCTGGACGGGGACTACTTCCTTGTGCACCAACTTCCCCGGCTCACACCCGGGGAGGTGCGCAATGTGGCGCGCAAGCTCGCGCGCCGCCGGGGCATGGTTCGCGACTGACCCTGCCGACTGACCCTGCCGACTGACCCTGCCGACTAGCCTAGGACGCGGTCTGCCGCTGACAGTAGCTCCTCGAGGTCGGCTTCGTTGTGGTCGCCCATGTGTCCAATACGGAAGGTCTTGTTCTTGAGGACGCCGTAGCCATTGCCGATCTCGTGGCCCTCTTGTTTTAGGCCTGCAATCAGAGCGGGAACGTCTATTTCTCCCGCTCTAATGCAGCTCACCGTGGGAGCGCATAGCTCACGGCGGGGGAAGGGCTGCAGCCCATGGCCCGCGGCCCACTCCAGGGTGCGCGCCTGCATGCGCTCGTGCCGTTCGAAGCGTGCGCCCCAGGCGTCCGCCCCCCGTCTGTTTGCGTCTTCTCCACTCAAGCCCCAACCTGCATCGATGTCCTCCAGTTGCTTCGCGAGAGCTCGGTATTGGGGAATCGCAGGGGTCACCGGTGGCTTGCGCGCCACGTGACCATCAATCGTCTTGGCGGGATCGAGGTACCAGGAGCCACTGGCGCGTTGGCGAGCCCCGTCCAGAAAGCGTTCCGAAGCGCAGATCACGGCGATTCCAGGGGGCAGGGCGAAAGCCTTCTGAATTCCGGCGAAGGCCAGGTCCATTCCATTCTGATCAAAGTCCAAGGCATAACCCGCGATGCCGCTGACTACGTCGCAGAGGAGCAGCGTATCCGGGTGATCGTTGAGGGCGGCGCGCACCTGTTCCATTGGCGACCGCACCCCCGTTGAAGTCTCGTTGACGACGACAGTGACAGCATCAAAGGGACCATGTTCCCCGAGGGCCAGGCGAAGAGTCTTCTGTGATGCAGCGTCGCCCCATTCCAAGTCCAGGGTGTGGACCTGTTTACCAAGTACCTGCGCGATGTCGCGCCAGCGCTTGGAGAAGGCGCCATTGACTACACACAGGATGCGATCACCGACTCCCCGTAGGCTGGACTCCATCGCGCCGGTGCCGCTGTGGTTACCGACGGCAACGGTGGATTTGGAATCGGCCCCCAAACCAAAGGCGTTGCGTAGACCCGGATCAATGCGCTCGATCAAGTCCACCATGGCCTGGGAACGATGCCCGATCATGGGCAAGGTGAGTTCCTGGAGAATCTCAGGGCGAACCTGTGTGGGGCCGGGAATCCAAAGCTTCATAGGATCAATTGTCGCCGTCGGCGAGCCAAGTTCTGTGGGTGTGGTCGGTGCGGAGTTGTTCGAGTTCTGCCGCAGAGAATAGCAACGGTGCTAGGGCGTGAAAGTTAGG
>JBLHLB010000253.1:0-6144 GCA_047618505.1 Planctomycetota bacterium
GCAACCGAATTAGCCGTACTCGAGGCGCTCATGGGGACGGACACGGCGGAGTTGCAGGCGGATCAAGCTGTCTGGGAAGAGTCCCTGCGACAGGCCGAGCATGCCTGGCAAGTGGTGGTCCCCTTGGAGCTGACCAGCGAGAGCGCTACGCCTTTCACTGTGCTGGAGGACGGCTCATTCCTGGCCACCGGAGAGGCGGCGGATAAGGACATCTACCGCTTGCATTTTGGCTTGCCAAGCGAGGCGGTGAGCGCTCTTCGCTTGGAGCTGCTGGAGGATGAATCCTTACCCAGGGGAGGGCCGGGGCGCGCGAGCAACGCAAACATTGTGCTGAGTGAAGTCGAGCTACGGCTCGGTGGAGAACTCCTCCCCTTTGCCCGCAGCTCCGCGTCCTACGAGCAACCGGGCTACCCCCTAGCGCTTGCGCACGACGGTCAGCGCGGATCCACAGGCTGGGCCGTGATGCGGGACGGCAAAGGCGCCCCTGCCGAAGCCACCTTTGTACTCGCGGCCCCGCTCGCTTTTGCGGCGGTCGACGAGACCGACGTTGTGGACGTTGTGGAATTCACCCTCTATCAGGACTACGGCTCGCGCCACACCCTCGGACGCTGGCGCGTTTCGTGGAGTTCGCAGGAGCCGGCAGTCCTCGAGGGTGCCGTCGATCCGGCCATCCGCGAACTGGCTTCTATTGGGCCCGAGCAAATGACGGATGCGCAGCGTGAACTGCTGCGCACGCGGCATCGAGAGACAACCCACCTCTTGGCGCCGCAACGAGAGCAACGCGCCCTACTGCAAGATGAGATTAAGGCGATCCGCGCCGAGGTTCCCCTGGTGCTAATGACCCGCGCCGTGGATCCCATGGAGACGCGCGTGCTGGCCCGCGGCAATTGGATGGACGAATCCGGGGAGATCGTTCAGCCCGCCGTACCGGCGGCACTCGGGGCGTTGCCCGAGTTGGACCGACGCGCCACTCGACTGGATTTGGCGAACTGGTTCGTCGATGGGGAAAACCCCCTGGTCGCGCGCGTATTGGTCAATCGGCTCTGGCGTCTCCTCTTTGGGCACGGGTTGGTGCCCCAGCTGGATGACTTCGGCGTGCAGGGCAGTTCCCCGAGCCACCCGGAACTCCTGGACTTCCTGGCTGCCGAGCTGGTGGACAGCGACTGGGACATACGGCATGTGCTGCGGCTGATGGTGCGCTCGTCTGCCTACGCACAGACGTCGCAAGTCGACGACTCGGTGCGCGAACGCGATCCCGGCAACCGTTGGTTCGGTCGACAGGAGCGGTTTCGCCTGGACGCGGAGTTCGTGCGCGACAACGCCTTGGCCGCCAGCGGCTTGCTTGTGCGCCAGATGGCTGGTCCGAGCGTGCGGCCCTATCAGCCGGCGGGCTACTACTCACACCTGAACTTCCCGAAACGCAAGTACCGGGCATCCAGTGGGGCTGACCTCTACCGCCGCTCGGTGTACACCCATTGGCAACGCCAGTTCCTACACCCGAGCTTGCAAGCCTTTGACGCGCCTTCCCGGGAGCGCTGTACCGCTGAGCGTTCGCGTTCGAACACGCCTCTTGCGGCGTTGACTCTACTCAACGATCCGATCTTCGTGGAAGCTGCACGGGTGCTGGCCACGAGAGTTCTCTTGGAGGCCGATTCCAATGCTCATTCCGGTGCCGACGCTGCCGTCAACGATGAGCAGCACGCAACCCTGCTTTGGCGGCGCGTGCTCCAGCGGGACCCACTCCCCTCCGAAACCCGCTTGGCCGCGGACTTGGCAGCGAGCCATCGTGCGCACTACACGCAGCACGAGGACCAAGCACTCGAACTCTTGAGTGTGGGCCAATCGCCCAGGGAAGGGTCACTTTCCGTGGTGGAATTGGCGGCTTGGACTTCGGTCGCGCGCGTGCTCCTGAACCTGCACGAGACGATCACGAGGAACTGATGCAACCTGACCCCTACTCTCTTGTCGCCAGCCGCCGCGCGTTTCTTGGAGGTGCCGCTGCCGGGCTCGGCCACATGGCTCTGGCTTCCCTGGGTTCCCCCGCTCTGTTTGGAGCTGGCGCGCATTTTGCGCCCAGGGTCAAGCGCGTGATTCACCTCTACATGGCCGGCGGGCCGAGTCACCTGGAGACTTTCGACGAGAAGCCCGAGTTGGCGAAACTGGACGGGGAGCCCATGCCCGAGTCCTTCACCCGCGGCGAGCAGCTCGCGCAGCTCCAGGGTCAGGCGCTCAACTGCTTCGCACCGCGTTTTCGCTTCCGTTCCTATGGCGAGAGTGGCCAGCGCATCTGCGACAGATTCCCTCTGATCGGCTCTCTGGCGGACAAGCTCTGCATCGTCAACTCGATGCGCACGGACCAGATCAATCACGACCCGGCGCACACTTTGTTCAACACGGGGACGACTCTGCCGGGTCGGCCTTCCATGGGATCCTGGATCCACTATGGCCTCGGGAGCCTGACCCATGACCTGCCCGCTTTTGTGGTGCTGGCTTCCACTGGCAAAGGTGGCCAAGCCCAACCGATCGCAGCGCGTCAATGGCACTCGGGCTTCCTCCCCTCACGCTTCCAAGGAGTTGAGCTGCGCTCCACCGGCGACCCGGTACTGTACGTGAGCAACCCCCCCGGCGTAGATGAAGAGCGGCAGCGCGAGGTGGTCGAGGCAGTACAGGCCTTGAACGGTCAATACCTCGAGCGCTCGGGCGATGAGGAGGCCCGCACCCGTATCGCCCAGTACGAGCTCGCCTTCCGCATGCAAGCCTCGGTGCCTGAACTTGTAGATCTCTCCAGCGAACCGAAGAGCATCACAGATTTGTACGGCACCAAGGGCGGCGACGGCTCCTTCGCCAGCAACTGCCTGATGGCTCGGCGGCTGGCGGAACGCGGCGTGCGCTTTGTGCAGGTCTACCACCGCGCTTGGGACCACCACGGCGGTATCGAACGATCGATCGAAACCACAGCCGAGGAGGTCGACCGCGCCAGCGCCGCTTTGATTCTCGATCTCGAGCAGCGCGGTATGCTCGACGAGACCTTGGTGCTCTGGGGCGGTGAGTTTGGTCGCACCCCCATGGCCCAGGGCGACGGTCGTGACCATCACATCAAAGGCTTTTCCTACCTGCTCGCCGGTGGTGGCATCCAGGGTGGCTTGCGCTTCGGCAAGACCGATGAGCTGGGCTACAACGCCGTCGAAGACGTGGTGCATGTGCGCGACCTACACGCGACGATTCTGCACTTGATGGGGATCGATCACGAACGTCTGACCCATGAGTATCGTGGCCTGAACCTGCGCCTGACAGGGGTTGAGCCTGCGCGGGTGATGCACGAGTGGTTTGCCTAGCTGCTAGTCCCGTCGGTCTCTGAATAGATCCTGATGTTCACTTTATGATTCCTTGTGCCTACTGAAAACCAGGTCCGCGGCTCCAGTAGAGCATCTTGATCGACCGTGCACGCGGTGGGTGCTTCCTTCATCCGTTGTTGCTAAGCCGCGCATTTGGTCAGTTCTCCTCCTTCGTGATACTCCTTGGTTCCAAGGCACGTAACGACGAAGAACACGGAGACGCCCAGGGCCGCTTAGGCTCCTTCTTCAATTGACACCCGCTCTGGACGCCGGGGTATGATCTGGTCGTAAGCTCATTGCAGCCGAGAGTGTTACGATCGAGCTCTCACAGGCGATGAATGAAGTACCATCCAAAACATTATGATTGAAACTGATCAGGACAGAACTACTAAACCCGTCGCACCTGGACTCGCAGTAATTGGATGTATGGCTACAGGAGTTGTCGCGCTGATTGGCGGCGGATTCGGCCTATTCGACAAGGAGTTTGTCGGTGCAGGAATTTGCTTATTCGCAGCTGCGGTCGCTTTTGGGATTGTGGCCTACGTTTCGTTTTCGAAATGAGCACAGATCACTTCGGCGCAGTTGTTTCGCAAACAAACGGGCGACCCCTCGGGTCACCCCCGGTACTTCCTTCATCGGTTGTGGTCACGCGGCGCATTTTGCGGTCTCCATTCGTTCGTGACACGAGGAGGACCGGCAATGCACAAGGGCCTGGTCGTACTCGGCCCCGTTGGTTACGCGGTAGCGGGTCTTGTACCTCGGATGGACTCGGGAGTTCATCGTGAGGTCATCGGGCGGCCGAGCCTGATGCGTGATGCCGGCCGCCAATTGTTCTCCAGGAAGGTGCCTTTGTGCACCAACGCCCCGCGCAAGCGTTAAGAGTGGATCGGTCCGGCACTCCCCGGGGCCTGAACCCGGATTCGCGTGATCGGTTTTCGGAATTGCACTACGATCCGTGCATGAACACACGATCGTTGCTCGGTTTGAGCTTACTCCCCCTGGCCTCCTGCTCGAGCTTGATGGGCGCCCCCGACGTCAGTCAAATGACGGAAGCAGAACTCGTGCGCCACGCCCAGGGCATTCACGAGCGCGTGATCACCCTCGATACCCACTGCGACATTCGTGTTTCAAACTTCACGCAGGACGTGAACTACGCCATGGAGCTCGATTCGCAAATCACCCTGCCGAAGATGGAACGCGGTGGGCTCGACGTCGCCTGGTTCATCGTCTACACGGGACAAGGGGACCTGACTGCGGAGGGCTATCGCGCTGCCCACGAGAACGCCATGGCCAAGTTCGACGCGATTCATCGCTTGGTGAACGAATTGGCTCCCGATCAGATCGAGTTGGCGTTGACCTCGGACGATGTGCGTCGCATTGACGCTGCGGGCAAGAAGGTGGCCATGATTGGCATCGAGAACGCCTACCCGGTGGGGCTAGAGCTCGCCAATATCGAGCGCTTCCAAAAGCTAGGAGGTCGCTACATGTCCCTCTCGCACAACGGGCACAGTCAGTTCTGCGACTCGAACACGGGCGAGCGGGACGACGTCTGGCTACACGGGGGACTGAGCAATCTGGGGCGCCAGGCCGTCGCGGAGATGAATCGCGTCGGAATGATGATCGACCTGTCCCATCCGGCCAAGACCTCGAACATGCAAACGATCGCCCTCAGCCGTGCACCGGTGATCGCCTCACACTCCTCCGCCCGCAGCTTGAACGATGTGAGTCGCAACCTGGATGACGAGGAACTGCTGGCGATCCAAGCCAACGGCGGGGTGGTGCAGGCGGTGGCCTTTCGCTCCTACGTGGATGAGGCCAAGCACAAGCGCAACCGCGAGGCCATCAGTCTCGTCCGCAGCAGCGTGGCCAAGGAGATGGGGATCGAGGTCCTGGGTCGTCGCGCCGTGCGCGACCTGGACGAAACTCAACGGGTAGCGTACCGCCAGAGCATCCTGCCCCTCGAAGCAGCGATCAGCGCACGCTTGGTTGTGGTAGAGGAACAGGCGCCCCCTGTCGACGTTGCAGACTTCGTCGATCACATCGACTACCTGGTGCAGCTGATAGGCCTCGAACACGTGGGCATCAGTTCCGACTTCGACGGCGGCGGCGGTGTCCAGGGCTGGAACGACGCTTCAGAGACCTTCTCCGTCACCCTGGAGCTGGTGCGTCGCGGGTACGACGAGGAAAAGATCGCGCTGCTCTGGAGTGGCAACTTGCTGCGCGTGCTGGACGAGGTGCAGCGAATCGCGACCGAGATTCAAGGCTAAGGAAACCCGGCCGCGAACGGTGCTTCCTTCGTCCGTTGTTGGTCAAACCGCGCATTTGGTCAGTTCTCCTCCTGCGTGATACGTCCCGGCTCGCGGTCGCGCAACGACAAATAGCATGGAGACGGCCGGGGCCGTTTGGGTCCTTTCTTTAACTGACACTCGCTGTGGACGCCGGGGTACGATCTGGTCGTAAGCACCTTCCAGCCTAGGGCGCTACGATCGATCTCTCACAGGCGATGAACGAAGTACCCGCGATACGACGAGACCCGAGATTGAATAAGGGCATGGTCATACTTGGCCCAGTTCGTGACGCGGCACCGGGTCTTGTGCTTTGGATGGACTCGGGGATTTATCTGAGAGTCATCGGCTACTGCGCCTGAAGCATGATGTCGGCTGCCCATAGCTCTCCAGGGAAGTGCCTTTGTGCGCCAACACCCCATGCCTTAGAACATGTAGCGAATACCGATCCGTATCGCCAATCCCTCAATCCCCCCCCTTATTACGCCCGATGAATCTTCAGCATCGTTGATTAGAAGAGAGTA
>JBLHLB010000254.1:0-6134 GCA_047618505.1 Planctomycetota bacterium
ATTGTATCCGCCCGACGGTGGTCCACTCGATGACCCGGAGGCGCTACCCTATGGCGGCGGCGCGAGAACGCGCAATCTGCCATGAACCCGAGTTTCAATCTGCGCGATTCCCCCGGCTCCCGGCCCCGCCGCCGGAGCACCGGACCCGACGGAGGCGTCCCCTCCTGGGCGACCTGGTTTATCGGCCCCGCGCTGCTCCTCAGCGCCCTGCTGGCCTTTGCGATCCTGCAGGTGGACCAAAGCACGCTCTTTGCAGTCGCCAGCCTGACGGGGCTTTCGGTCCTGGGCCTGTGGGTCTTGACCTCGATCCTGTGGCCCTCCCGTGCGGACCGCAGCTGTCCTGACTGCGGTCTCGACACCCTGGAGCGCATGGATCTGGAGACAACCATGGGGCTGCGCTGCGGCTCCTGCGGATTCATGGACGAAACCCTCAGCTCCTGGTTTCTGGCGGAGGAAGAGGGTCCCCTTGAAGAGATCGTCTTGGCACAGCGCGGCAGGACCAAATCGCGGCCAAGACTATCCAAGGTGGACTCTGGCTCCGCCGCGAGCTATGAATCATCTCGGGACAGGTAGCGCCTGCTCCCCAACTCTCCATCGCACCGTGGCTGAAAGCAAACTAATCCCCGTCGAGCTCGCTCGCATTGTCCTGCACAAGGACTCGCCCTCTCAGCACATCTACCTGGTGGAATCCGACGGGGATCGCAGCTTCCCTATCGTTATCGGTACCGGGGAAGCCGAGGAAATCCGGCGCGTGGTTCAGGAGGAAAAGCTGCCGCGGCCCATGACGCACAAGCTGGCCCTTTCCATGGTGGAATCCCTCGGCGCATCGATTTCTAGCGCAGACATCGTCGACCTTAGGAAGAACACCTTCTTTGCTACGCTGACGTTGACGAACGCGGAAGGAGAAGTGCTCGGGACTGTTGATGCGCGAGCGAGTGACGCCATCGCCCTGGCCTTGCGTGCGCGCTGTCCCCTGCGAGTCGCAGACGACGTCCTGGATCGAGCCGCCGAAGAAAAATCACCGGAGTGAGCGGTTCAAGACCTAAGGGCGACCGCGATGTTTCCCGCGCGGAGTCGCTTCAGCCGGATGTCGGCTTCCTTGTTTCGAACTTAGCCCGCCAACCTGAAGTTCTACGCGCCCTGCTGACAGGCATCGATGGGGACCGCGCTTGCGCAAAGGGCAGAGATGGCGGTTGGTCGATCCTCGAAATCCTTGGTCACCTCGTGGACGAAGAACGCGAGGACTTCCCGCCGCGACTCTTCTCCACCCTTGAGGATCCCGAGCGCGCCTGGAATTCAATCGACCCAGAGGGGCGCGTCGCAGAGCGCGACTGGAATCGCAACGGGAACGTCGATGAGTTGCTGTGGATCTTGATGACGGAGCGAGCTTCGGCCCTGGCCCGCCTACGCGTGCTGCCGCGACCAGATTGGGGGCGCACCTCTCGCCACCCGAGCCTGGGCACCCTTTCCGCAGCCGATCTCCTGGTCTCCTGGGCGGCCCACGATCAGCTGCATGTGCGACAGATCCTGCGGCGACTCTTTGAGCTCTCCCAGGACTCCGCGGGTGCCGGGTCCACCGACTACGCGGGCTCCTGGTAAGGCGCTCTTGTTTCGCCAGGGGAGCGCCTTTGCCCCCTCCCGAGGACAGTCCCGCGAGCGGGATCGCACAGGATGAGCGATGTCGATCAACCCCCCCCTCCAGGAGGCCGTCTGGAGGCCAGCCGGGGCCGCACGGGACTCCTAAATTTACCCGGAGTGGAGTTGGCAGCGAGGCACGGGACTTGCATGGCAAGGATGCCTGGCTGCACCCCCAAGAAGACCACCAGGCTCCAAATCTGAACCCGTTGGACGGACCGAAGTATGAACTGCACGACCCTGACCTTGCTCGCACTCCTCGCCACAGGCGACAACTCAACATCCCCCGGGGATCCCAGTGTGGCGGATTTACGGGCCCACTACTCCGCTGCGGAGGCCGAGCTACGTGCGGCGCCCCAGGAAGATCTGACGGAAGCGCAACGAGCGCGCCGCGCGGACATGCTTGATGCCCTGGCGGCCTATCGCCAGCGGGGCGACTTCGGAGTGGCTGATTACCAAACGCGCCTACGGCCCCTGCGCTTCGTGGACGAAGAGGGTCGACGCTGTGCCGTCGCGGAGCTGTTGCATGTCAGTGGACGCGATGACCTGGTGGAGTTCGTCGCCTCAACCAACAACAATGCCTTTGTGGCCGAGCTTGCGGGCCTCGAAGAGCTGGGCCTTTGGCTGAAGGACGTCGGGCTTACCATGGAGGAAGCCGCGCGTATTCAAGGACCTGCCGGCGGCGGCTGGGGTGGCGGTGGTGGCCCCAGTGGCAGCGGTGGTGCATGGGGTGGACCTGGTGACCGCGGCACGCCTCCGGGACCCGGTACCGGCGGTAGCGGCCAGCCCACATCCGGAGGGAGACCCGCCCCCCCCAGTGGCCCTCGCTTCGGCGGCGCCCCCTCCACCGGAGCAGCCCCCATGGGCGTCCCCATCGACATCCCCGTCAGCCGCGAAATGCGCGAGCTCCTGGGGTCCGATTGGTGGTCCTGGTGGGAATTCTCCAAGGTTGGCTTCCTTGGGGCTGAACGGATTGTCCAAGAGCTGGCGGATGACCGCACGCGCGTCGAAGACCGTCGCATGAGCATCATTCGCCGCGTCCTACCGACCCTAGAGGAACATCTCCAGGACTCGAACGCCGCCGTGCGGGCCGCGGCCGCGGTGAGCTACGGCCGCATCGCCGGCTCCATCGCCGTCGAGGAGTTGAGTGAGATGCTCGACGATCCTTCCCTTGAAGTACGTGAAGCTGCCCTGCTTGGACTGGGCGCAACGGGCTCTGAAGAGGCTGCGCACCTGTTACTTTCCATCGCCCACGAGCGAGAGGTCGACGGACTCGACACCTGGCGTGACGCCGAAGAGGTCGCGATCTTGGCCCTGGCACTCCTGCGTGAGCGCGGAGCCGGTCTGGGCGTCGATTCCATGCTTCCCCTGGGGGATGGGCTCATCCACGAAGCTGCCTTCCTGCACGCTGCACTGGCTCCGTCGGAACAACTCAACACCCGAGCCCGTGAGGAGTCCGCGCTCTTCCAGGGCAAGCGCCGACCCCAATTCGAACGCAAGGGCGACTTCGCTGATGTGCTGGCCATCGAAGCCCTGCGCGAAGACTCCGGCGATGATGTACTCGCTGCGCTACTGCGCGCCAGTTCGGAGCGTGACATAGAACGACGCCGTTCCGCCATCACGACCTTGGGCGCCATCGACGATCCGCGTGCAGATGCTCCCCTGCGCACGGCCTTCGAAACCGAGTCCGACTCGGTGAACCGTGGGCTCGCATTGATCGCTATCGCGAACACGGGATCAGAGACCGCCGGCGAATTCCTGGCACGGGTGCTCGAGAAAGGACGCTCCCTCGACCGTCCCTGGGCGGCCCTGGCCCTGGGCGTCTTGGCACGGGAGCACGATGACAATGAAGCTCGCGCAGCCCTGCGCGCTGGCCTCAAGAAAGAGCGTAATCGCGACAACCGGCGCGCCATCGCCTTGTCCCTTGGCATCGCCCAGGACCACGACGCCGTACCTGACCTTATCCAGCGCATCCAGGAGACGCGTGATGTCGGTTCTCGCGTGGCCTACGGCTATGCCCTCGGCTTGATCGGTGATGCCTCAGCGGCACCCGTTCTCCGGGCAGCACTGGAAGTCGAACGCGCCTCCCTGCCGCGTTCAGAACTAGCCCAGGCCTTGGCTACCCTGCGGGTAGACAGCGACATCCCCGACCTGGTTGAGTCCCTGCGCAAGGCCAATGACCCCGATGCCTCGGTCCAGTCCGCGGCCGCCCTGTCCTTCCACGGAAGCCTGCTGTCGGTGCCGTTGCTCCTCGAAGCCCTCGGTGACGCCAACTCACCCCAGGCGGAAGCCGCTGCGATCCTCGCCATAGGCCTCGTTCTCGATGCTGGTCAACCCTTCGCCATCGCAGAAGAACTACGCGACCGCAACCCCTTCGTGGCCCCCGCCTGGTTCATGCGCGCAACGCAGACGACCCTCTAGGGCACAGTTCCAGCAACCGACAGGCCCGGCCCCTCGCCCTCCGAATGCGGAGGACGAGGGGCCGGGCTTCATTGTGGATCTTCCGGAACAGAATCGAAGGACTCAGCATGGGTGACCGCCGCCCCGGTCGCTAAGCTCTGCCCCCTACGGAGGCGTGCCAGAGCGGCCGAATGGAACGGTTTTGAAAACCGTCGTGGGGCAACTCACCGGGGGTTCGAATCCTCCCGCCTCCGCCATCCCTTGACCCAAGGCGGTCTGGTCTGGGAGTGAGGAACCGGGTGGGAGCCGGGTCGGAGCATGCTCCGACCAAGGCCAATGGGCGAATCGACTTAGAGCCCTAGGACGATGTCTAGTGCGTTGCACAACTCGGGACCTGCACCGCCAAGGATCACGGCCTGGGAGAAGAACTCCAAGCCCCCTAGACTCGGATCCGATGGCGCCTGCATCGAGTGGATTGCGACACCCCCACCGGAGGCGACTACAGAACTGAAGGCCAAGAATCCTCCAAAGGGCTCGTTGGCCACGAGTAGCTCACCAAAGGGAAGGCTGATGCCCGCCAAGGGTTGGTCATACCCAAGGACCAGAGTCAGCCCGGCACTCGGGTGCCCGCCGGTGTCCACCTGTGTCGTCCAGATCTCGCCAATGGTCGGCGCATTGAGGGCGCTGAAGCAGAGTGGGTTGATCCCCAGGCCATTGCGCACGGTCACACCGGCGGGAACACCAACGACCACGTTGTCGAGGTAGCCGTGGGAAGAGTCGAGGCCATCCCCCCCATTGCCAACCTGGGCCGAGAGGCGGAATACGGTGGTCGCATTTGCGGCGGGGAATATCTCGAAGAGGTCGACTGTCACCGTCGAGATGTCGGTCATGGCGAAGCCATACACAAGGGATGTCTGCGGAGCTGCCGTGAAGGCATCCCCATAGAACAAGTTGATGGTCGTCAGTCCATCGTCCACATCGACACTCATCCAGTCGTTGGCGGCGGCGTCGTTCGCTGCACCGGCGCGCAGGAATGCGGCGTCGAAACGCAAGCCGCCGCGCTGCGGAGACATCTGGAAAGACTGCTCAACGCCCGCGCCACCAATCGCCGGGAAGGTCACACCGCCGGGACTTGAGGGCGGCGTCGCGTTGTCCGTCCCCTGGGACGAAAGGTCAGCCCAATGCAGGCCCTCCGTCGGGAAGTTCCCATCGGAGAAAGTCGCTGTGTTGGGCTGCACCATGTGCGCAGCTCCACCGAAGGAAGTCCAGGGATTGGCCGGCTGCGTGCCCGTGGTTTGGGCTTCGAAACTCGGGTCGTCCGGACCTGCGGCAACAACCTGTAGGGGTATCGGCAGGGACACGGAATCAGAGCCGCCGAAGCCCGTGACAGACAGGGAAACGGTGAAGGATCCCAGCGTCTCGTAGTTGTGCACCGGGTTCTGTTCCGTGGAACTGGTCCCATCGCCGAAGTCCCAATCCCAGCTCGCCACCTGACCGCTCGATTGATCCAGGAACGAAACCAACAGGGGCGCGGCCCCCGATGTCGGGGTCGCGTCAAGGTCAGCAACCGGCGCCGGCGGAGTTCCGGCGACGATGTAATTCATCTTCGTCGTGGTGTGTTCTCCGCCCGGCCCAATCGCCGTCAGGGAAACCGAATAGGAACCGGGGACACCAAAGGTATGTCCGGGATTCGCAGAGCTGGAGCCCGCTCCATCCCCAAAGTCCCAGCTCCATTCATCGACGATCCCAGTGCTGGAATCGCTAAAACTCACAACCAGAGGCGCGTCCCCCGCAGACGGAGAACCGACGAAGTCAGCCGTCGGTGCGGGCGGTGCTTGCGCCATGATCAGATCGACTTGCACTTCGGTATCCGAACCGCCAGGACCGGTGGCACTCAAGGTGACCGTGTACGTGCCCGCGGTATTGTAGGTATTGCTCGGCGCGGAAAGCGTCGAGGTTCCGCCGTCTCCAAAGCTCCAGGACCAGCTATCCACCGACCCCGTGGTGTCATTTGCAAAGGTCACTGTGAGCGGAACTTCGCCCGTCAAAGTCGAAGCGCTGAAGCCCACATCAGGAACCGCCGGCAAGACCAGAACCAT
>JBLHLB010000255.1:0-6130 GCA_047618505.1 Planctomycetota bacterium
CGGCGGGCGTTGGCCACGTGCAGAGCCAAGCTGTCACTGGTGATCAGAAGATCAAGCTGATCCACAAGCGCCGCAAACTCCAAGAGGCCGTTGTCCGTGCCCGCGTCCACCGCGCGCACGCGCCGCGCGCATGCCCGCAGTATCTCCCTGTTCCTGTCGCGCTCCTCCGGCCCCCCAAGGATTAGAAAAGTCACGCCATTGGGCTCGCTGGCTGAGATGCATTCCATCAGGGCGACGCTGCGGTCGACCGAGAGCTTCTTAGATTCCCAACGGCCACCGGAGCCCGTGTTCATGCCGATCAGCCGCCCGTGGGCCCGCAGCTCCATGCTCTCAGAAAAGTCACGGGCAAAGTCCTGGGCGCTCGCGGGCAAGGGCAACTCGGGTTCGCCCTTCTCGATGCCCAACATCTCCGCGTAGATCTCAGGGTGGGTGCGCAGGTTGGCAATTTTACGTCGATCCGCCTCGGCCTTACCAAAGCGCGAGAGCAACCCCATGTCGAACCAAGCACCCACATCATTGGTGTAGCGCAGTGATCCATCCGCTGCGCGATAGGCCCCTGAAAGGACCCCGCCAATGCCAAGGTCATCCACACAGGACCCTGTCGAAGCCTCCGCTAGACGCGTAGCCAAGGCGCACATCGGACCCTCGTCATCCAGGGAAATCACATGTTCCCAGCGCGTCTCCGCCAGCTGATCCCCCACGGCTGCCACCGAGACCAGATCCGAGGGATCGCAGGTCACAACCTGAGCGATTAGGGGGTGAGCTTGAATCAGGTCGAGGGCACCCTTGGCGGTTACCCAGGTCACGCGCAGGTTGTCGTGACGCGCTGCCAGTCCCGGCAAAATCGCTGTGGTGCGCAGGACATCGCCCAGGGCACCGGTCTTCAGAATCGAAAGCTCCACGGGCCCAGTCTATCGGCCGATCCCCACGGGATCGTGAAAGGGACGGGTGAATCATCACAGCGAATGGGCCGTTCTCCCTGAGCCGGTTTCAATCACTCGCTGGGGAGCACTTTGTTCCACCTGCGCCCACGATCATGCGCTGCTCCACGCTGTCCCGCCACAGAAGGGAATCGTCAACCGCCCGCGATCGCCAGAACGAGGTCGAGCTCGTCCCCAGGGGCAAGAATGGCGTCCGAACGCAGCCTGCGCCCCGCGCGCCAGACCGCAGGCAACAGGCGCTGCTTAATCATCAGCAGGCGAGCGAGATCCGGCAGTTCCTCTCCCAGCTCCGCAAGGAAACCGCCGAGGGAGCTGGATTCACCCAGGGCACAGAGAAAGCCGTCGCCGCTGACCTCGCAAACCCCAAGGACCGCGGACCGTTGCAAGGCCAAGGACAGAGGACCCTGGGCGCGCAGAAGAACTGTGCCGCGGGAGGCTGAGCCACGGACTGCTGTGCCGCTGGATTCGAGAACGCCCAGCCCATCCGAACCGGCATCAGCCGGGCCCATGGATTGATCTCTACTGAAACCGGGTCCAGGCGATCCCAGCCCAGCCAAGGCCTCAGGTGTCACGCATCCTCGCCCATCGATTCCCCGCAGGCGACGGTGCGTCGGAAGGAGCTCCGGGTGGTCCAGCTCAGCCGCAGCCCAGGCGGGTCGATCGCGAGCCTCCCCCATTGGAGCGAAGCCTGGGCGGGACCCGGCCCTGGCCCAATGGTCATCCAGGGCGCGGGCGAAGAGAGCCACGTTCGCCCCGGCCGCAAGAAGACGCTCCCCCGCATTGAGCCCGGCCCAGGATGCCGCCTGCTCTAGCTGCAAAGTCTTTGGCAGAATGGCCTCCGCCAACTCCACCAAAGATAGCACTCCATCCGCTACCAAACCGGCTGCGGAAAAGGCGCAGAAGCCTGTCAGGTCAACGCCGGCCACGAAGTTCTGATGCCAACAGGCCAGGAGCCCCTTGCCCTCCGGTCGACCCGGATCGTCCGCGCCCTCCGGAAGGGCGCAACCCACGACTTTCTCCAGGTCTTCGCGATCAAAGACTTCCAAGAGGAAAGGGAAGGTGCGCATGGGATCAGCCCCGCCGGTACTGGTGCACTGGCCCACCAGCAGCGCGAGTCCACCGGCGACGCCCTGGCCTATTCCTCTCGACTCTCCCACCAGAGCCGCCATGCGAGGTTCTCCACGCGCGATTCGGCGAACGGAGGATCCATGGGCTTCGGGATTCTCGAGGGCCAAAGAAGCGGCCAAGGCCTGTGCGCCGGAGCGCGCCGCGAGAATCAGTTCTGCCTCCAATCCAGTGAATCCAAGCCCCTCGAGGGACTTACCAGAAAGCAGAATGTCGACCCACTGGAGCAAGACCGTCAGGTCTCCAAAGAGCGCGGGGCCCGAGAGTTGCCCCATGCGATGGGCCTGTACCAGGAGTTCTAGGAGAGTCCCGAGCTCCTTGGCGTCGACCGCGTAGTCGTCGCACCGGGCTAACAATTCCAAGGCTGCCGCGGGGTCGCTCAAGCCCAGGTCCTCCCCCAATCCACGCAGTGCGGCGAAGCGCCCGGCTTGGGGTGCCGCCGATTCCTTCGACTCCGCGGCAGAACGACGAAAACTCCAACCACAGGGCGTTGGACAGCCGCGGCAACCGTGGCGCTGGACGGCCACGAGCTCGCCCCCTGCCCCGCGGCTCTGTTGGGCTTCCGCAAGGCGCGACTGCTCCGCGGCAAAGAGCTCTAGCGACCCAGACTGAGAGCGTTGCGCCAGGCGCGGTGAACGCCTGAGGGCCGCACTCAATTGATCAGCTTCGTCTTGCCCGAGGGCATCGGTTGCGGACGGCCGTAGCACTTCGGCCCGTCGCAGCACGTGGATCGCACCAAGCCCAGTGCGGGCTAGCACCGCCCCGAGTCCACCGCGACCGACGAGACTGGGGCGACCCCCCTTCTTGCCCACGACATCCGCCTTTTCTTCGCCCGATTTAAGGGCCGCGCCAATCGACCCCGCCGCAAGGGAAGCGAAGGGAATGCCCACATCCGCCGCGGATCCGACGGTCAAGCTCGCACCGGAGCCGTAGGCCTCGTCTAGCAGGCGAATACGCTCTGCCGGTGTGCGACCAACAAGTGTCGGGAGAGACTCTAGGCGTGCACCATCCCCACCGATCACGAGCACAGCTCCGGGGAGTTCCGTGCGCCCCTGGATCACGAGGGCGTCCGCGCTGTGGGCGAGCTGGGCCCCAAGGTCGCTACCGACCTGCCCCATCCCGAGCAAACCCGTCTGGGGCGCCCGGGCCAAGACGCTGGCCCGGGCCGCCGTGGGGACACCGCGCCCGACGGCGGAGCCTACGGCAAGCACGAAGGGCTCGGGCTGATCCGATGGCAAGTCCTCCTGGGCCGACGCCAGGAGCACCAAGCCCAGGGCCGTCCCACCCCAACTTGCGAGGCGCTCCGCTGCCGCCTGACCCAGGAGCCAGGGGGCGGAGAGCAGCGTTTCTTCGGATTCTCCAGCCTTCGTCCCCCCTGCTAAGATCAGTCTTCTGGGTGCCAGAGACCCCTCCCAGGCACGTCCCAGGTCGACCTGGAGAACGCGGGCAGTGCAAGCGCCCTGGGCATCTCCCGAAGAAGAAGCCGCGGGGCTCGGGGACGACCGAGACAGACCTTCCATCAGGTCCAGTGTACGCGGTAAGCGCGTAGGGTAGCAGCGCCACCCGGGCCCCTTCTGGGACCCCAGCGCCCCCTCCACCGCAGAAAGCGAACAAGCACATCCAGCGGGGGGGGCCAACGAACCCGATTCCCCCTCCACCTGGGTCACCTAAGGCGTACGGTACACGGCCTGCCCCTCTTCAAACGTGAACGGATCTCTCAAGCTCGGCACCGCTTTCGGTGTCCCCATTTTTTTGCACTGGAGCTTTCTGGTGTTGGCGGCCGTACTCATGATCTCGAGTCCGGCAATGATCGTCGTCCTGCCGATTCTCTGCGGCTGCGTCCTGCTCCATGAACTCGGTCACAGCGTAGTCGCCCAACGCTTTGGCATTCGCGTGATGGACATCACGCTCCTGCCCATAGGCGGCATGGCGCGCATGGCGCAGATGCCTGAGAACGCGCGCATCGAGGGCTTGGTCGCCATTGCCGGACCCGCCGTCAATTTCGGGCTGGCCCTCCTGGGATACGTGGTCCTGGTCCTGGGCCACACCTTCGGATTCGAATCGGTTCCGAGCTTCGCGGCCCTCTTCATCACAGTCAACCTGATCCTGGGCCTCTTCAATTTGCTCCCCGCCTTCCCCATGGACGGCGGCCGAATCCTGCGCGCATTCCTTGCGCGCCGCGGCAATTGGCTTGCGGCCACAGAAAGCGCAGTGCGAGTCGGACGCTGGGTTGCCCTCGCCATGCTCTTTGGGCCCTTCGTTATTCCTGCCCTAGGTGGGCAGAACTTCTCCCTGCCGCTGATCGCCCTCTTTGTTTGGTTCGCAGGTGGCCGCGAGCTGATCAGCGTCCGACTGCGGCACGGCGTTTCGCCCTTCAAGGGAGTCCGATTCGGCGTGAATGTCCCCGGCGGTTTTGGACGGGAGGGTGGCGCTGGCTTTGGCCAACCTGAAGGAGCCGGCTGGCCCGGTGGGGAGAGAATGGAGCAACCCTTAGAAGCCCGGGCTACATCAGAACGCGACAGCAGCCACATCGAAGTCGAGCCTGGCGAAGCACGCCGACCGGCGGAGTGGGAAGACGGAGAACCTGGGGCGGGGCCCCAGGCTCGCAAGGGATTCGGTGAGGAAGAAATCAAAGCCCTGGAGAGATTCCACGGGCGGATGCGTCGCGGCGGAAAGGACTAAGAGGGGTGAGTTCACCCCGAGCTCCAGAGGGGCAAACGCTTGTTCCAGTCCAACAAATCCGGTGACCTGGGTGACTTCGCTGAGTAGCATCTTTGTCTAAATCGTCCACGACGCCGTTGTTGGACTAGGCCCAAGCGTCGGGGTGGGGAGAATTGTCCCGCCTGGAATCTACACGGCTACTTGCCGTGCAGCCTATTGCTCCTCGGATCGACTCCGCTTGGCTGGATTCCGGTTCCCGCAGGCCTGCTTGGGCAACACGGCCGCTGACTCGCTCAAGACTCGCTCAAGACTCGCTCGTATTAGACGAGCCGTGCAAAGACATATGCCTACGGAAACTCTTCTGCTCACGCATCGCGTTCATCCCCTCGTATTGAGTGCTCTGGAACGCCATGCGGCAATAATTCCGAACCAAACAGACGTCAGTCTGGAACGTAACGAACTTCTCAGTCGCCTGGGTTCCGCCACCGGCGTGATTGTTTTCCCCCCGGACCGGGTGGACGAAGAATTCCTAAATGCTGCCCCGCTCCTACGGGTGGTTTCTTCCACGGCCCACGGCGTGGATCGCATCGATGTGAAGCTCTTTGCCGAGCGCGGCGTCACCTGCATGAACGTGCCGGACCTATCGGTGTCCCCCACGGCGGAGCTGGCCGTGACACTGCTCTTGGGTCTCGCGCGCCGGATCCAAGTTGGCGATCGACTTGTACGCTCCGAGGGATTCACGGGCTGGTCTCCCATGTCCACCGGCCAGGGGATCGCCGGATCACGCATTGGCCTCATTGGTGCCGGCGCCCTCGGGCTGGCTATCGCCAAGCGCCTGATCGGCCTGGAAGCCACACTCTGCTACGCCGATCCGCGCCCCCTTCCGAAGTCCGTGGAGAAACCCCTGGGCCTGGAGCGCATGTCCCTCGACGGACTGCTCGAGCGCTGCGATGCGATCTTTGTGTCTACACCCCTAAGTCCGGAGACGCGAGAGTTGCTCGGCCGCTCACGCCTTGGACGCATGAAGCCTGGGGCTCTGCTTGTGAATGTTGCCCGCGGATCGATTGTGGACGAACGCGCAGTCGCCACGCTCCTGGAACAGGATCACTTGGGTGGCTATGCCGCCGATGTCTTTGCCTTCGAAGACGTCAACGGAAAAGCACTACCGCCGGAACTCTTGGCCCTCACGGACCGCACACTCTTCACGCCCCACGTTGGTTCCGCCGTCACAGACGTGCGCTACAACATCGAGATGCGCGCCGCTGAGAACGCCATATCCTGCCTGCGTGGCGAACACGTCGCAGGTACCCTGGAGCCGCGACCGGCATTGCTGGCCGCGGCACGCTAGGGACGCAGGAACAGATATAGCTCGCGCAGGTTGCGGGCGGATTGCTCAGGGGAGA
>JBLHLB010000256.1:0-6128 GCA_047618505.1 Planctomycetota bacterium
GGCAGCAGCAGCTCCCGGCGAAACTCCTCGCTACGGCCCTATTCCGAGACCTGTTTTGCATGTAGGTTCTGGTTTCCATTCCGCCGCTCCCCAATAGCCAGGTCACATGTACGTCTCCAAGATGTCGTTGCTCCTCGTGGGCCTCTCCGCCCTCACGATCCCCACGGCATGCGCCGCCCAGGAGGCAGCGCCCGAAGCTGTGGAAGTGGTCATCCCCGAGGGCTTCACCAGGCAAGATCACCTGCGCGGTTCGATCACGCCCGAGCGAGAGTGGTGGGACGTGTTGCACTACGACCTCACCTTGCAGGTGTTTCCCGAGACGAAGAGTCTAAAGGGCTCTAACGTGATTGTCTTCGAGACCCTGGCCGCGGGCGACCGCATGCAGATGGATCTACAGCCGCCCCTGGAGATCACACGTGTGACCCACGGGAAAAGCGAGTTGACCTTCGAGCGCGAGGGAAATGTCTACTGGCTGAACTTCGACCGCACGTTGCGTGCCGGCACTCGGGAGCAGATCGAAGTGTTCTACGGGGGAGTTCCAGTAGAGAGCGAGCGACCGCCCTGGAGTGGGGGCTTCACCTGGGACCAGGATGAGCACGGGAACCCCTTCATCGCCACCACCTGCCAAGGCCTGGGCGCCAGCGTCTGGTGGCCGAACAAGGACCACGGCTACGACGAACCCGATCAAGGCATGGACATTCGCGTCACCGTGCCTGAAGACCTGACCGCCGTCTGCAACGGCCGGCTGCAGTCCACCGAACAGGATTCCAACGCGAAGACCCGGACCTTCCACTGGCGCGTTACGAACCCGATCAACAACTACGGGGTCAACGTCAACATCGGCAGGTATGTGGTCATGCCCGGAGTCTACGAGGGGGAGTTCGGCAAGCTGGACATGGAGTACTGGGTCCTCGAACACCAACAGGACAAGGCCCGTGAACAGTTCAAGGAGGTGCCGCGTACCTTGGCCGCCTTCGAACACTGGTTCGGGAAGTACCCCTTCTACGGGGATAGCTACAAGCTGGTGGTGGTGCCCTACCTGGGCATGGAGCATCAAAGCTCGGTGACCTACGGCAACGGATTCGCCAATGGCTATCGCGGACGTGACCTGAGCAAGACCGGGGTGGGCCTCAAGTTCGATTTCATCGTCGTCCACGAGTCAGCCCACGAGTGGTTCGGTAACAACATCTCCATGCGGGACGCGGCCGACATGTGGATCCACGAGAGCTTCGCCAACTACGCGGAGAATCTGTTCGTGGAGTACCACTTCACGGAGCAGGAAGCCCAGGACTACGTGATCGGCTGCCGCGCATTGATTGGCAACAGCGGCACCATCATCGGTGACTACGGCCTGAACAGCTCCGGTTCCGGCGACATGTACTACAAGGGCGGCAACATGCTGCACAGCATGCGCCACATGCTGAACGATGACGGCCGTTGGAGGTCCATGCTCGTGGGGCTCAACACCGAATTCTGGCACCAGACGATCGGGACCGAGGAGTTCGAGGCATTCATCAGCCAGTCCACCGGGTTCGACTACAGCCTGGTCTTCGATCAGTACCTGCGCACGAACGAAATTCCGGTCCTCAAGTACTCACTCCAAGGGCAGTCCCTCGAAGCTTGGTGGGAAAACGTGGTGCCCGGCTTCAGTGTACCGGTTCTCCTCCGGATCAACGGCGAGGAGCAGCGCGTGACGATCTCGGAAACTCCCACAACGCTCGCGTTGGATAGCTTACTGGAGTCGTTCGAGCTCGACCGCAACTTCTACATGAAGGTCGAAGCCCAGTAGGGAATAGGAAAATCACGGAGCATCTTGGCGGGCGCCCCAGTTCTTGAGATACGGAGTACAGGACAGCATCAGAAGGCGACCAGCGCCAGAGGCCCCGCTGCAGTCTTGTGCCAGGTCGTCCGTCCCCCTATGTCCGCGATTGCCCCATCAGACAATCAGGCCAGCGGTTGCTAGCACGCCAATTCCGCGATCAGTAGATGCGGCTCATCTCATGCAGAGTGAAATCCGCAAGCGCCCCTTCGGTGGCTTTCCTGTACGCGGCGAGATGGGGCGCGTTCATGTGAAGCTGCCACTGTTCGCGGGACTCCCAGGTTTCGTAGAACAAGAAGACGGCAGGGTCTTTACCGCCTTGGTGAAGGTCATACTGGAGGCAGCCATCCTCAGCCCTTGTTAGGGGAATCAGCTTCTTCAGTTCGACCTTGACGAAATCGACCTTGTCGGGGTTCGCGTGAATGATGGCGACAATCGTTAGTTTTGACATATGAGATCTCTTGGCTTCGCTCTTTGGGAGTACTTAGGAGTTGATGGTCGCGATGAGCTTCCCGGTCACCGTGGAAGACTCACTGAGTGCGTGCAAGGCGGCCATCTCCGCCAAGGGCCTAGAACCTGCGATAATGACCTTGAGAGTCTTTGACTCGAGCATACTCGCGAGCGCTTCCAACCCAGCATGATCGGGCTCAACCAACATCCAGGTCGCGGTTACGCCATGCTCTGAGAGCGTCTCATTACTAGGCAGAAACACTGGTGAAGGAATGACAACCAGCCTTCCGCCTCGACGAAGCGAAGTGAGCGATCTGGTCGCGTTTTCTGGTCCACCAACTAGATCGATGACGGAATCCATTTCAGTCGCAACTCTTGTGAAGTCCTCATTCCGGTAGTCGATCGGATGATCGACGCCAAGCCCTCGGAGAAGATCGTGCTTTGCTGCCGATGAAGTACCCCAAACCGTTGCTCCTCGGGCCTTCGCAATTTGCACGGCCAGGTGGCCCACACCGCCAGCTGCGGCGTGAATCAGCACGCGCTGCCCCGCGCCAATTTGGAGTGTGTCTACGACGGCTTGCCATGCGGTCAGCCCGGCGAGCGGCATGGCACCAGCGACCTCAAAGCTGACGCCGTCCGGGATCCGAGCTAGGTGTCGAGATGGTGACGCCACGAACTCAGCGTAGGCTCCTGCAGGCTTTGGAAAGCGGGGCATACCGAAAACGCGATCGCCAACGGAGAAGCGGGTGACTCCTGCGCCGACTTCGACGACCTCCCCCGCCAGATCCCAGCCCAAGACTTTAGGGGAGCTGGGGTCGAAGAACCCGCTAACACCTCCACCTTGACGCGTCTTCCAGTCCACCGGATTAATGCCTGCAACGCGGACCCGTACGAGGACCTCTGTCGGTCCAGGTTCGGGGGTCGGGATGTCCACCATTGAAAGGTTGCCTTGGTCTGTGTCGGAGAAGGTCACCGCTTTCATGGTGTTTACTGCCCTAGGTTTAGGCGTTGTGGATTCGCTCCGATCGACACAGCTCGACTATTCCCACTCCAATGTGGGCCCGAGCTCTCGAGGAAGATTGCCGCTTCTTGAGATCGCTGTCCGGAGAATAAGGCAGCCACCCGGTCACAGGATCGCTTGGGCCGTTGCAGGCCAGCGTAAGGAGTGCCCTTCGCGCCCCGAAGGTCCTGCCGCTCCCCTTGCAGCGATACCGGCGTCGCCTCCCCCACTTCACTCTGGAGAAGCCGTGCGGGGTGATGTTGCCCACATCGCCCTAGCCGTGGAGCGCACACTGCTCGTTGGGGCACGCGACCTGCCGCTTTGATCCCTTCCTCGAGCAACAGCTACTGTCGTTGCCGGGGCATGATCCGAACGTAAGCAGCTTGCTTTGCACAGACTCATGCGGGTTCTCTCGCAGGCAATGAATGCAGTGCCGACCTGGGATCCTCGCATTAAATGCGGAAGGCCCGCCGGAGACCGGCGGGCCTTCCCATTTAGAATCCAACCCGCCAGTACTAGACGGGTCCGTCCATGTCAGTTGCCGATCACGAGGTCTTGCGCGTTCGACAGGAGGAAGGGGGCTCCACCGATGTGCACGGCCTGGGTGGAGAGGCTGAAGCCCAAGAGCGCGCAGTTCACGGGTACCGCGATGGTGTAGCCCGCGATCGGTCCGGCGCTCGCGGGGAGGCCGAGGAGCTCGCCGCCCGGATCGGTGATGTCGATCAGCAGGGTCTGGCCGGTGCCAAGCGTGAAGGTGAGCGGGCCGCCGAAGCCGATGAGCTGGCCGAAGCTGTGGCCGGTGCTACCAACGTCGATCATGGCCTGGAACGTGTTGCCCATGACCGGTCCGCCGCTGACCGTGTAGCTGGCGGGGTTCGTGCCGCCGTTGCGCAGGGTGGCGGAAGCGTCGACATTCAGGACGGAGTCGAACGTCGCGCCGACGATCAGATTGTCCACGAGGACGGATTCGTTAAAATCGGAGTCGGACTGACGCAGGGCGAAGGCAGAGATCACGTCGCCGGGGTCCGCTCGATCTTCACCGAGGATGGAGGTGCCCGTCGAGGCAGCGGCGTCAATCCACAGCTCGGCGATGTTCGCGTCCTGGTCGTAGCGTACGATCGCGCGGTACGTGACGCCGTAGGTCAGGTCCGTGGCCCAGATGGCGTCTGCGGTGGATTCATCGCTGGCGATGCCGACCGAGAAGTCACCGGTACCGGTGGGGGAAACGACGTCGAGGCGACCGGCGAAGTTGTTACCGGTGTCCTTGAAGTGTGCGAAGTACTCGTTGTCCGTGCCGGAGATCGGGACTCCTTGGTCGCGGACAGAGAAGTCGATCCCGAAGTAGATGTCGCCCGCGATCGGCGTGAAGGAGAGGTTCGCATCCTCAGAGGGGGTGCCGTGCTGCACGACGACCTGACCACCGCTGACGAGCAGGTCGTCGGCCGTGCCGCTGTGGTTCACCCATACTCCGCTCTGGAGGACGAGGCTGCCGTCGGGATAGGAGAAGTTGTCACAGGCGATCACTTGGGCGTTGGCGGCGGTGGCGAGGGCCAGGGCCGCTCCGACGAACAGGCTCGACTTGCGAAGGAGGGGGGAAATCATGATGGGGTGCTCCGGTCGTTCCGGGTTGTTCAAGAGGAATAGGGCGGGGTAAGAGCCCCGTTCCCGAGCCCGAATTGGGCTCTCTACCGCCCCTAGCTACGGGAAAGTGCACGAATTCGCAATGGAGAAGAGGAGAGAGTCTGCCCGGAGGCTTGTGGAAAAACAGAAGCCGGTCTCTCGCGACCTGCCCTGTTTGGGGGAGGATCGGGCACGACCTGTCCTAGTCCCTACCAGAAACCTCATTAGGCCTCGCTGGAGGGTCGCTTTGTCTTTGATTCGCAGAAGTTTCGTGCCCACGTTGGACACGAAAATCCCGAACAAATCAGCGATCGATTCGTGGTCGAAGGCATCGAGCTAAAGCAGGACGAGCGCCTCGTCCAAGGGGCTCAGGTCATCGATGCAGAACAGGAGCAGCCGGACCTCCTCGCTGGGCTCGGCGGACGGATCCCCGATCGAGAATGCGATGGCGTCGTCGGTCAAGCGCTGCTCCCGATACCGACGCTCGCGAAGGTGGAACGAAAGCGCCACATTGATCGCGATGCGGTAGACCCACAGGATCCCCTTGAAGCGTTCGCCAGAGTTGCAGCGCTACCTGCTGATACACATCTTCACGATCCGTTGCGTCCCGGTATTAGACATAGGCGACCCTATGCATCAACCCGGCATGACGCCGGATGAGGCCCGTGAACTGTGAACCTTCCCCTCGCGGGTTGGTCGCCCTGGCTAGTTCGGATCTTGCCGCAGTTTGTTGACCACGTCTGACAGCGCGGTGTGGATTTCCGGCGTCACCACTGCTCCGTCCTTGAAGTGCTCGCCAAACGTCGGTATCGACAGCGAGCCACGTAGATCCGCTCCAAAGAACGGCGCGGCCTTGGTTGCGAGTTCAAGGACGGTGGCGCCCCCGCGGCCTCCCGGAGATGTAGCGAGCATGACTACGGGCTTGCCCTGGTACACCTTTGGACTGATTCGAGAACACCAATCAAACAAGTTCTTGAACGCCGCGGCGTAGCACCCGTTGTGCTCGGCAAAAGAGATGAGCAGAGCATCGGCCTTACCGATCTTCTCGAAGAAGTGAACCGCATTCTCAGGGCTGCCCAGCTCCTGCTCGACGTCTACGCTGAAGAGCGGTAGCTCGTAGTCGTTCAGATCTACGACCTCCACCACTGCACCGCTGACCAATCCAGCCGCATACGAGACCAGCTGCTTGTTGATAGAAGATCGACTCGTCGAGGCGCCAAACGCCAAGAGGTTGATTGA
>JBLHLB010000257.1:0-6083 GCA_047618505.1 Planctomycetota bacterium
CGCATTGTTTCGCGGGGGCGCGCCCCCCACCCTGGGGGTGGGGGGGCGCGCTCCATTTCTATACAGGCTGAAAGCGCGAGAAGCTCGGCTGCTAAATCTTCGGCAGGCCAAAGAGCCGTCCCGCATTCGCCGTTGTCGCCCGAGCCAGCTCCACCAGGCTTTCCCCGCGCGCTTCTGCCAAGACTTCCAGCACGATCCGCACATTGGCTGGTTCGTTGCGACCACGGCGGCGATCCTTGGGGCACAGGAAAGGGCAATCGGTTTCGATCAGAATTCTGTCTTCGGGAACTAGCTGTGCCGCGGCGCGGTTGCCCTTCTTGTTGGCGTAAGTGGCAATGCCCGAGAAGGAGACATAGAAGTCGAGGTCCACATATGCGCCAACTTCTTCGGGACCGTAGTCAAAACAGTGCAGGACGCCGCGCACTCCCTTGAACTCGGCCAGGATGCGGATCGTGTCCTCGTGTGCGTTGCGGCTGTGAACGATGACGGGCTTGTCTAGGCGACGCGCCAGATCCAACTGCCACTGGAAGTTGTCGAACTGCTCCGTCTTCGAAGCCATGTTCCGAAAGAAGTCGAGGCCAGTCTCACCGACCGCAACGCATTCGGGACGACGGCAGAGCTCCTCAATCCCCGCGCGTACTTCCTCGATCGACAACAGCGCATCGCCGGTGTTCGTTTCGTCCTCGCCGTGGCAGGAGGCATCGTGGGGGTGGATGCCCGCGGTGGGGAAGAGGTCCGGCTCTTTCTCCGCCAGGGCAAAGCAGGCCCGCGAAGTCTCCAGGGTCGTTCCTACCACGAGCATTTGGCGCACGCCTGCTTGGCGAGCGCGTTCGAGCACCTCGCCGCGATCCGCGTCGAAGCTGCTCCAATAGAGATGCCCGTGGGAATCGACAATTGCAGGCAGGGGTTCTGCGTCCTCGGTCGCACTCATTGGCCGCAGTTGTCGTTGATCATGTCTGACAGGAAAACTTGAAAGCCCTGGTCGGACTCGAGCTCAAAGACCTGCCGCGCATGCGCGCAGAAGTCCTCACGGGGCAGCATCGTCAAGAGACTCTGCGCTGCAGTCCTGCGCAGGAGGTGGTTTCCGCTGGATTCAACCATGATGGTCTTGAGGGCTTCGACGGCCGCGGGCTCTTCACAATTGGCAAGCTCGCGTACAGCCGTCTGTCGCGTGGAGTGCTCCCGTGTCATCTGCACCGCCAGATCCCCAAGGAACTCGCCCTTCGGAGCACCTTCGTGGTCCGCGGCCCGAATCCATGCCTTGAGTATGCGCTCCTCGGGCGGGTAGGTGATGCGATCCTTGCTGGCCAGCAAGATTGGAGTGAAGGTCGCTAGGGCGGTCGCAGGCGCCGTGCGCGCCAGCAAGTCACAGGCCACTGTGCGCACGCCCATGTTGTCGCCAAAGTTTGAGATCAGCTCTAGCAGGATCGGTTCGGTTTCCGCGGGCTGGCAATGCGCGGCCACATCGAGCAATCCGATGCGCACCTCTTCGATGCCATCCCTCTGCTCGTGGAACTCAGCTAGAACGGCGGCGCCAAATTCGGGCCCCGCCATACGCAGGCGTTCCATGATCGCCCGCTTGCGACCAAACCAGTCGTTCCGGAACCCCGCTGTTGCCGAGGCCGGCGCCGGCGTGATGGCGATGACTAAATCCCGTAGTTCTGCCCTGGTCTCCGAACCGGAGGCAGGGGTCTTGGCGGCGGTCGTCTCACCACCGTCTCCGGCCTCGCCAGCCCCAGCCCTGGCGGTTTCGTCCCCCGGATCCCCCCCGCAGGCGTGGAGGAGAAGGATCAGGGCAAGGAGGATCGGGTTGTGTCGAGTCCGGTGCAGCATCAGGGGATGGTGGGGGGGGAGGCGCAGACCTGGAGTCATCCCAGGGAATTCGTGGCCAGGGTAGCAACTGGCAGTAAGTGCCAGGGGAACTCTCGTTTCTCGGGGCCTAGTCGGCTGTGGTACCCCCGTCACGACCTGTCGGGGGCAATTGGGCCCCCCGACCGTTCCTGAAGGGACCTCTAGGTTGAAAATCGTTGGTACCCTTCGGCAATCGGCACCTATTATTGCTGGGATCCCCTGTGTCTTGGGCTGGAATAGCCCTCGGCCTGGATGCTGTCCCCAGCCTAGGACGGTCTCTTCCCGACCGCAGACCGCCAACCACGAGAGCGCGGCACCGCTGGTTTCCTATTTCCTTAGGTCCGTGGCAGCCCCACGCCTCCCCGATCGCCCCCGCGACCAATCTACGATGAAACGGATCAGCTCCCGTTTGGGTTCTCTCCTGAGCCTCACTCCGTCCACGCACCTGGACATCAGAACTCAGTCCCGTGAAGGCTCTGGCGGCCTCGCGTTTGTACGCGCCCTATCAGGTGCCCTAATCCTTGGCATGGTAGGAGCCTGCGGCGGCGGAGGTGGTGGGGCCGGAGGTAGCCTTAACATTCTGTCCTGCTCACTTGGCTGCAGCATCGGGTCGACGAACCAGGCCACCTGTGGCGTAACCGACATCTACGTGAACCAGGAGATTCGAATCTCCTTCTCGAGTGCGGTTGATCCCACGAGCGTGGACAACAACACGTTCCAAGTCGCGGACATCCTTACGGGCAAGGTGCCTGCTGCGACCTTCAGCGTCGACTCGCAGGATCCTCGGATCCTAATTTACCGTCCGCAGCTGACCTTTGATTCCGCCGGCAGCCCAGTCTTTGGATTGACCGAGGACGCGAGCTACATCTTTGTGATCCCGGGGCAGGCCACCGGCAACGAAATCGGACCGTTCATCCGTAGCGTCGGGGGCAAGGCGAACCAGACACGTATGTCTTGCACGCTCAAGGCGAGTCGCGGGATCTTCGATTCAAAGCCGGGCGCACCGCGAGCCGAGGTCTTTGTGGACATCGTTACGAGCCTGGACAGCAACGGCGATCCGGATGTTATCGACTTCAACCAACCCGCGGTGGGCGCGACGGATGTCTGGCGCAGTTCCGACGTCTTAATCACCTTTGATGACGTCATGAACCCGGCGACGTTGGTGAACCCCGTCACGGGGATCTCTAGCACCGTAAAGGTGCGTATTGACCCCGATGGCAATATCAGCGACATCTCAGACCAGGTGGATCTGCCGGGAGTCTTCTCCATCTCCATCGATCAGGATGCACAGGTCACCACCGTGACCTTTGTCCCCGATGGGGGGTTTCCATCGGCCGGCACCAGCTTGACCGAACAGAGACGTATTGTCGTTTCCCTGCCGGACACGATCCAGGACTTGGGTGGCAACCCCATCGTCAATTCGGGGCTGGTGTTCTTCACACCTGAGGTGATCAACTTCGATCCCGTCAGCATCATGGAGGACTTTGAGACCAACCAGAGCGAGGACTCCGTGCGTGGAGGAAGTACTTGGAGCAACGGCGGCATACTGCTGTCCGAGCAACCCGCCGGTGCTGGCTTCCAGGGTGGCGGATCCGGTCGTCTCGGCGACTTGTTCGTGTCCGCGGGCACGACCGTTGTCCTCAGCACAGATTCGGAGGACTTCTCGGACCCGGTCTTTGATGACTTGTCTGTCTATGATCCGCGCTCAATCATCGACCCGATCGTCTTTGGTCAACCCTTGACCGTAAGTGGCGGAGTCTTCGAGTTTGCCAACGTGCAGATCGACGCCGGTGCGATCCTGCGTTTCGAGGGAACGAACCCCGCGCGTCTGCTGGTACGTGGAGAAATGAGCATCTTCGGCGTACTGGACATCTCCGGCGGATTCGGCGCGGACCAGGACAGCGATGACTTCCTTGGCGGCCTGGGCGGCGAGCCCGGAGCCGGTGGTGGTCTCGGTGGTGACGGCGGAGCTCGCCCCGACGGCCAAGCGATGACAAGCGTTGGTGGCGTTGACAACCCTAACGACCCTCCGCTTTATGACGGAGTGGGCGGCAATTCCGGCGGCGGCATCCAGATTCCCAACACCCTCGCACCGACGGACTCGACAGCGAATGGGCAAGGCGGCTATGCCTGGCCCCAGCCGACCATGGATAACCCTGAGTTCCACTTCCCCGATGACATCTTTGACATCGCAGGGATGCAGTTCGAAAGCAAGCAACGCTGTGCGGTCATCGGCCCTGGCGGAGTTGGCGAGGGCGGAGGCTACGCATTGCCCGGAACGGAAGGGGAGTACAAGGAGAGCTTCCCCCTGAACAAGAACGATCCCTTTACGCCGCCGCCGTCTTTTGGCGGGGGTGACATCACCGATCTCATGATTGACGCCGCTGTGCGCACCCTGGACCCGAACCTGGGGTATCTCCGCGGTGGTGCCGGTGGCGGCGGTGCTGGCGGACACCTTCAGGGATCCATCAACAATGGCCAGATCCTGAACGACTGCACGGTCCCCACGTCGGGTCCCCTGCAGCTTCTCGTATTCTCCTCCCACAGCGCCGCCGGAGGTGGCGGTGCTGGTGGTGGTCTGCAGGTGCAAGCGGGTCGTCGACTCCTGCACAACGGAATCCTCGATGACTCCGGCGGAGATGGCGGCAGCTTCGTTGTGGGCAGCAATATGCTGGCACAGGGAGGGGGCGGAGGTTCAGGCGGTGGAACTCTGCTTCAGTCTCCCGAGGTTCAGATTCAAAACGTTCCGGGGCGCATCAACGTCGGTGCTGGCGTCGGTGGAATGGGTGCCAATGAATCCCTAGGGGGCGACGGTGGCCCCGGGTTGGTTCGCATCGAACAGTTTGGTACGGCTCCGGACCTGATCTCGGAGGCTGGCAAGATCATCCCTTCGATCACTGATCTTCTAGATCTCTACGGCGTCGGCCCTGACGCGATTCTCTCGACCGGACTCTGGTCACCCTCTGGGCTCGGGCCGGAGGGGCTCTCTGGCGCGCAGTCCTGCTGGATCCGTCCGGCGGGCAACTTCTTTGCGTTCACCTATGACGCGGACAACATCATCACCGGCGAACTCGGTTGGGACATGCGTCTGGTGATCGACGGCACCAGTGGACCCCAGTCTTATCGTGGCGATAACGAGCTATTCACGGACACCCTCGAGAACGTCTATGGAACTCTTCTGGGCTCCGCGCCGGTTGTCGTGCGCTTCCAGGGCGCGCGGGTTGCCGGCACTCTTTCGGATCCCTGTGACGTTCCCCTAGTGGGCGCGGGCAGCCCGGTCTTGCCCGGTTCCTTGACGGGCTGGGTGTCGCACCCCTCTCAGCTCAACGACTTCTTCTCCGACGGGATGCCGCCCAACATCATCCGCTTCACGGTGATCTGGGATGTCACGCAGATGAACTACGCCGGCATCAAGGGTGTCGAAGACATCACCTTCGGCGGACAACCGGACTGAGTCCTACGCAAGATTGGGAATGGCGTCCTAGGGCGCGCTAAGGATAAGCGGCCGGGTGAGCACAAGCTCCCCCGGCCGCTTCCCTGTAGCTTGCCTCCTTTTCCATGGGTGGATTTGCGGTAGGCTTCCCCATCGTGATCCGGCTCTACTCTGCGCGCTATCTCCTGTCCCGGGTGGGGCTGCTCCTCGAGGGGGGTGGCGTTTGTGTGCAGGAAGGAAGAATCGTCGAGCTCTTGGGCAATCCAGCGGCCGTGCGTTCCCGTGCCGGAGAGTCGTCTGTGGAATGGCACGACCTGGGTGATGTCGTCCTGACACCGGGGCTGGTGAATGCCCATGCGCACCTGGAGTTGGGGTGGGCCAAGGGACTCCTTTCGGGTGATGCGGGCTTCGCCGATTGGGTCGTGGAACTCATACGAGCGCGGCGTGACGTTACTCCGGAGGACGAAGTCGCTGCCTTGATCTCCGGCGCCAATCGTTTGCTGGAAACCGGAACGACGACAGTGGGAGATATCGATGCATCCGGTGCGCGCCTGCGCATGGATCCCCATGAGCAAGCCCGCGGGCCCTTCGTTCTGCATCTGCCGGAGGTCCTGGACGGGGGGGATCCAACGCGTAGCGAAGCGGCCCTGGAGCGCCTGCGCGGGATCGAAGACAACATCCTTCAATTACGCCCAGGCCTCTCGCCCCACGCTCCCTTTACGGTCAGTCCAGGGCTGTTGCGGAGTTGCGCCGCCTACGCCAACTCGCGCGAACTCGCCGTTCAGGTTCACTGGGCGGA
>JBLHLB010000258.1:0-6074 GCA_047618505.1 Planctomycetota bacterium
GGTGGTCCCCTCTGTAATGTCCGGACCCTCTTCCTCAATCACCGGCGGAGTCCCCGCCCAGTTCATCTTCTGGAATGCCATCTTCACCACCTCGTAGGAGACCGCCTCCCGCTTCGGCGGCGGCGGAGGCTTCACGGCCTCCAGGAGTGCGAGTTGCTCCTCCTGAGAAACCCCCTTCGCCAGCGTGTCCTTTTCCTGGATGAACCCAAAGAGGGTCCAACCGAGCAATCCACCGAGACCGAGGGCCCCGAGCCAAGAGAGAGACTTTATTTGTCGAACGTTCATCGTATGGGCTCCATGGTAGCCGCTTGGGCCCCAAAGGGCACGCATCGGAGCGCGCCAGGGGGTCCATGCGAAGGGCAATGCCCCCTACGACGACTGTCCCGCGGAGCTTATTCCCCGCCGGCGAGGCGTAGTCGCCCGCCGTCGCCACTCTGGACCTGGGTCTTCTTCTGACCTTTGCTGAAGCCCCGCAGCGCCAGGAGTAGCTCCTCGGGGCGATCGCTGGCCGCCAGGGCAGTGTCCAGATCGATCAGATCCTGCTGGATCAGGGTCTGCAGGGATTGGTTGAAGGACATCAGTCCCTCCTCCCCACCGGCCTCGACGACTCGGCTCAATTCCGTCACCTTGCCCTCGTAGAGCAACTCCCGAACGCGCGGCGTGGAGATCAGGAGCTCGACCGCCGGAACCATGCCCGTGCCGCTTTTGCGCGGCATGAGGCGCAGGGAGAGCACGGCCGCCAGGTTCTCCGCAAGGCGCTGCCGCACCTGGGAGTGACGCTCACTCGGGAAGAAGGACAGAATTCGATCCACGCTCTGGGGAGCGTTGACCGTGTGCAGAGTACTCATGACCAAGTGACCGGTCTCAGTGGCATCGAGGGCGGCGGCGACGGTCTCGGCGTCACGCATCTCACCGATCAGAATCGCGTCTGGACTTTGGCGCAGGGCGTTGTGCACACCCTGGGCAAAGTTCTCACAGTCGGTTCCCATCTCGCGCTGGCTAATGACACAACGGTCCTCGCTATACATCACTTCGATGGGATCCTCGAGGGTGATAATGTGCCGCTCCGAGGCGGTGTTCATGTATTGGATCATCGCCGCCAGGGCGGTCGACTTTCCGGAACCGGCGATACCGGTAACCAGGATCAACCCGCGGCGGCGCAGGGCCAGGCGTTCAAGGTGCTCCGTCGGCAGGTGCAGGCTCGAAAGCTTCGGCGCCTCGCCAAAGACACGCCGTAAGACCAAGGCTGGCTCTCCCATCTGCTTGTAGGCGTTCAAGCGGAAACGCCCCAGACCATCCAACATCATGGCGGTGTCAACGGAACCGGTGTTACGCAGGGTCTGCACGCGGTCGGGCCCAACGATGCCCTCTAGTACTTCATAGAGTGGGCCAGCAGCGGGCACGCGGCCCGGTAGGAAGTGGATGCGACCATCGATGCGGCAAGAGGGACGGCCGGAGGCTCGTAGAATCAGGTCACTGGCGTTCAGGCGCACCATCTCCGCCAACCAAGCCTCAAGCTTGTGTCGAGGTGACATCGCATTGGTCGAGAGACTCGACGGACCCAGGGTGCAGGATTGCCCACCGCCCTCCGCCATCATCTCCGGAGGAAGCTGGGTGTCCGAGAGGATCTTCGGTTTTTCAGGATCAACGGGGACATCCCGGTACATGTCCGCACCGGCCCCACCGGCGACTGCCCCGCTCGGCTCTTCGCCGGGTGTGCCTGTCTCGGTAAGAGCAGCTTCAATGGCCTCCTGATCAAGGAGTTCGGCCACCGAATCCAATCCACCATCAGCTCCACCAGAGTCATCCACACTCGGCGCTGCCACGGGATCCTTGGGCGCTTTGCGCCGATCGCCAAAGCGACTGATCTTGGGGATTGAGGCGTCTTCGGAAGGTTGGGGGCTGCCGTCGGGGGCGTTGTCGTGCGGGTTCACGCGAGCTCCTAATTGGGTCGAGCCAGGGGGCTCTCTTCGGTGCGATGCAATGCAACTCGAGCCCTGGGCCCGAGGATCAGACTCCCGTGCATCGGAGTTGCCGGCACCCTGTCTTTAGGACACCCGGAGACCCCTCAAAATCCAACCTGCCCCCTACAAACAACTCTGCCCAAAGAGAGTGCACGGGAAGTGCACCGGGAGTGCACCAGGGGGCCTTGGCAGCCCCATAGATAGATCACCAGGCTAGAAGCCCGAAAATTCTTCCTGCACCGAAGTCTCGTCGATTTCGCGCACGAGCTTGTTGGCCTTGACCAAGAGTTGTTCAACGCCGGCTCCCGTAACCGAGGAGATGCAAACCAGGCGAATCCCTGATTCCGACTCGAAAGCTTCGACGCGGGCGCGCGCATCGTCGTCCTCGACTTTTGTCGCCACAATCAATCGCGGTCGTGTGGCTAGAGTCGAGGAATAGCGTTCCAGCTCTGCCGAGATCACCGCATGGGCCTCGATCGGATCATCGACCGCGGCGCCCGAGAAATCGATCAGGTGCAGGAGCACGCGGCAGCGCTCGATATGTCGCAGGAACTGGTGCCCCAGGCCGGCGCCCTCAGCGGCGCCTTCAATCAAGCCCGGAAGATCCGCCAGAACCAGTGTGTCGTGATCACCAACCATGGCAATGCCCACCTGGGGCACCAGGGTCGTGAACGGGTAGTCCGCAATCTTGGGCGTGGCCTTGGTGATGCGCGAGAGGAAGGTCGACTTGCCAGCATTGGGCAGGCCCACGAGTCCGACGTCTGCGAACAGCTTCAACTCGAGACGAACAGGTCGCGCTTCTCCCGGGCGGCCCGGTTCTGAATAGCGCGGCGTCTGCTTCACCGCCGTCGCGAAGTGCGAGTTTCCGCGTCCGCCGCGCCCGCCCTGGGCAAGCACCAATACGTCGCCGTCAGCCGCCAAGTCCCTAAGGATGTGACCGCGCCGTGCGTCGAAAATCTGCGTCCCGATGGGCACATCGATCAAAAGGTCATCGGCGCTCTTCCCGTAGCAGTTGTTTGGCCCGCCGGGACGCCCACTGCCTGCCTTGTAGATTGGGCGCCGCCCGACCTGCAACAGGGAGTGAACTCGATCCGTCGCCCGCAGGATCACGCTGCCACCATCTCCACCATCACCACCATTGGGACCCCCTTTCGGCGCGTACTTCTCCCTCCGAAAGGACACAAGCCCATCCCCCCCCTTACCGGCGGCCACCGAGATCTCACATTCGTCGCGAAACTGCATATCAATTCTCCAAGTCAATGAACCCCAAGGGCAAGCCACCCTCGCCAGTCCGCCGAGCCGGATCTTGGCTGGCCTCGCTGACCTTGCCTCAAGACCGCAGGGCGTTGAACCAGGAACACTGGTCGGCCAGTCCCGCCATCCCCTTCAGGCGATGACCCAAGACGCTAGCCTCCAGGCCCCCGAGCCCCGTCCCATCGCCATAAGGCAAAGGACCAGAAACTCCCGTCTCATCGCCGTCAGGCGATGAACCAGAAACTCCCGTCTCATCGCCGTCAGGCGATGAACCAGAAACCCAGCCCCGTCTCATCGCCGTCAGGCGATGAACCAGAAACACCGGCGGGCTAGCTTCGCTAGACCGCCGCCGGGTCGACATGCACGCGCCGGTTATCCTGGAACCGAACGTTGCCGTCGATCAGTGAGAAGAGCGTGTAGTCATTCCCCATCCCCACGTTCTTGCCGGGGTGGAACTTTGTACCGCACTGGCGAACGATGATCGTCCCGGGCGTAACCACTTCACCACCGTAGCGCTTGATGCCACGGAACTGGGGGTTGGAGTCACGACCGTTGCGGGTGGAACCCTGTCCTTTTTTGTGTGCCATTTGTCTGTTTTTCGAGTCCCAGAGTTCCTTCTAAAGAACCCCTCAGGACCAGTTTAATTCGCCGGGCCGCTACCCGTTGGACTAGCCGTTGATCCCGGTGATCTGGACTTTGGTGTAGGACTGACGGTGGCCGTTCTTGACGCGCACATTCTTGCGACGCTTGAAGCGGAAGATCACAAGCTTCTCACCCTTGGTCTGACCCAGGATTTTGCCGGTGACCGAGGCACCCGTGATGTGCGGCGCACCGATCTGAACGTTGCCCTCGTTTGAAACGAGCAGCACTTCATCAAAGGTGACGTCTTCGCCAACCTTCCAGGATTCGTTCAGGTCGCAGTTAACAACATCGCCCACGCGGACGGTGGCCTGACGGCCTCGATCGGAAATGACAGCATGCATGGCGCGGATGCCCCGCTTCTATGCGGGGCCCTTCTCGTGGCTCTCCCCACCCAGGGACCCCATTGTGGGGCCTGCCGGTGTCAGGGAGGATGATTGGCTAGCGTCCGGTCCCCGGTTTGGGGCCCAGAAGGGGCGGAGACTCTATCGCCGCCCTGCCCCCCCGACAACCCCCACCTCCCCAAGGATCCCCAGAAACCCACCGCCCCCACCCCAAAGACACAGCGACCCCAAGACAATCCCCATCCCCCAGGCCTCCCCCCGTACGCCAAAGGCGCCAGGCCAGGAACATGAGAAGAAGAAGCAGAGAGGCGCTCCGCACTCCCAACCGACTCCCAACCGTGCGCCGAAGGCGCCAGGCCAGCAATATGAGAAGAAGTGGTAGGGAGGCGCTCCGCGCCTCCCTACCTCTTCTTCCTCCGGCCCCCCGGACGAACCTCACGCCCGTCAGCCCGGAGATAGTGCAGAACGCTGTCTTCAACCTGATCCGGAGCTGACATCAGCACGATCTTGCGTCCGCTATCGTCCTCGAGTCGATCCAATTCACGCGACAGCGAGGTCTTGAGACACTCGATCGCGTCCGGATGGGCCCGGACTTCGACCGTAGTGAAGCCCTTCAGGGAAAGCGACGCACCCAAACGGCGCAGGATCGCCTGGGCCCTGGAAGATGCGGAGCGGCGGCGGCCAGTGCCTCGACAGGAGCGGCAGGTCTCGTAGACCAACTTGTCCAAGCCAGGGCCGAGGCGCTGGCGTGTCAGCTCCAAGAGCCCGAATTGCGAAATACGGCCGACCTTGCTTCGGGCGCGGTCTCCGCTGAGCCCCTCGCGGGTCGCACGCTCCACGGCGCGGCGGCTGGAGGTCCGCATCATGTCGATGTAGTCGAGCACGATGATGCCCCCCAAGTCACGCAGGCGAATCTGGCGTGCAATCTCGGGCGTGGCCTCGAGGTTGGTCTTCAGGGCGATGTCCTCGAAGCCTGCTCCGTCTTCGCGTGTGCGACCGGAGTTGACATCGATGGCCACCAGTGCCTCGGTCTGTTCAATCACAATCGAACCGCCGGAGGGCAGCTCGACGCGCTTGGAAAACAGCTTCTCAAAGTCCGGCTCAACGCCATGGCTTTGGAGAATCGGGTGGGGAGTCTCCTCGAGCTTGATGCGATCTTCATGCTCGGGCATGAGCTTGCGCGTGAACTCAACGACGCGCTGGTGCACTTCGGGGTCGTCAACGTAGACAGCCTCGACATTCGGGGTGAACAGGTCCCGCATCGTCTTGATGGCGATGTCCGATTCCTGGTAGAGCGGCGCGGGATTGCGGCCACTCACCAATCGACGAGAGAAGTCTTCCCATGCGGCCAAGAGGTAATCGAGGTCGCGCTTAAGGTCGGCCTTTGTCCGGCCCACACCCGCTGTGCGAACAATGACGCCCATTCCGTCCGGAATCTCCATTCCCGTGAGAATGCGCTTCAGGCGGCGGCGTTCGCGATCGTCATCAATCTTGCGGCTAACCCCCGTGCGCGCCAGGGATGGCATCAGCACTAGGTAGCGGCCGGGGATTGAGATGTAGGTCGTCAGGGTCGGACCCTTGTCGCCGATGGCGTCCTTTGTGATTTGGACGCAGAGCATTTGGCCCTTCTTGACCAGCTTCTCGATGGGCGTACGCGGGCGACGGGGCCGCCCGCTGTTACGCCCTTGGGTGTCCTTCCGGCCTCCGCCGCGGCGGCCCTTCTTGTCGCCACCCTTGCGGTCGCCGTCTTCTTCTTCTTCTTCTTCGTCAATTTCCTCGGAGATGTTGGTCTGGCTCGAGCTTGACCAGGCATCGTCATCGACGGCTTCCGTCAGGAGTTGGTCGAGCTGAAAGTCCTTATCGCCGTAGCAGG
>JBLHLB010000259.1:0-6057 GCA_047618505.1 Planctomycetota bacterium
GGTTTCCGGCGACCTGCGCCAAGCCATGCGTCTCTACCTGTGGTCCCTGGTTGTGGGGCTCGGCGCGCGTGGCGATCTGCACTACTCGCCTGCCTGGACGAATCGTGAGTTGCTGCGCCGGGGCCGGCCCTCACGCGCCTTGCGGGAACTCCTAGAGCCCCTGGTACAGGAGTTCGAAGCCAAGGACTTCGGCCGAGTTCCCACAACCTCGGCGGACGTCTCGCACCTGGCCGGATTGTGCCTCGAGTACCTCGGTCCCCTGGGCGGCGACGAAAAGGGAGAAGCAGCGTGAGCGCTCCCCACAGCAGGGCAGGATCAACGGGACGACTTGTGCTCACGGCCTTCCTGATCGGGCTCCTGGCCGCTGCGGTCTTCCTTGGTAACTTGCCTACCGGTTCGTCGTCCAGCTGGGGGAGTGCCACTTCCGTTGAGCCTGATGGGCGCCTTGCGCTGCATCGATTGCTCGGGGAGGCCCTGCTCGGCTACGAGCCGGAGTCCTGGCGAGAAGTGCCGGCGGCCCTTCCGCGGGGCAATCATCTTCTGTTGATGGCAAGCGTTCCCAAGGACCCAACGGCGGGCAAGGGGAATCGCGGCGAGGAGGACTCGGAGGCGAGCAAGTACTCCGGACGCAGGCGCGATCTACGGCACTACCGGCGCTTCATGGATTCCGGCGGGACTATCTTCGTGCAGGCCAGCAACGAATCCCTGACCTTCCTCGAGGATGAGCTCCAGATCGAGGACATCAACGGCATCCGCTTGAACTGGGACTATGACGACGTCACCGATGGGAACTACAGCGTGACCGTCGCCTCCGGCGAAGAGCTGTTTCCGGTCTTTGAGAGTTGGAGAACTCTGGACCTCGAGGACGCTGGTGGTCGCATGGAACTCCTAGCGGAGGACCAAGATGGGGCCCCAATGGCCGTTCGCATTTCCGTCGGACGTGGCGCCTGTGTGCTACTTGTGGCGGATGTTTTTCTGGCCAACGGTGCCATTGGGCTGCGCGACAACGCATTGTTGTTCGTGCGTATACTAGAGGAGATAGAGCCCTTCGAGCGCGTGCTCCTGGACGAGTACGCCATTGGAAACTGGGATCCGCCTTCACCTTTGAAGCTGGCCTTTGGGAAGCGTTCAAGGCTGATGTCTTGGCACTGCGTTGCCCTTGGCTTGTTCGTACTCTGGCGCGCCTCTGGACGCCGAGCTTTTGCCCGTGATCCCCAACCGATTGCCTTGCAAAGCGCCCTGACCCGGGCCGAGGGCTTCGCCGGTTTATTGCTTTCGCGGGGGCGTTTCGACCTGCTTGCGAACTTCCTCCGCGGCGCTGGCGAGCACGCAGGCAAGGGCACCTCGGAGGACGAGCTAAGCGCCCTTGCGGGGACCCTCAGATCAAGTCAGGCGGACCATGGCGAAGTGCGCCCGCGCGGCGTGTTCAAACGCTGAGCGCCCGTGCAGCTCTAGCCGTCATTTACATACAAGAACCGATTCGTAATCACAGTACCGATTCGCAATCACAGTACCGATTCGCAATCACAGTACCGATTCGCAATCACAGTACGTCGCCCCAGGCGACAGACAAGGACGATCATGGTGGAGAACAATCAGGAGCCCGAGTTGACCCCGGTGGACGGCCAAGCGGGGGAGCAGCCCGAGAACCAGGGCGTAACCCCGTCCGGAGAAGAGCCGCCGGCCCTGGCCTCCGCGGCGGTAGCCCCGGTAGCCGCCCTAGGGGAGCGTGTGCGAAGGGAATCCCAGCGCGTTCTCGTGGGCCTCGGGGACGTACTCGATCATTGCCTCATCGCTGCACTCGCGGGCGGACATGCTCTGCTTGAGGGACCGCCCGGTGTGGCCAAGACGCTCCTAGTGCGAACCCTTGCTACGACCCTAGGCGGGAGCTTCTCGCGTGTGACGTTCACGCCGGACCTGATGCCCTCGGACATCACGGGCACGAGCATCTTCCACCCCGGCGAAGGCGTATTTCGCTTCCGCGAAGGACCGGTCTTTGGGCAGTTCCTGTTGTGCGACGAAATCAATCGTGCGCCGGCCAAGACCCAGTCGGCCTTGCTTGAGGCGATGCAGGAGGGAACGGTCACCATCGACGGCCAGGTGCACGCCTTACCGGTCCCCTTCGTCGTATTCGCAACCATGAACCCGATTGAGCACGAGGGCACCTACCCCTTGCCCGAGGCGCAGCTCGATCGTTTTCTGTTCAAGGTCAACATCGGTTACCCGGACCCGGATGTGGAGGCGCGCTTGATCGCCGCCGGGCACACACGAGACCCTATGGCTTCTCCGGGCGATCTGGGCGTGGGCGCGGTCGTCTCACCGGAAGAGCTTCTGCAGTGCCGCGCCCTGATTGACGCAGTGACCGTGCGCGACGATCTGCCTGCCTATGTCGTGCGACTCCTGGGGGAGACGAGGCGTAGTCCATCCCTCAGCCTAGGAGGCAGCCCGCGGGCGGGCGTGTTATTGCTGCGCGGCGCTAAGGCCCGCGCTGCCCTGGCCGGACGCGACTATGTCACCCCCGACGACATCAAGGCCATCTTCCTTCCTAGCCTGCGCCATCGCGTGGCCCTTGAACCGGCGGAGGAAATAGAAGGCGTGCAGGTGGACGATGTACTGTTGCGCATCCTTGACCAGGTGGAAGTGCCCCGTTGAGACCGACGTCGCGTCTGCTCCGCATCGCTATGTGGCTAGTCCTTGGGGCGGGTCTAGGGACGATCTGGTCGCCCCTAGGCAGCCTCTTATTGGTCGTGGACCTGCTCCTGCTCGTTGCAGTTCTGTGGGATCGACTGCTGACACCGAACCCCGCCGAGGCCAGCGTCGAGCGCGACCTCCCGGTCCACGTGGGACTCTCGCAACCCCTGACGCGTGTCCTGCGCGTGCAGTTGCCACGCAACAGAGAACTGGCCCTTGCGGTACACGAGGAGTACCCGGCTTCCTTCCGAGTGGAGCATGCGGATAGCGATGCCGATGTTGGTTCGCAGCCGGATCGCGCTGTCACCGACGCCGATGGCAGTGCCCTTTTGACGCGTACCTACACACCCGAACGCCGAGGCCTGCACAGCTTAGGTTCCCTGCGATTGGTCCTCTCTGGACCGCTTGGGTTGGTGGAGCGCAGCGCACTCTTGGCTGGTCCCCAGAACATTCGTGTCGAACCAGCCCTAGTGGACTTGTCACGTATATTGGCCCTGGCGGCCAGCGACCGTTGGCAGGATCTCGGTGTGCGACGACTGCGTCAACGCGGCGGTGAAACAGAGTTCGAATCACTGCGCGAGTACGTTCCCGGCGACGAAGTTCGCCGCGTGGATTGGAAAGCCTTTGCCCGCCGTGGTGTGCCAATGGTCCGCGAGCACGAGGTCGAACGCGGACAGGAGCTGTTCCTGCTGATCGACCGTGGCCGCCGCATGCGTGCGCTGGCGGGACGCGCGGCAGGGACCAAGACAACTGCTGGCGCCGATGCCAGTCCCGATGCCAGCACTTATGCCAGCACTTATTCTGGGGGGACCGCCTGGAGTAAAATGGACTGGGCTCTGGAAGCCGCTCTCCAGTTGGCCGCCGTGGCCATCGCTAAGGGGGATCGCGTAGGTATCGCCACTTTTGAGCAGCGCATTGATCGCTGGGTGTCTCCGGCGCGGGGGAGGGGACAGATGCGGCGCCTGGCAAGCGCGGTCTTCGAATGCCAGGCCACGGATCGCGAGTCCAATCTCGAGCGCGCCCTTTCGGAACTAGGGGCACGACATCGGCGCCGTGCCACCGTACTAATCCTCTCTGATGTGGCTGACCCCCTGACTATCCCGCGTCAACGACGCGCCCTGGGTGCTGCATCCAAGCGGCACAAGATTGTCTTCGCCGCACTCGACGATCCGGATCTGCGACGTGCCGCCCTGGGGCAAGGCGAGAACGGAGTCGAGATCAGCGCCGCTCTGCAGGCGGCGTCATTGGAATTATTGGAGGACCGTAGGCGCGGTCTCAAGGGGCTTGGCGGCCGCGGGGTGCGCGTCTTGGATGCAATCCCCGCGGAGCTAGCGGGGCCCCTGCTCAGCGCCTGGCTGGATGCGCGTCACGACAAGCCGGTGCGCGCGCGCTGATCGCGCTCCCCAGCGACCTCGCGTCCACAGAACAGAGCCCAGATCAGCAGAAGAACCCCGCTGGTCACGGCAACGAAGAGACGTACCGCGAGGGGCGCATGGGGGCTAATGAAGCCTTCGATCAAGCCGGCGATGAACAGCAGGGCGAAGACCGGCAGGTAGAGATCCATGGCGAGGCGTCCGCCTTGGGAAAGGGAAACGCGGCGCGAAAGGGCACCGGGGAAGAGCAAGGCTCGCACCAGCACCAGTCCCGCTGTGCCCGCCAGTCCAATGGCTTGGATTTCGAGGACACCATGACACCAGATGATCGATGAGATCGATCCTGCCTGCCCCCAATGTCCGGCGACGGCCGTATAGGTGCCGAGCATCAAGCTATTGGTGGACAGCAACAGGAGATATAGGGGTGGAATCAGGGCTGCCGCGAAGAACAACACACCGACGCCCATGTTGTGCACCATGATCATGGCGGCGGTTGCGGGCGATTCCCCCAGGCCGAAGGTGAAGTTACCGCGGAACTTCTCGCCGGCGCCCACGGCCTCAAGCTGTTGAATTTGGTTGTCGACCACTTCGGGGGAGAGCAGGGAATAGGCCAGGTCTAGGTCCCTTGAAACAGCCACCCAAGAGATGATTGCCAGGCCGTAGAGCACGCTGAATGTTCCGGCTAGGAGACGCCATTCGGAGCGTAGGGCACGTGGTCCGCGCACGAGCAATGCGGTTCGGAGTCCGTCTAGCACCCGGAATAATCCGCCGCGGCTCCCCAGGCCGACCAGGTCGCGGTTACGGAAGAGTGCCACCTGGGCGCGGTCCACCAGTCGGCGAACCTCCGTTGAGATGCGCGGCCGGGCCCCCTGGGCCTCGAGGCGAGCGAGGACCGTACAGGCCAGTGAGTAGAGGCGTGGAAGCTCGACCAGCTGCTCGTCGCTCCAGGTGCGCTGGCTGACCTTGAGCGTTGAGCGTAGGCGCTCAAGCCCCTCGAGTTCCGAGGGGGTCAGCTCGGACTTGGAGAGCTTCGTCTCGCTGTCGCCGGCGCGCTGCCGACGTCCCGCCGGCCGGGTCTTGGTATTAGGTCTTCCCACGGGAGTGGAGAATACGCTGCACACGCGCAACCTCCCCGCTCTATTCTAGGCCCAGTGGAAGAGCTTGTCCTCGAAACGCCCGAGGGGCTGACCCTGCGGCACGAACTCGCTGGCGCGGGCTCGCGCACCGCGGCGGGGCTCTTGGACCTGACGCTATTCGTCGTGGTTTGCATCGGCTTGGCGCTCCTGGTGACGGTTTTTTCGACCGTCGGAGCCGATTCGATCGCGGACGTGCTGTGGGGCTTTCTGGCCGGTGGGGTGGTGGTCTTCTTCGTGACATGGATGACGCTGCTTCCCCTAATCTGGGACGGTCGAACACCGGGCAAGCGAGTGATGGGTTTGCGTGTCGTCGACCGCCGCGGTTGGCCCGCGAGTTTCGGACAGCACTTCCTGCGGGCGCTGCTCTTGCCCCTGGAGATTTTCCTCGTCGTTCCACTGCCCCCGGGCATCATCGCCATGGCGGTCCTGCCCGATTGCCAACGCCTCGGTGACCTGGTGGCGGGTACCGTTTGCCTGCGGGAAGCACATGCGCAGCCGGCCCGGATGCGCTCCGCCGCCGAGCCTTTTCGCGGTTCAACCTGGGGGGACTTGCCGGAGCGCAAGCTCAACCTTGCACCGGCACTGCGGGAGCGCTTCGGTGGTCCCGACCTAGCCTTTCTGCGGGAGCTCTTTCTACGCACCGAGATCGATTCTGGCGAGCGCCACAAACTCTACCTACGGGCCTGGGAACACTACGGTGCGGTCCTTGGGGAAGAACGCGTGGGCGGGATCTCCCCTGAGCAATCCGCCCGCAACCTGCGCGAGCTATATCTGTTCCTGCGTCCCTAGCGTGCCGCGGCCAGCAATGCCGGTCGCGGCTCCAGGGTACCTGCGACGTGTTCGCCACGCAGGCAGGA
>JBLHLB010000260.1:0-6054 GCA_047618505.1 Planctomycetota bacterium
AAGGTCGAACTCGTGCCAGGTGTAATCGCTACTGCCCACGTCGCGGATCGGATAGACCGTGCCGCTGCGCGGGTAGTTCTGAACGACATAACGAACGCGTGCTTGTCCGCCGCCCGCGACGAGCAGCCAGACGCGGTACTCGTCTTCTAGCTCGATGCGCGGAGACTCCAAGACGCCGCGGTGTTTCGTCGACAGGCGATGCGTGTATGCGCCGGCTGGGTAGACCCCGGCCACCGCACGGTCACCCTCGGGCGCGAGCGCGAACTCGCCGGCGGCGGAAGGACCGTTAATGAGGCCGTTCCCGGCAGGGAACCAAACTGCGAAGTCCTCGTCGCGCGCGAGATTCCAGCGCACGACGTCGAGGTCAGGAGACTCTTCGGGCGCATCCTCATGGACGGCGCTCCAGGACTCGAAGATCTTCGGCCAGGCTTCGACGAAGGGGATCCCGGCCGCGCTGCGACGGCGTAGCTCGGCCAGGGGGTAGAGCAGGTGCATCGGCTCCGTACCGCCCTCGTTTGCAGCGGCAGGCTCTACGCTCGGATCGATCAGCGTGCCTGTCAAGCCGTCGAGTTGCGCGAGCCAGGCTTCTGCCAAGGCCGCACGCAGCTCCTGCTTGAGCTGCGACAGTCGCTCCCCGTGGAGCACCTGGCGCTCGCGCGTGTTTACGTCCTGCATCGCTGGCCGGCAAGAGCCGAGGATCCCGAAGAGGGCGTAGTAGTCCGCCTGGCTGATCGCATCGAACTTGTGATCGTGACAGCGTGCACAGGATATCGTGTTCGCGAGGAAGGCCTTGCCGAAGACGTTGATCTGGTCGTCCACGAAGCGGACCTTCTCGTCCAACGCGTCGGTGGGCGCGAAGCCATGAAAGACCATGCGCCAGTGCGCTGTGCCGATAGCGGACTCGTTGAGTCCCAGCTCTGGGTTGATACGTGGCGCCGGCAGGAGATCGCCCGCTACGTGTTCACGCAGGAGCTGATCGTAGGGCACGTCCGCGTTAAAGGCGCGGATGAGATAGTCCCGGTACTGATAGATATTCGGGATACCGGGGTCGCCCTCCGAGCCGTGCGAATCGGCGTAGCGCACAAGGTCCATCCAGTTACGCGCCCAGCGCTCGCCGTAGTGCGGCGAGGCGAGCAGGCGTTCGATGAGCCGCTCTGTCGCGTCGGGCGCGTCATCCGCCAGATACTCCGCGAGCTCTCCACGTGAAGGCGGAAGACCCGTGACAGCGAAGCTCATACGCCGAATGAGAGTCCTGCGGTCGGCCCTCGCCGCTGGCTCTAGCCCGTTGGCGGCGAGCGAATCCTGAATGAAGCGATCAATCGGATGCTCCGACCACTCGCTCGCCGGCGGCGGATCGAACGCCTCGATCGGCCGGAGGCTCCACCACTGCTTGCGCCGCTCCAACGTCGTCAACCAGGACGTCAGGGCAGAGAGTTCAGCGGAGGACGGCGGCGCTTCCCTCGGATCGTACGCACCGTCGCGAATCCAGGCCTCGAAGTCCGCAATCGTCGCCGCAGAGAGCTGCGCTCCACCATCCGGCATCTCGAGATCGGGAAGCTCATGACGCACGACCGCCAGCAGCAGGCTTTCATCCGGCTTCCCCGGAACGACAGCGGTCCCCGTCTCGGAAGCAGCTCGAATGCCGTCGCGCGAGTCCAGCCGCAGGCCGCCTTTCGCCGTGCCCGTGCTGTTATGACACTCATAGCACTGCGTGCTGAGCACAGGACGGATGCGCGCCTCAAAGAACTCCGCTTGATCTTGCGTCGGGATGGGTCGCAGGAATCCACAGACGAGCAGGCACATCCCCACGAACGGAAGCAGGCTCGCACGAAGTGCGCGCGTCGTCGGATTCCAGCAGCTGGTCATCGGCGGATAGGTGATTCTAGTTGGCCTCTCCAGGACATTTCATTCATCGCCTGTGAGTAAACGTGCATAAGCCCTGGTGGTGTCGGGTGGTTACGATCGCATCATACCCCGACGACGACAGCAGATGTCACTTGAGGAACGGAGCAAGATTACGGACCGCATGCCCGAACGAGCAGTGCGCTCTCTACGGCCGGCGTGGTGGGGGAGAACATCACTCTGTATGGCTTCTCCAGATTTAGGTAGAGGAAGCGAGGCCGGTACCGTTGCAAGGCGTGCACTAAGACCTCAGGTGCTACGACGGGCACATGTCCCTACCGAGAACCCTGTACGGGTCCCCAGAGCCCTATTTTAGTGGGCTCTAGGCAACCTACATGCTGAGTGGGATAGAGGCAATGCACAGGGGTGGTCATCATCTTGGCGTGCCCTGGATCCTCCGACTCCTGCAGCCTGTTCGCCCACCTCAATCTTCACGGCCCAGACTGCTCGCGTGCTTCTAGTCCTTGTGCGATCTCGTGCCCCTAGTCTCACGAATCGATCGAGATCACGAAATAGGCCGCGTAACCACAGCCGATGAAGGAAGCACTCAAACCCAGCACAGGTGCGTAGTCTCGAGCACTCTCAAGTGCTGGAACTCGACCCGCTGGATGTTTAGGGTTGGTTCGTGCGCACCTTGATCAGCCTCATAATAATCGCCCTCTTGCTCGTGTGCGCCTCTGCAGCCTTCTTGAACAGGGGGTCACGCGAATCCTTGGCCAGGGCGGGAGCGCCTACGACTCCCGCTGTACAGGCTTTACCCGATCCTGAGGGCCCAACTGCACGCTTGGCCGCTCAACCCGCTGCATCCTCTCGCGAGCCCGTCGATGCGCCCAGTGTTACGGATTCGAGGGCCGCAAATGCCTTCCTGACCATATTGGTGCTCGAACAGGGCACCCATCGACCGATGCCAGAGGTTGCGCTCGAAGCCACGCTATTCAACGCCGGCGAGTATGAGAGCGTTCAACTGCCCATCGCTCCCGACGGGCGCGCCTTCCTGGCAGCCGAGCATTTGCTTCGGGCCACGGGACTGTCTTTTGCCGCCGCGGACCCGGAGCTCGGCGCTCCCAAGTACATCACAGCAAAGGGGCAGCCGCGCGAGTTGCTACAGCTGGAAGAGCCTTTCAGAATCCTGATTCCGCGGGGTGGCTGGCGAGAGTTCGAGGTGGTCGATAGGAACAGCCGTCCCATCCATGGCGCTTTGATGGAGAACTACGCCCTGCGCAGCGCCAGCACGGATGGGGAGGGAAGGGGCCGTGTTCGCATGTGCGAGCCCGCGCCGACATACGTCGACGTCTGGGCCGCGGGCTATCGCGTTGAGACGGTGCTCGTGCCGCCCGAATCAGAGGCCTGGAGGATCGAGCTGCAGCGCGCGGGGCGGCTCGAATTCACTTTGAAAGGAGCGCTCGACAGCGCCGGCTATCATCTCGAGCTTCAGCTGTCAGCTGCAATGACGCAGCGTACGTTCTATCAAGCCAAGTACGTGCAAACCCCCGGACGTCCACGGGGCGGAACGCCCGGCCGCTGGAGCACGCTTCGTGGCCGTCAGGGATCGACGTGGAGTTTGGGCTTCACGGATTCCGGCCTGGCGGTACTCGATCAGATCTACGACGAGGGCAGCATCGAGGTGCAGCTCTTGTACTTCGATCAGCAGCTCGAGACGCGCACACTCTTGCTACCGAAAGAGGGCAAGACCCAGCGGATCCGCTTCGAGGTCCCGGCCGAGAGTTCTTCTCTGGCTGGCCTGGTACTCGATCTTGCCGGCGCTCCCATCCCTGGAGTCACGCTGCGCATGGCTCCGATCGGAGGCCGCGCCACCATCGACCATGCGGGCCTGCCAGGCTTTCCCGTCTGGGCACCAAGCACCGAGACCGACGCGCACGGAGCCTTCAGGCTGCCGGCTCCGCGCAGTTCTGCCGAAGTCGTCGTGTTCTCCAAAGAGGGCAGCGCCTACAGGGCAATGAGCGTCGCCGAGATCTACCAGGCCCAGCAGCGCGTCCTCATAGAGCCAGGCCAAACCGTGGTCGTCGAAGTGCGCGACCGCAACGGTGATCCCATCGATGGCGGATGGAGCTCCGGCGACTCCTACCTGCATGTGCGTCCCAGCGCTCTCATCGCTCACGACGTCTGGCGAGACGTCACGCGCTGGGACCATCCAATCGCGCTGCGGGACAAGCTCAGCCTGCCCTTTTTTCTCTTCACCGATCTACCCAAGGGCGTGGTGCGCTTTCGCTTCTCCTACTTATCCGATGACGAGATCCTGCTGCACGACACCAGTACGCGTGCGGCGCGATTCGTTTCGAGCTCCGTCTTGGATGAGCTGGGAATTGGGAAGTAGGGTCGCAGCTCACCAGCCGTTCCTTTATCAGAACCGGTCGCGCCGGCGGCCGAGCTTGCGGACTCCGGTGACGCGGCTCGCGGGATCCTGGTCATAGAGCGTGCACAGGAGCTCGCAGGGTACTTCCTTCATCGCCTGTGGCATGGCGTTCATAAACCCCCACGCTGTAGAGTGGCTCCACAGATCGACAGAGACCACAGAATCACAGCCGATGAAAGAAGCACCCTGTCGCCCCCAGGGGAATCCCCCTAGCCGTAGCGTCCTGCCCCAAGGGGCGCTAAGGTCCCTCCCATGGCACCTACAGACGAGCAAGAGCAAGAACTGCCCAGCACCATCATCGAACACGCGCGCTCCGGGCGGGCGAAGTGCAAGGGCTGCCGCAAGGTCATCCAGAAAGATGAGTTGCGTCTAGGCGTGATGGTGGAGGGCCCCTTTGGTCAAGGGCACATGTGGTACCACCTCGAGTGCTCCGCCGGGCACGTCATGGAGAAGCTCGAGGAGGCCTACAAAACGGAATCCTGGAAGGAAGCCAAGTCCCCTCCGGATCCGAAGGACCTGCCCGACCTCGACTTCTTTCGCAGCTTGGCCAACAAGGCCGAGGAGAAGCGTGCGGAGAAGGCCCAGAACAAGAAGGTCATTCCCTACGCCGAGATCGCCCCTTCCGATCGTTCGAAGTGCAAGCAATCGGGTGAGCCGATTCCCAAGGGCGCGGTGCGCATCGTGCTCGGCAAGGAAGCTCAATTCGGCAACCAGGTGCGCATCTCTCCCTTCGCGGTCTTGCCGCAGTACGTGGCAAGCGCGCTCAACGATCCGGAGATCGGGACTCAAGCCGAGGGTCTCTTCGAACAACTCCTGGCCAACAGCAAGATCGAACAGGAACAGCTCGACGAAGCCATCGTGGAGATAGGAGAGTTGTAGGTCGATATGCCGAGGTAGGGCCGGCCCGGATAAGGAGTCGGATACGTAGTGGCGTTGGTGCATAAGAACACCTCCCTGGAGAACGTCAGGCGCCCAGCATCATGCTTCCGGCAATGCAGCCCGAATGACTCCACGATGAACTCCCGAGTCCATCCGACGTACAAGACGAAGTACCGCGTCACGAACTGGTCCGAATGCGATCACGCCCTCGTCCAGCTCGGCGATATCACCTTGTGGATCTCACAAGAGGCAGTGGAAGCCAGGGATGCGGGGTCCACTGCCCGACGCTGGGCCCCGCAGAGATACTCCGACCTGGCCATCGATACGGCCCTTGCGTGCAAACTGCAGAACCCTTTGATGGCGATCGGCCACCCCAGATCAGTGGCGCTTCGAGGCTAGGCTAGCTGGGTAGGGGAGACGCAACCCATTTCGAATTGTGAACCCACGCCAGCCTGCGTCGAGAGTCCACAGACCACGTCACCCAGATGGGCCAGCGGTACCTTCTTCGTTTGCTGCGCAAGTGCGTTGAGTACTACAACGAGTCAGACCTGCATCAGTCGCTAGAACGGGATGCACCTCTGCATCGATCTGTTGAGCGAGCCGGTTATTTCTTCGCCAAGCCTGCTCTCACCGGGCATCACCATCTGTATTTTCGCACTGGCTGAACCGAAGAGACGGCCGTGTTCTTTCACTACCATCGGGAGAAACGCGCCTGCGCCACGGGAGTGCTCCATTGCTCAAGCCACTCGCCGCGTTTAGCGTCGATCTAGATGGTCAACTGGAGCCGCGGACAAGGTTTTCGGTGGACACCGGCGTGACTCGGCTTGCCTGAACAGACGGGCACCTTGCCACGCCCGGAAGAAGAAGACCCTGGACGACCACCTTGTGCTACTTCGCTG
>JBLHLB010000261.1:0-6000 GCA_047618505.1 Planctomycetota bacterium
TGGAGTTGCTGGCTACCAATTCAACATTGCGGTCGCTGATGGCGGTGTTGTCGCTCTGGGTAATGAACGCAAAGGCGATCGAAACCAGGAAGAGGACGGCAAGCACGATCAACCAAACGGCACTCACTCGGGCGGCGCCAGAGGTGCGTTGGCTGTTCAGATCAGCTTGGAAACGCAGGGTCATCGGGGGTTTCCTGTGGGCGTGGTCATCCCGCCCAAGAAATAGGCAGGGCGGGTAGATGGGGACGGAAGGCGGAACTCGAACGGCGATGCGACCGGGACCCTCTGGGCGTGCAAAACACGCCCGATCGGGGCCCGCGGAGGTGCCATTCTAGAGCTTAGTCTCTAGTCTGGAGAGGCAAAGGGCCACCCCAGGGCGACGGACGGCGTCTTGAATACCCGAGCGGCGGGGGCTGCCGCAAGCTCCGGAGCGGACTTCCCCTCATCAGAACCCCGAAAGGCGCCTCGACGGGCACCGAAAGGGTCCGTAGCTTGACGCCCTGCTACGAGCAGGAAATCCGGCCGGGTAAGTCTGTGCCCATTACCCCCACCGGGCCTGTGCACTACCAGAGCAGGGTTCGATTTCCGTCACTGGCTAGCCCGCACGCTGGCTACGGCCCCCACCAGCGGGCACCACTTCCATGACGTCCGCCCCCAAAAACCACAGTTCCTCGCCAGACGAAGCCCCCTCTGGTGGCTCTGGGACCCTTGTGATCGGGATTCTGGGGGGTATAGCCTCTGGCAAGTCGGCCGCGGGAACGCTCTTGGCTGGACCCGACGGACTCCTGCTCTCGGCAGATTCCATCGCCCACGGAATTTTGGTCACGCCCGAGGTCACTGCCTTGGTCCTGGAGCGCTTTGGCCCCGGCGCCCTGGATGCGAATGGCAAGCCGGATCGAACCGCCTTGGCGAAGCGTGTCTTTGATCCCCATGAGGGCCCCGAGCACCGTCGTGCCCTCGAGGGCTGGATCCACCCCCGGGTTTGTGAGACCATCTGGTCTCGGTTGCGCGCTGCCCGCGCGGCCGGTGTCCCGCGCGTCGTGCTGGATGTCCCGCTGCTCTTGGAAAATGACCACAAGCACGGCTGGGTCGACGCCTGTGACCACCTCGTCTTTGTCGACGCGCCCCAGGGTGAGCGGCAACGACGGACACTGGATCGTGGATGGGACAGGGACGAGCTAGGTCGGCGCGAAGCCGCCCAACTCCCCCTGGCGGAGAAGCGCGCGCGAGCCGATTTCGTCCTCCCCAACCATGGCGACCTCCCTGCTCTTGGGGAGCATGTGCAACAACTGCTCAGCACGATCACGAACAACACAGGGTCCGGGCCCAGGGACGCCGAAGAACGGTGAACCCACGGCCTCCTTCCCTTCCCGATAAACAATCCCAGGCGTCAATTCAGATGCCTCCCGACTTCCGGACCTCCGGCCCGGTCTCGAACTCCTGAACTCTCCCATGGCGAAGAAGCGTAATTGGCAACGGAAGAAGAAGAACCGCCACTACCCCGGTAGCGGCGGTGGTGGCGGCGCCGTCGCACTAATCGACGAGCCTCGCATTGATGCCTCAACCCTTCCGGCTGACCTCAGCGAAGAGGAGATCGAAGCGCTTGAGGCGGACGTCGTCACGGCCAAGCGCAAGGGCAAGCCTACGAGCTATCGGGATCTGACTGCCCTGACGCTCTACGAGCTGCACGAGGTCGCCGAGGGCGAGGACGTCGACCTACACGGGCTGCGCAAGCGCCGTGAGGTGGTCTTCGCGATCACCGAGGTACGTTTGCTCAAGAAGACCCCTGTGATCGCCGAGGGCGTCCTGGAAATCGACAAGGACAACTATGGTTTCTTGCGCCAGGCCCAGAACAGCTACCTCCCGACCGAAGAAGACATCTTCGTTCCGCCCTCTTTGATCGAACACCTGGGCTTGCGCCAGGGCATGACGATCGAAGGCGAACTGCGCTGCCCCCAGCGCGGCGAGCAGTACTTCGGCTTGAAGCAGGTCGATTCCGTGGACGGAGGTGACCCCGAGGAAATCATCGGCCGCACTCCCTTCAAGGAACTTGTGCCGCTCTATGCCGAAGAGCGCATGCTCCTAGAAGGCACACCCGAAAACCACATGGAGATGCGCATCGCCGACTTGATCACGCCCGTTGGCCGTGGCCAACGCGGTCTGATTGTGGCACCTCCGCGAACGGGCAAGACAGTCCTGTTGCATCAGATCGCGAACTCGATCGTGCACAACAACCCCGATGTGCACCTGATCATCCTCCTGATTGACGAACGCCCCGAGGAGGTCACTGACTTCGAGCGTTCGATCCCCGAAGGCAAGCGTGAGGTCGTCAGCTCCACCTTCGACGAATCCTCGGCGCGTCACCTGCGCGTGGCCAACATGGTCATCGACAAGGCGCGCTCCATGGTCGAAGCAGGCCGCGACGTCTGCATTCTCTTGGACTCGATTACACGCCTAGCGCGGGCCTCGAACAACGAAGCGCCCTCGAATGGCAAGCTCCTCTCCGGTGGTCTCGAAGCAACGGCGCTGCAATTCCCCAAGCGCTTCTTTGGCTCTGCCCGCAACATCGAAGGTGGCGGCTCGCTGACGATCTTGGGCACCGCCCTGGTGGAGACGGGCTCCAAGATGGACGAGGTCATCTTCGAGGAATTCAAGGGCACCGGCAACATGGAGCTGGTCCTGGAGCGGCGACTTTCGGACCGTCGCATCTTCCCGGCCATCGACATCAACCGGTCAGGTACACGCAAGGAGGAGCTGCTCTTCACGCCAGAGGAAATCGAACGCATCTGGATGCTGCGCAAGGTCCTGAACGAGCTCGACCCGGTGGAATCCATGGAGATGCTGCTCCAGAAGATGCGCCGCACGAACTCGAACGGCGAATTCCTAATGACCATCGGAAGCTGACCGCCGAGGCCATGCACGTTCTCTTTGTACTCGACACCTGGGGCCTGATCGGCGGCACGGAGCGCTATGCCTCCGTCGTCGTTCCAGCCCTAATGGAACGCGGGCACCGCGTGACCGTTCTATGCCGTGAAGACCAACAGCCGGGCTTCGCAGATGTGGCCGTGCTGGAATTCCCGGAGTTGGAAGCGGGCTCCTTGCCCAAGCACGTGCGTACGCGCTTGGCACAGTCCGTCGAAGGTATCGCACCGGACGTAATCTACGTGTCCGCCATGCGTAGCGTGTCCGCCAACGAAGTCCTTGTGGATCTCGCGCCCGTTGTGCGCTACGTGCACGACCACGTCGCCTTCTGTCCGGGCCTGAACAAGTACAAAGAGGACGGCGACACCTGCCGCGAACCCATGGGCGCGGTCTGTCTCCAGCGCTACTGGCTCAAGGGGGGCTGCATCTGCTTCAAGAAGGATGACGAGCGCGGCTACCTCTTCGCCCCCATTCGAGAGTTAAGCCGCAAGCAAAAAGAGTTGGCTACGGTCAAGCGCTCTGCACGTGTCCTGACGAATTCGCGCTACATGCTGACGCAGTTGTTGCAGCTGGACTTTGATCCGAGCCTCACAAGCATTCTGTACTACTTCACGAACTCAGGTAGTGCGCTTGCCGATCAGCCGAAGGCACAGTCAAGCGAATGCCTCGACCAGGCAACGTGCGACTTTTTGGCGCGCGATCCTGAGGCTGGACTGCTGCTCACCCCGGCACGCTTGACCCTGCCGGACAAGGGCGTCGATTACCTCCTTAGCACGCTGAACCAAGTCGAACGCCCTTTCCGCGCCATCATCGCTGGAACGGGTCCGGCCGAGGCATGGCTGCGTCAGAAGGCTATTGAGGATGGCGTTATGGACCGCGTGTTCTTCGCTGGCTGGCAATCCAGCGATGCGATGGAAGAACTCTATAGACGCGCCGACGTGGTCGTTTGCCCCTCGGTTTGGGACGAGCCCTTCGGATTGGTGGGCCTCGAGGCGATGGCCCATGAGACGCCGATCGTGGCCTACGAAGTCGGTGGTATTCCCGACTGGCTTGAACACGAGCACAACGGCTTCCTTGTCCCTCGCAAGGACACCTTGGCAATGGCCCGTGCCATCGATCAACTCCTTGGGGATAGCGACCTGCGCGCACTCTTCGGCCGTCAGGGCAAGGCCTTGGCGGAAGAGCGCTTTGGTCGACAAGAGCACGTGGACGCCCTTGAAAAGATCCTGACCGCAGCCTGCGGTTAGCCGAGCTTGTCCAGGATCTCCTGGAAGCCCAGCTTGGGGGTCTTGCGCTGGGCACGCGCAGCTAGGGCAGCGGTGCGATCGTCGAGGGCGAGCTTGAGCCAGATCAGCTTCTGCCGCTCGTCGCAAATCCAGGCATCGCTCGCCAGCCGCGACAGGGCCGTCAGGTGCTCCTCCACCAATGCGCCGTCGTCCAGGTGCTTCCAGAGGAACAGTAGCCGGTTACGTTCAATGGCTGCCCTTACGACATCTGATGCAACGCGGGTCCCGATTGTGCCGCGGTGGTTGTGCTCGACGACAGAGGCCGATTCGACGAGAATGCTGCGCCCCTGGGCCCAGCCTTCCCAACACCAGTCGACATCCTCCAGATAGAAGGGCTCGAAGAGAGGGTCGAATCCGCCGCCTTCGAGGAATTCCTTGGCGCGAAAGAGCAGGGTCCCCCCCACCGCAAATGGCACTGGGCAAGGCCCACCCTCCGCGTCCGGAGCCTTGGAGGTTTGCCCTGGGGCGGCGTACTCCGGGCGCTCTAGACTCAGGAGACCGTCTTTCAGAGCGAGGTAGGTCCAGGACTCAAAAGTATCCTCTGAACCGTTAAGGAGGACGCGTGGGGAAACAGCCAGGACCTCAGGATTCCCAATGACCTTCACCAGGGGTTCGAGGAACCCAGGACGCACGAGCACATCCGTGTTGAGAGAGAAGACGAGGTCATTCCGCGCGGCCTCTACACCGCTCTTGAGCGCCCGGGCAAAGCCACCGTTCTCCCCCCGCACAACGCTGCGTACTTCGGAAAAGCGCCCCCCGAGCCACTTGGCCAAACTGCCAGTACCGGTGTCATCGACGACAATGATCTCGTCTTCACAATCGGCTGCGCCGGCCCTGCGTTGGGCAAGCTCCGCAATTAGGGGAGGGAGATTCACTTCGAACAATTCTCGGGTATCGAGTGCCGGCAAGACAATGGACACCGAGCTGGAAGACGTCAAACGACTCATGACTCCTCTCCTTTCCTCTTGGCTTCGTCTAGATCGACTGTCTCGTTAGAAGCGTGCGATTGGGGAGACCAGCAGCGCACCTCACGACCGAAAGCGGTGACACCGAGCAAGTACTTCAAAGCGCCCCGGCCAGCCTTGTTGTAGATGCCGTCCATTGAACTGCGACGCCAGGTGAGCTCGTTCAAGAGTTTTTCAGCCAGCCGGCTCGCCCGCCGGACACGGGAGAGAAGTGCGTTGGCGGGATCTTCAACCTCCGTAGGAAGCGGCTCCCCCATCAACGCGTGCAGTTCTCGCGAGAGGGGCGCAAGCTCCGCCGAAACGAACAGGGCCTGGGCATCGAGTAAATGGCCCGCGATGGCTGCGCCAGGCGCGGCTTGTCCACCGACGGCGGCAATGCTGCTGCGCAGGCGATCAAAGCGTTCCTCGAACTGATCCAATTGAGCGGCATCAACGACCTCCCCGCGGATGCTGGATTCCAACTCCTCAAGTTGCGCCAAGTCCCGCGCCAGATGGTCGTGTTTGCTCTGGAGCCACGAGAGGTGTTCGTCTCGGGACTCGACCTCTCCGCGCAACCATTTAGACTCCTCACGTAGGGCCACGAGTTCAGCCTGGACGCTCTCGATCTCCTGGTCCTTCTGATCGAGCAAGCCCGTGAGCCAGGCGCGCTCCTTTTCGCTATCGTTGCGACGCCACAGCGCCTCGCGTCGCGCGTCACGCAGCAACTCGCGGCTGCGCGGTTCACCATTGAACATCTCGGCCACGCGTTTTTCGAAGACGCCGTCCTCCGCACCCAATTCCCGGCGCAGATCCGCGAGACCTTCCATGGTCTGTTTGTAGAGCTCTCG